>NZ_WSTA01000123.1 GCF_009789225.1 Agromyces seonyuensis | reverse complement strand
CTCCGGCCGACGCGGCGGCGCCCGAGCAGGCCGAACCGACGGCCGCGGCGCCGCAGGATGCTGCGCCCGCGGAAGCCGTGCCGGCCGCGGATGCGCCCGCCGCGGAGACGGTCGATGCGGCCGCCGAGGCATCCGCCGAGATCGGCGAGCCGGAGCCCGAGCAGGAGGCCGCGGGCGAGGCCGCGCCCGCGTCGCCCATTCCGACGGTGCTCTCGACCACGTCCCTGATCTTCCACGCGCCCCCGGTGCTCGACGCGCTGCCGCCGCGCCCGCGCCAGGCCGAGGAGGAGCACGCGGAGGACGAGACTCCGAGCCGCTCGAGCGTGCGCCGTCGCGCGCGCCGCCGGTCCGGGGAGGACGCCCCCGCGGGCGAGCAGCCCGCGAACACGGTCGTCAAGGTGCGCAAGCCCCGCGAGGTCGAGCTCATCACCGAGCCCCAGAAGGTCAAGGGCTCCACGCGCCTCGAGGCGAAGAAGCAGCGCCGTCGCGACGGGCGCGACGCGGGCCGCCGCCGTGCGGTCATCACCGAGGCCGAGTTCCTCGCCCGACGCGAGTCCGTCGACCGCGCCATGATCGTGCGCCAGAAGGCCGGACGCATCCAGATCGGCGTGCTGGAGGACGGGGTGCTCGTCGAGCACTACGTCGCCCGCAACCAGGACGCGTCCCTCATCGGCAACGTCTACCTCGGCCGCGTCCAGAACGTCCTGCCCTCCATGGAGGCGGCGTTCATCGACATCGGCCGCGGCCGAAACGCCGTCCTCTACTCCGGCGAGGTCGACTGGGATGCCGCCGCGGCGGAGGGCGAGAAGAACCAGCCCCGCCGCATCGAGCTGGCGCTGAAGCCCGGCGACCGCGTGCTCGTCCAGGTCACGAAGGACCCGGTCGGCCACAAGGGCGCACGTCTCACGAGCCAGATCTCGCTGCCCGGCCGCTACCTCGTGTACGTGCCGAACGGCTCGATGAACGGCATCAGCCGCAAGCTGCCCGACACCGAGCGCGCCCGCCTGAAGAAGATCCTGAAGGAGGTGCTCCCGGAGAACCAGGGCGTCATCGTCCGCACGGCCGCCGAGGGCGCCACCGAAGAGCAGCTCACGCTCGACGTGCAGCGCCTCATCGCCCAGTGGGCCGACGTGCAGACGCAGATCCAGAAGGCTCAGGCGCCGACGTTGCTGCACTCCGAGCCGGACCTGCTCATCAAGATCGTGCGCGACGTCTTCAACGAGGACTTCCACCGCATGGTCATCGAGGGCGAGGAAGCGCGCAAGACGATCGAGCGCTACGTCGGCGCCGTCGCGCCCGACCTGCTCGAGCGCATCGAGGCGTTCTCCGGCGAGGGCGACTCGTTCGACGCGTTCCGGATCTCCGAGCAGATCGAGAAGGCCCTCGACCGCAAGGTCTGGCTGCCCTCCGGTGGTTCGCTCGTCATCGACCGCACCGAGGCGATGACCGTCGTCGACGTCAACACGGGCAAGTTCGTCGGCTCCGGCGGCAACCTCGAGGAGACCGTCACGAAGAACAACCTCGAGGCGGCCGAGGAGATCGTGCGGCAGCTGCGTCTGCGCGACATCGGCGGCATCATCGTCGTCGACTTCATCGACATGGTCCTCGAGTCCAACCGCGACCTCGTGCTGCGCCGCTTCGTCGAATGCCTCTCGCGCGACCGCACGAAGCACCAGGTCGCCGAGGTCACCTCGCTCGGACTCGTGCAGATGACCCGCAAGAAGCTCGGACTCGGCCTGCTCGAGTCCTTCAGCGAGCCGTGCGACGTGTGCGCCGGCCGCGGCATCGTCGTCCACCACGAGCCGGTCTTCAAGCACCGCGCCCCGCAGCAGCCGCAGACCGAGCGTCGCAGCCGTCGCGGCGGCGGCCAGGGCGGGGAGCGCCAGCAGCCACAGGCGCCGCGCGAGCCCGCAGCGACGACGTCCTCGACGCACGCGATCACCGACAACGTGAAGGCGGGCCTGGCGCAGGTCGCGGCGAGCACCATCCACCACGACGGCTCGCCTCGCACGGCGCCCGTCCAGGTCATCTCGCCCGACGCCGCCGCGTCCGAGACCGCGAACGGCGAGCAGGTCGACGGCCAGCCCCGCGAGGGCCGGTCCCGTCGCCGAGGCGGCCGTCGTCGCCGCGGCGGCCAGTCCGAGCGTCCGCAGGGCGAGACGTCGGAGCAGCAGGCGAGCGAGGCGGCGGAGGCCGCCGAGGTCGAGACGACCGCCGCTGAGGCGGCGGGCGCGTCCGTGCAGCCCGCGGAGACCGTCGCCGAGGCCGCGCAGGCGTCCGTCGAGGCCGACCTCGTGGATGCGGCGGAGGCCGGGTCGAGCGATGCCGAGTCCGCCGAGGCGGAGGTCGCGGAGACGCCCGACGACGCCGCCGTCCCCGTCATCGAACTCCCGGAGGCGCCGGTTCGCGAGCGTCCGGTTCCGGCGTTCGACGCGAACGCGCTGCTCGACTCGGTGCTCGACGCCCTGCCGGCGCCGAAGGAGCCCGGCACCGGTCGCGCTTCCCGGGGCCGCAGCCGTCGCGTCTCGACGGGCGCGGTGTCCGGCTCGGGCGACGCCCCCGTCATCCGCCGTGCCGGCGAGGACGCCCCGGCGGAGTGAATCGGTTTCCCCGACGCCCGGTCGCGCCCTCGCGGTGCGGCTGGGCGTCGGCCGTCAGCGGCCGTGCCGCTGCTTCGAGGTGACGCGCAGTCCGCTCGCGCGCAGTCGTCGCACGAGCTCGCGCCCGTCGACGGGCACGGCGCCCCGCGCGACCAGGTCGTCCCAGCGTTCGACGGGCACGTCGTAGTGGTCGAGGTCGAAGGCGCGGCGGGGGAGGTCCGCGGCGTCCGCGAACGCGACGAGCTCCTCGATCGACTCGTCGCTCACGAGATGCGCCCAGACCGTGCCGTGCTTGGGCCACATCGGGTCGTCGATCAGCACGGTCATGGCCGAGAGTCTAGGCGCGGGGCAGCGCGTCGGCGCGCGCCTCGACGGGATGCGCGCGCCACGCCGAGCGGCCGGTCGTTTGATTCCCTCAGGAACCTCGGGTAAACTCGGTCGCTGGTGTGCGTTGCTTATCCCTTCGCTGCCAAGGTTTTCTGTCGAGAACGACCCTTTCTTCCCGCTGGGGCGTGCTGCGCAGTGACATCCATCCAGACAGTCGGGGCCCGGATCGGGCTCCCCGGAGTGAGGTACGAGTAAGTGGTTTACGCAGTTGTGCGCGCCGGCGGCCGCCAGGAGAAGGTCGAAGTCGGCACCGTCGTGACGATGGACCGGATCGCGGCCGACGAGAACGGGAACGTCACGCTGACCCCGGTGCTCCTCGTCGACGGTGACAAGATCACCTCCGACGCCAAGAGCCTGGCGAAGGTCACGGTCACGGCCGAGGTCCTCAACGACCTGCGCGGTCCGAAGATCATCATCCAGAAGTACAAGAACAAGACCGGCTACAAGAAGCGTCAGGGCCACCGTCAGGAGCTCACGCGCGTCAAGATCACCGGCATCAAGTAAGCGCCAGGGAGAGAACAGCTAATGGCACACAAGAAGGGTGCGAGCTCCACTCGCAACGGTCGTGACTCCAACGCGCAGCGCCTCGGCGTGAAGCGCTTCGGCGGCGAGGTCGTGAAGGCCGGCGAGATCATCGTCCGCCAGCGCGGCACGCACTTCCACCCCGGCGTCAACGTCGGTCGTGGCGGCGACGACACGCTGTTCGCCCTCGCGGCGGGCTCGGTGCAGTTCGGCGCCAAGGGCGGCCGCAAGGTCGTCAACATCGTCGCCGGCGAATAATCCGGTTCATCTCGTGAGGGCGGGCTTCGGCTCGCCCTCACGTGTTTCCAGGGTCCGGTCGGATCCGCATCACGGGGTTCGGATCGATCCCACGAACGAGAGGTCGAAGACCGCATGGTGAGCTTCGTCGACGAGGTCGTCCTGCACCTGCGCGCCGGACACGGCGGGGACGGCTGCGTCTCGGTGCGCCGCGAGAAGTTCAAGCCGCTCGCGGGCCCCGACGGCGGCAACGGCGGCGACGGCGGCGACATCGTGCTCGTGGCCGACCCGCAGACGACGACGTTGCTCGGCTACCACCGCCGGCCCCACCGCACCTCGCCGAACGGCCAGCCCGGCCAGGGCGACAACCGCGCCGGCTCGACCGGCGAGCTCGTCGAGCTCCCGGTGCCCGTCGGCACGGTCGTGAAGGACCCCGACGGCACCGAGCTCGTCGACCTCTCCGTGCCCGGCATGCGCTTCGTCGTCGGCCCCGGCGGCCAGGGCGGCCTCGGCAACGCGGCCCTCTCGACCACCAAGCGCAAGGCCCCCGGCTTCGCGCTCCTCGGCACGCTCGGCTTCGAGGGCGACGTCGTCCTCGAGCTGAAGACCATGGCCGACGTCGCATTCGTCGGGTATCCGTCGGCCGGCAAGTCGAGCCTCATCGCCGCGATGTCGGCGGCGAAGCCGAAGATCGCCGACTACCCGTTCACGACGCTCCACCCGAACCTCGGTGTGGTGCAGGCGGGCGACGCCCGTTTCACCGTCGCCGACGTCCCCGGCCTCATCGAGGGCGCCTCGGAGGGCAAGGGCCTCGGCCTCGAGTTCCTCCGCCACGTCGAGCGCTGCTCCGCGCTCCTGCACGTCATCGACTGCGCCACGCTCGAGCCGGGCCGCGACCCGCTGAGCGACTTCGAGGTCATCCGCGCCGAGCTCGCCGCCTACCCCGTGCCCGAGGGCCAGGTGCCGCTGCTGGAGCGCCCGCAGCTCGTCGCGCTCAACAAGATCGACGTCCCCGAGGGCCGCGAGCTCGCCGAGTTCGTGCGTCCCGAGTTCGAGGCGCAGGGCATGCAGGTCTTCGAGATCTCCACGGTCAGCCACGAGGGCCTCCGCGAGCTCGGCTACGCCCTCGGCGCGATCGTCGAGCAGGAGCGCCGCGAGGCCGCCGTCGAGGACGAGAAGCCGCGCATCGTGCTGCGTCCGAAAGCCGTCGACGAGTCCGACTTCGTCGTCAAGGTCGAGGGCGGCACGTACGGGCCCGTCTACCGCGTCGTGGGCGGCAAGCCCGAGCGCTGGGTCATGCAGACCGACTTCGCCAACGACGAGGCCGTCGGCTTCCTCGCCGACCGCCTCGCGCGCCTCGGCGTCGAGGACGCACTGGTCCGCGCGGGCGCCGTCGCCGGTTCGACCGTCGTCATCGGCGTCGGCCAGGGCGTCGTCTTCGATTGGGAGCCGACGCTCACCTCGACCGCCGAGCTCGTCACCGCCCCGCGCGGCACGGATGCCCGTCTCGACGAGAACCGTCGTGCGAGCCGTGCCGAGCGCCGTGCCGAGTACTACGAGCGCATGGATGCCAAGGCCGAAGCCCGCGCGGAGCTCCAGCGCGAGCGCGAGGCCGGCCTCTGGACCGAGGACCCCGCTGCCGACGACACGACCGCTTCCGAGGGGCAGGAGTGACCGCTTCCCTCCGCACGGCGGTGCGCGACGCACGCCGCGTCGTCGTGAAGGTCGGCTCCTCCTCGATCTCGGGGCCGAACGTCGGACAGATCGACGTGCTCGTCGACGCCCTCGCCGCAGCCTACGGGCGCGGCGTGGAACTGGTGCTCGTCTCGAGCGGCGCCATCGCCACGGGCCTGCCGTTCCTCGACCTCGAGGGCCGCCCCACCGACCTCGCGACCCAGCAGGCCGCGGCCTCCGTCGGGCAGAGCGTCCTCGTCCACCGCTACCAGCAGTCCCTCGACCGGCACGCCATCGTGGCCGGCCAGGTGCTGCTGACGGCGGGCGACATGGAGGACGCGACCAACCGGCAGAACGCCCAGCGGGCCATGGAGCGCCTGCTCGGCCTCCGCATCCTGCCGATCGTGAACGAGAACGACACCGTCGCGACGCACGAGATCCGCTTCGGCGACAACGACCGGCTCGCCGCGCTCGTCGCGCGGCTCGTGCACGCCGACCTGCTCGTGCTGCTGAGCGACGTCGACGCGCTCTACACGCGGCCGCCGCACCTGCCGGGCGCGGAGCGCATCGCGGAGGTGCCGTTCGGCGACGAGCTCGCGGGCGTCGAGATCGGCTCCATCGGCCGGGCCGGCGTCGGCACCGGCGGAGCCGAGACGAAGGTCTCGGCCGCTCGGCTGGCCGCCCAGGGCGGTACAGCGGTCCTCGTCACCGCGACGGCGCTCGTCGGGGAGGCGCTCTCGGGCGGCGAACTCGGCACGTGGTTCGAACCCTCGCCCATCGCGCTCGCCCTCTCCGCGGCCCCGCACGGCCTCGGCGCCCCCGCGCCGCACGCCGCGCACCCGGGGGAGTAGCCGCCGTCACACGGGTCGGCCGCCGGATCGGCGGTCGTAGAATCGCACGCATGACGACCGTGCTGGACACCGCCGTGCTCGATGAGCGGCTCGCCGCCGCGAAGGACGCCTCGCGCGCCCTCGCGCGGGCGACGACCGCCGAGAAGGATGCCGCGCTCGCGCAGATCGCGCAGACGCTCCGGGAGCACGTGCCGGCGATCGTCGCCGCGAACGAGCAGGACCTCGCCGCCGGGCGCGCGAGCGGACTCTCCGACGGACTCCTCGACCGACTCCGCCTCGACGCCGTTCGTATCGACGCCCTCGCCCAGGCGGTGCTCGAGCTCGTCGCACTGCCCGACCCCGTCGGCGAACTCGTGCAAGGACGACGGCTGCCCAACGGGCTCCGCATCGAGCAGCAGCGGGTCCCGCTCGGCGTCGTGGGCGCGATCTACGAGGCGCGGCCCAACGTGACCGTCGACATCGCCGCGCTCGCGTTGAAGAGCGGCAACGCCGCGGTCCTGCGCGGCGGCACCGCCGCCGAGCACACGAACGGCGTCCTCGTCGATCTCCTCCGCAGCGCGCTCGAGGCCGCCGGTCTGCCGGGAGCGGCGATCGCGACGGTCGACGACTTCGGCCGTGCGGGGGCGCAGCACCTCATGCGGGCGCGCGACTACGTCGACGTGCTCATCCCGCGCGGCAGCGCCGGGCTCATCCAGGCCGTCGTCGCCGAATCCACGGTCCCCGTGATCGAGACGGGCGCGGGTGTCGTGCACATGTTCCTCGACGCGTCGGCCCGGGAGGACTGGTCCGTCGACCTCGTCCACAACTCGAAGACGCAGCGACCGAGCGTGTGCAACGCGCTCGAGACGGTGCTCGTGCACCGCGACGCCGCAGCACGACTCCTGCCGTCCGTGATCGGCCGCCTCGAGGCATCCGGAGTGGTCGTGCGCGGCGACGCGCGCGTGCGCGAGCTGCGTCCGGATCTGCCCGAGGCGACCGACGAGGACTTCGCGACCGAGCACATGGCCCTGGAACTCTCGATCGCGGTCGTCGACGACCTCGACGGCGCCCTCGCGCACATCCGGCGCTATTCGACGAAGCACACCGAATCGATCATCACCGAGGAGGTCGCGAGCGCCGAGCGCTTCCTCGCCGAGGTCGACGCCGCTGCGGTCATGGTGAACGCGTCGACCCGGTTCACCGACGGCGGCGAGTTCGGATTCGGCGCCGAGGTCGGCATTTCGACCCAGAAGCTGCACTCCCGGGGGCCCATGGGGCTGCCGGAACTCACGAGCACGAAGTGGATCGTGCGGGGCAGCGGCCACGCCCGCGGCTGACGGCCTGCCGATCCCGGAGGGCTCCATGAGGGTAGACTTCCGAAAGCACTCGCACGAACACGGAGGATCCACGAATCATGCTGAACACCGCCGCCGTCCTGGCTGAAGCCGGCCACGTGGAGCTCCCCATGCCGGCGTACATGTACGGCGTCGTGGCGCTCGTCATCTTCCTCGTGCTCATGGTCGTCACCCTGTCGTACCGCGACGTGGCGAACCGTCACAAGGCGAAGGCCGACGCCTACGCGGCCGCGCACGGCGACGAGCACGCTGCCGGCGGACACGGCGGGCACTGACCCGGCCACCGCATGACGAGCGCTGCGCCGCGTCGCATCGGCATCATGGGCGGCACGTTCGACCCCGTCCACCACGGTCACCTGGTGGCCGCGAGCGAGGTGGCCCAGTCCTTCGACCTCGATGAGGTCGTCTTCGTGCCGACGGGGCAGCCGGCCTACAAGTCGGCGGCCACCGAGGCCGAGCACCGGTACCTCATGACGGTCATCGCGACGGCGTCGAACCCCCGCTTCACCGTGAGCCGGGTCGACATCGACCGCGACGGACCGACCTACACGATCGACACGCTGCGCGATCTGCGTCGCGTGTACGGCCCCGACGCGGAGCTCTTCTTCATCACCGGCGCCGACGCCGTGGCCCAGATCCTGGACTGGAAGAACGCCGACGAACTCTGGGAACTGGCCAATTTCGTCGCTGTGAGTCGTCCGGGACATGTCCTCTCGGTGTCGGACCTTCCCAAGCGGGACGTAAACTTGTTGGAGGTTCCTGCATTGGCGATCTCATCGACCGACTGCCGGGAACGCGTTCGCCGGGGCTACCCGGTGTGGTACCTCGTTCCCGACGGGGTCGTCCAGTACATCTCCAAGCATCATCTGTATCGGAGCGCCGAATGACGAGTTGGCCTGAGCAGCCGCTCACCCGTCGTGAGCTCCGCGAGCGCGAGCGACTCCAGGCCGAGCAGGCCGCGGCGGGCGCCGCCCCTGCGCCGGCACCGCAGCGGTCCGCGCCGCAACCGCCTGCGCAGCAGCCCCAGGCTCCTGCGCCCTCGGCGCCGGCCGCATCGCGACCGCCCGTCCA
>NZ_WSTA01000122.1 GCF_009789225.1 Agromyces seonyuensis | reverse complement strand
GGTCGCGCCGCTGCGGAGCATCCTGGGCCGCGCCCTGGCCGGTGCGCTCGGCGCGTGCGGCGCGCTTGCGCTGCGCGTTGGCGCCCTGCGAGCGACCGCCGCCGCCCTGCTGGGGGCGGGCTTCCTTCGGCGCCGGCTTCACGTACGCGGCGACCTCGCCGACGAGCGCGGAGACCGGGGCGGAGTCGGCGGCGACGCGCTGCGGCGCGACGGTGATCGCGGCCTTCTTCAGCAGCTTCTTCAGGTCGTCCATCTGCGAGGGCATCGCGATCGTCACGACGTCGCCCGCCGAACCGGCGCGGGCGGTGCGGCCCGAGCGGTGCAGGTACGCCTTGTGCTCCATGGGCGGGTCGACGTGGATGACGAGCTCGATGTCGTCGACGTGCACGCCGCGCGCCGCGACGTCGGTCGCGACCATGACCTTGACCGAGCCGTCGCCGAACGCGGCGAGGTTGCGGTCGCGCTGGGGCTGCGAGAGGTTGCCGTGCAGGTCGACCGCGGGGATGCCCTGCTCGGTGAGCTTCTTCGCGAGCTTCTTCGCGTGGTGCTTCGTGCGCATGAAGAGGATGCGGCGGCCCTTGCCGGAGGCGAGGGTCTTCACGAGGTCGTTCTTCGCGTCGGTGTCGGCGACCTCGAAGACGTGGTGGGTCATCGCGGCGACGGGCGAGTTCGCCTCGTCGACCGAGTGCAGCACCTCGTTCTGCAGGTAGCGCTTGACGAGGCGGTCGACCCCGTTGTCGAGGGTCGCCGAGAACAGCAGGCGCTGACCGCCGCGCGGCGTCTTGTCGAGGATGCGCGTGACGACGGGCAGGAAGCCGAGGTCGGCCATGTGGTCGGCCTCGTCGAGCACGGTGATCTCGATCGCGTCGAGGTGCGCGTAGCCCTGGTTGATGAGGTCCTCGAGGCGGCCCGGGGTCGCCACGACGATGTCGACGCCGGCGCGCAGCGCCTCGACCTGGCGGCGCTGGTTGATGCCGCCGAAGATCGTCGTCGCCTTCAGGCCGTAGGCGGCCGCGAGGGGCTCGATCGTCGCGGTGATCTGGGTGGCCAGCTCGCGCGTCGGCGCGAGGACGAGGGCCAGCGGGCGGCCGGGACGACGGCCCCCGCCGGCGAGGCCGCCGCCGAGGCGGGCGACCATCGGCAGCACGAAGGCGATCGTCTTGCCGGAACCGGTCTTGCCGCGGCCGAGGACGTCGCGGCCGGCGAGGGTGTCGGGGAGGGTGTCGGTCTGGATGGGGAAGGGCTCGGTCTTGCCGTCGGCCGCGAGGACGGCGACGAGCGGGGCGGGAACGCCGAGTTCGGCGAAAGTACGGGTCACGGTGGATTCCGTTCGGGTTCGGATGCCGCGGGCGCCGGAGCGGCGCGACGCGCGGGATCGGTGGTGGCGAGGGCGCGGAATGCCGCGCCTCGGTCGCCGCATGAACGCTTGAGTCGACGGGCGAATGCCTGTGGAAAGTCGGACTACGACGCAGGTCCGCCGAAGCGGACCGTGTTCCACTCTATCGGATGCCCCTGGGAACGCCCCGGGCATCGCGACGGGCGCCCGCCGCGGGCATCCGGCACGGGCGTCGGACGGGGCGCCCGGGGGTCAGCCGTGCGCGAGCGCGCGATGCACCGACGCGACGGCGCTCGCGCCCTCGCCGACCGCCGCCGCGATGCGCTTCATCGACCCGTGGCGTACATCGCCGGCCGCGAAGACGCCCGGGATCGTGGTCTCGAAGGGCAGCGGGCCGCGGCCGAGGTCCACCCACAGCAGGTCGTCCGCGGCCGCCTCCGCGGCATCCATGTCGGTGAGGAGGAAGCCGCTGTCGTCGGTCGCGACGCCCCGCAGCCACGAGGTGCCGGGCTGCGCGCCGACGAAGCAGAACAGGGCGGAGGCGTCCACGTGCTCGGTCTCGTCGGCATCCCGCACCGACAGATCGACGGAGGCGAGGTGCCCGTCGCCGTAGAGCGCGGTGACCTCCGTCGCGAGCCGCACGTCGATGCGCTCGTGCGCCACGACCCGCTCGACGAGGTACGACGACATCCGCGATTCGAGGGTCCGCCCGCGCACGACGAGCCGCACGGTGCTGCCGTTGTCGGCGAGGAAGAGCGCCGCCTGCCCCGCCGAGTTCGCCCCGCCGACGACGACGACCGGGGCGCCGGCGCACGCCCGCGCCTCGAGCTCGGTCGTCGCGAAGAAGATGCTGCCGCCCTCGAAGCCGTCCCAGCCGTCGAGGGGGAGTCGGCGGTAGCGCGCGCCGGTGGCCACGATGACGCTGCGCGCCCGGATCGGATCCCCGCCCTCGACGTCGATCTCCACCCGTCCGCCCGGCAGCGGCCGGAGGCCCAGCACGGCCGTCGGCGACGACATCCGCACGCCGAACTTCAGCGCCTGCACGATGCCGAGCTCGGTGAGCTCGTCGCCGGAGAGCCCCTGCGGGAAGCCGAGGTAGTTCTCGATGCGCGAGGACGCCGCCGCCTGACCGCCCGGCGCGAGCGCGTCGAGCACGAGCGTCGACAGCCCCTCGGACGCCCCGTAGATGCCCGCCGCCAGCCCGGCGGGCCCCGCACCGACCACGACGAGGTCGTATTCGTGGTCGCCGTCGATCTTGAATGCGAGGCCGACCGCGTTGGCGAGCTTGCGCGGCGTCGCGTGCTCGATGACCTTGCCGCGCGTCAGCACGATCGGCAGCTTCGCCGGGTCGGCGCCGGATGCCTCGATCGCGACCCGGCCGCGCTTCGTCCCGGCGTCGAGCCAGCGATGCGGCAGATCCACGAGGGCGCAGTACGAGCGCAGCGCCATCGCGGCGCCCGTGCCGTCGACGCCGATGATCTCCACGGTGCGGTCGGCCGCCGCCATGAGCAGGCGCCGGCGCGCGCGGAACGTCGAGAGGAATACATCGGAGAGCGGGCCATCCGTCGTCATGAGCTTCGCGAAGACCGCGTGCGGGATGCGTCGGAAGACGCCGCCCTCCGACACCACGGCCGTGAGGAGCGACGCCTGGTTCGAGAGCATCGCGAGTTCGCCGAGGAACTCGCCCGGATGCCACTGGCTGATCACCCGCGCGGGCGCCGACGCCGTCGCCTCCCGTACGATGTCGACTTTGCCGGACTCCACGACCCACAGGTCGAGGTCGACGTCGCCGGCGCTGAAGAGCACCTCGCCGGCATCCAGCGCCACCGGCACGCCGAGCGCGAGCAGGCGGTCGAGCAGCCGCTGCTCGAGGACGGGGTTCGCGGCGGAACCCGGGGGCACCCGGAACGGCGGACGCTTCGGCACGGTCATCCTCTCGGCGCACCCGACCAGCGCTCGCCGACGCCGATCTCCTGGTGCACGGTGTTGGTCCGGCCGACCGACGGCGCCCGCCAGGACGGGTCGTAGGCGAAGGGCGGGTTGTAGGCGAAGTTGAAGTCGACGACGATCGAGTCGTCGTCGGCGCCCGCGCCGAGATCGGCGCCCTTGGCGGTGTCGAGCAGGTATCGACCGCCCTCGAACGTGCCGCCAGGCACTCCCGCGAGCGAATCGCGGATCGGGAGGAACAGCCCGCCGCCGTAGCCCGTGAACCGCCAGAGAGCGAGGTCGCCGAGGTACGGCACCCGCACCCGGCCGATCCGCACGAAGGCCGCCGGGTCGTCGGCGTTGCCGTCGAAGCGCTCCGGGTCCTCGTCGTCGGGCTTGCGGCGCACCTCGAGCTCGAAGCGCCAATCGGGGTCGTACCGGCTCACCGTCAGCCCCGTGAAGCGCGCTCGATCGTCGGGCAGCAACGGCGAGAGCGGATGCCCCGCGAAGAGCTCATCGCGGCCCGAACGCCAGAGCTCGTGCCCGTCGGCGGGGTTCCGGGCGCTCAGCTGGCGCACGCCGGCGTACAGGCCGGTCACCCGGCGCCGCCAATCGGCGAGCTGCAGCGCCCCGATCGTGGACCCCATATCGGGACAGTAGTCCCTCGACCCGCGCCGGGTCACGGCCCCCGGACGGGGGCGGGGCGGCGGTGCTTCCCCCTCCCCTCCCCCCCCTTTCGCGAGTGGGTAGGTATCGCGGGTGCGGCCGGCCCTCGACCCACGACACCTACCCACTCGCGAAAGGGGGAGGATGACGGGGCGTGACGGGCGAGGACGGTGGGCGGGGCCGGGCGCGGTTAGCCTCGTCGGATGACCGCGAACGACGCCTTCGGGCAGGCCAAGTACCAGGTGCGCCACGACCTCGGGGCGGCGGGCGCCGAACGCATCCTCCCCGGCGCGCACGTCGCGGTCGTCGTCGATGTTCTGCCCGCGATCGGTGCGGACGGCTCGGCCGGCGCCGCGCTCGCCGCGGTCCTCGACGCCGCCCGCGACCCGCACGGCGAGCCGATCGTCGTGCTCGAGGCCGGGTTCCGCAACCGCACGGCCGTCGCGCGGCGCATCCTCGACCTCCAGGAGGAGCGGGGCATCCGCCTCTTCGTCGCGGTCGTCGCGGCGGGCGACGCCGACGAGACCGGGGCAGCCCGGCTCGTCGCGGAGGACCAGCTCGCCGCCGGTGCCGTGATCGACGCGCTGACCGCGCTCGGCATCGACCACACCTCGCCCGAAGCCGCCGTGTCGAGCGCCGCGTTCGAGGGGCTCCGCCACGCGCTCAAGCACCTCGCCGGCGCCGCCGGCACGGGGGCCGCGCTCACCGCGGCCGGGCGGCGCGACGAGGTGCGGGCCGCGCTCGAGCTCGACGCGGACGTCGACGTGCCCGAACGGTGCGGCGCGCCGCAGGCCTGACGAACGCTGCGCCGGAACGGCGGGCCGCTCCCGTCAGGCGGCGCTCGACGCGTCAGCGGGGCGCTTGGCCGCGACGGCCGCCGCGGTGGCGAGCAGCGTGCGCATCGGCTCGGCCATCGAGCTGTCGACGTAGAGGGTCGTGTGCCCGGCGGCCTCGGCCGCCTTCGCCTTGCGGGCGCGGTGGGCGCGCACCTTCGCCCGGTTGCCGCAGCGCTGCATCGAGCACCAGCGGCGCGTGCCCGCGCGGGACGTGTCGAGGAACAGGTAGCCGCACTGGCCCTCGCAGATGCGGATGCGGCCCTCGTTGGCCGGGTCGAAGAGGCCGACGGCGTCGCGGGCGATCGTCGAGAGCGACTGGGCGACGGACTGCACCGACCGGCCGGCCTGCCGGCTGCCGCCGCCGAGGCTCGGCGGGATGTCGGGCGTCGCCGCGTAGAGATTGACGAGGTCGACGTCGGCGGGGCGCAGTTCGGCGCCCGCGGCGGCGGCCGCGACCATGCGGGCGATCGCGTCGCGCAGCGCGACGGCGTCGAACAGATCCCGCGAACGCGCCTGGCCGATCGCGAAGGGGAGTCGCGCGCCGAACCACTCGCCGAGCTCCACGGGCGTGTTGAGCCGTTCGCGGCCGACGCCAGTCGGCATCGGGCCCGAGTAGGCGAAGTCGAGCGCGAAGGATCCGGAATCGAACCACCACCGATGACCGTCTGGCTCGACGATCCAGTCGCCGACGGGGATCGACACGGTGGAGATCGGCACGGAAGGGACCGCCATTCGTTTCTTGCCCGCCCGAGGGCAGGGGGGTGCGCCGTCGTGCTCGTCGCCGCTGATCGGGCCGGCGTTCGGTCGGGGGAGGCCGGGGGAACGGCTAGGCCGAGGCCGATTCGGGGCGAATCGCTCGAGTGCGCGTCGCGGGGGTGACTTCCCGATGATTCCACACGATGAGATGCTGCGGGGAAAAGGCTCGCCGACAGCGGCCGCAGCTCATGGGCCGCGTGGGCTTGCGGTGGCGCACATGCTCGTGCCCGGCGGGGCAGCGGCCGACCCAACGGGCGAACTCGTCGGCCGTCGGCCCGCTGTGGGTGCGGCCGCCCGTGTAGCCGAGGGCGCGCGCCTGGGCGAGCCACACCGGGCCGTGCGCGGCATCGGCGCCGGCCATCGCGTGGGCGATCTCGTGCAGCAGCACCTGATGGATGTCGTCGTCCTCCCACCGCTCGGCGAGGTAACGGGACACCGTGATGCGGTGGGCGGTGTGGTTGCACTGCCCGGCGCGCCGCTTGGCGTGGTCGAACCCGAAGCTCCAGACGTCGGGATCGAGGTGGAGCCGGATCAGGGCTTCCGCCCACCGCCGCACGCGCTCGAGTTCCGCCATGTCCGCGATCGTAACGGCCGCGACCGACAGCACGCCCCGCCGCGGCGGGCGGCGGGCGCGGCTCAGGAACCGCGCTTGGTGACGAAGATCGAGCGGGCCGGCGGCGGCGAGGGCACCGCACGGTCGTCGGTGACGACCGGAGCGCCGGCGATGAACTGGACCAGCTCGGCGCCGTCGACGAGCTTGGCGGGCGCCGGGTCGGAGCCGAGGCGCCGCGGCATGGTGTCGAAGGGCAGCGGCGAGGGCGAGGCGTACATGACGATGTTGCCGAACCGTCGGCCCTTCAGCATCCCGGTGTCGGCGGCGATCGCGAGGTGCGGGTAGACGTGGGCGAGGGTCGCGGCCTGGGACCGCGCGAAGCCGAGTCCGGCGCCGTCGGCGACGTTGACGGCGAGGATGCCTCGCGGCGAGAGCAGCGGCGCGATGAGCCGATGGAACTCGAGGCTCGTGACGTGCGCGGGGGTGCGTGCGCCCGAGAAGATGTCGACGACGACGAGGTCGACGGCACCGTGGAGGCCGGCGGGGAGCTTGGCGACGACTTCGCGCGCGTCGCCGTGGCGCACCCGGATCTGGGCGCCCTTCGGCAGCGGCAGCACCTCGCGCACGAGGTCGACGAGGTCGCTCTCGATCTCGACGACCTGCTGTCGGGAGCCGGGACGCGTCGCCGCGACGTAGCGGGGGAGCGTGAAGGCTCCCGCACCGAGGTGGACGGCCGTGATCGGCGCGCCGTCTGGGGCGACGAGGTCGGCGGCGTGGCCGATGCGTCGCACGTACTCGAAGCCGAGCCAATCGGGGCGCTCGAGCTCGAGGTGCGACTGCGGGGTGTCGTCGACGTAGAGCGTCCAGGAGCCCGGCTGCTGCCGCGACTCCTCGAGGCGGGCGAGGTGTCCGCTGAGACCGAGTCGTCGCTGGAGTTCGGGCGGTTCGGCCATCCCTACACGGTACCCGGGCGGGTGCCGGGCGCGGGTGCGTCGACCTCGGAGGCGTCCTGCTGCGCTTCCTCCGGCGTCTCGCCGGGGGCGTCCTGGTAGGCCTCGGAGAGACGACGGTAGGACTTCGTGGTGAAGGCGAGCAGCGCGAGCACGGCGAGCACGATGCCGCTGAAGAGGAACACGAGCGCGATGCCGCGCGCTTCGCCCTCGCCGAGGAGCCAGCCCCAGGTCGCCTGCCCGTCGGACGAGTCCATCCACGGGATGATCCAGAACTCGGCGATGGGGGCGATGAGGAACGCGGTGATGGGCGCCGCGGCCGACTCGAAGGCGGCGGCGAAGCCGAACACACGCCCCTGCCGCCGGAACGGCACGACCTTCTGGATGACGGTCTGCTCGCTCGCCTCGACGGCGGGGATGAGCGCCATGTAGAGCCAGATGCCGAGCGCGTAGAGCCACCAGAACTCGCGGATCGTGAAGAGCGAGCCGAGCACGCCCATGGCGACGCAGACGAGCAGCATCGTGCGGATCGGGTTCTTGCCGAGGCCGAGGGTCGAGATGACGATGCCGCCGATGATGAAGCCCGTCGAGGCGACGCCGAAGACGATGCCCCACATCTGCACCGAGAAGAGCTCGAGGCCGTACGGGTCCATGAGCGCCATGTAGACGCCGCCGATGAGGTTGTTGAGCGTCGTGAAGAGGATGAGCGCGACGAGCCCGGGCACCGCGCGGATCGTGCGGAACGAACCGCGCAGGTCGACGGCGGGGGGCCGGCCGCCCTCGTGCTCGGGCTCCGCCTCGGGGAGGCGGATGGTCAGGAGGTGGATGAAGGTCAGCACCGTCAGCCCGACGGCGACGTAGAGCGTGCCGAGCATGCCGAGGTAGCCGACCGAGAGGCCGGAGAACACGCTCGTGACGATGAAGGCGACGCCCTGCACGGTGCCGACGAGCCCGTTGGCGTTCGCGTGCCGCTCGACGGGCACGAGGAGCGTGACGGTCGTCGAGAGGGCGATGTTGCGCAGCTGCTCGACGACGGAGCCGAGCAGCACGATGCCGGTGAAGAGCCAGAACCACGGGCCGCCGAGCTGCGTGAAGTCGGACTCCGGACGCAGCACGAACAGCGCGAGCGCGACGAGGAACGCGATCGTCGTGACGGTCGAGGAGAAGACCATGACGCGGATCTTGCGGTGCCGGTCGACGAGCGTGCCGAAGGGGATCGCGAAGATCGCCACGAGCAGCATGTAGGTGCCGCCGACGATGCCGGTCGCGAGCACGGAGCGCGTCTCGAGGTAGATCCAGAAGGTCAGCGCGAACCACAGGAAGCTCGTGGTCAGGTTGGCGAGCGCGGTGTTGACGAGGACGTGCACGAAGCGGCGCATGCCGTCGGCAGGGGGCGGCGCGGCGTTCGCGGCGGTCTCGGTCTCGGCCGTCGGCTCGGTCTCGGCGGTCATGAGGCGAGGGTAGGCGCGACCGGCGACATCCGCAGCCGGAACCGGCCCGTTGGTCGAGTAGCGCAGTACTCCGAGACCCGGTGAGGCAACTGGCGGGGTCTCGATACGTCGCTGCGCCGTATCGACCGGGGAGGGGTCGGGATCAGCACGCGCCCCAGAGCACGAAGTCGAGCCGCGGCCCCTCGAGCACTTCGACCGGGAACGGCCCGTCCGCGCGGAGCCGGGCGACGACGTCCGCGGGGATGCCCCGCGGCCCGGCGACGAGCACCGCGTTGCCCTCCTCGTCGCCGGCGAGCACGGCGGGCGGCGCCGCCGCGAGCACTTCGGCGCCCGGATCGGCGCGCGCGATCCCGCGGG
>NZ_WSTA01000121.1 GCF_009789225.1 Agromyces seonyuensis | reverse complement strand
CGGGTGCGCGGCGGCGTGCGCCGCGACGGCTCAGGCGATCGGTCGGCGGAGGATGCCGGGCGCCCGCGGCCGGGGGCGACCAGCGGCGTCGGGATCGGACTGCGGCAGCAGCACCGCGAGCTCGAAGCGTTCGCGGAATCGCAGACCCGCACGGGCGCCGTCCGCGCCGACGACGCGGCCGACGGGCAGCGCGACCACGACGACCGCGGCGAGCGCGGCGGCGCCGAGCACGACGAGCACGAGGCCGGCGTGGTCGCCGGAGGAGGTGCCGACGCCGAGGGCGACGGCGAGCGACTGGAGGAGCGCGACGACCACGGTCATCCGTTTGCTCCTTCCTGCGGCGCCGATCGGCGTCGCTCGGCTCACGGTAACACCGCTTCCCGAGCGGCCGCGCTCAGACGAGGAGCAGCAGGACGCCCGCGACGGCGCTCGCCGCGGCGAGCACGAGCGCCACAACGATGAGCACGAGGTGCACGGTGTAGAACGCGGTGCGCTTGCCGTCCGCGTCGGTCGCGCGGGCGTCGTTCGCGATGCGCGGGTAGAAACGCGGCCAGACGACGACGTTGTAGAGGGCGTTGGCGAGGAGCAGCACGGCGGCGAGGATCGTCACCCCGGAATCGTACGCGGCGCAGCCTGCACGCCCGCCGGGCGGGCGGGGCGGTACCGCTTCGAGGCTCAGCGCGGGAGTGCCGCGCCCAGCCGCTCGACCTCCTCGATCGCGGAGCGTGCGGGGATGAGCACGACGGCGCTCGCCCCGGCCGCGTGCAGCCGCGCGACCGACGCCCGGGCGTCCTCGGGCGTGCCGACGACCGCCAGCCGGTCGACCCAGGCGTCCGGCAGGGCCGCGGCGAACGCCTCGCGGTCGGCGGCGCCGGCGCGGAGCGCGCGGAACTCGTCGGCGAAGTCGAGCGGGTCGATGTGGGGCGCCCAGTCGGGGTCGCCGATCCACGCGAGGCCGGGTCGCACGGCGGAGCGCGCCGCGGCGGCATCCTCGTCGACGACGGCGAGCTGGAACGCGACGATCCGGGCCTCCGCCGCGCCGGCGCCGAGTCGCTCCCGCACCGCCGCGAGGTACTCGGGAGTCACGGGCTCGGCGAGCACGACGCCGTCGGCGAACTCCCCCGCCGCGGCGAGCGACTTCGGCCCGCGCACGCCCGCGAGAAGCGGCGGCACGATGGTCGGCGGGTGCTCGAGCCGCACGCCGTCCAGCTGCACGTAGCGCCCGTCCACGTCGACGGTCTCACCGGCGAGCAGGCCCCGGATCGCCTCCGTCTGCTCGCGGAGCATCGTGATGGGGCTCGCGGGCCACACACCGGCCTGGCGCATCCAGCCGGGCATCCCATGGCCGAGTCCGACGACGAGCCGGCCCGGGAAGAGCGCGGCCAGCGTGCCGAGCTCCATCGCGGCGAACGCCGAGTTGCGCGCGGCCGCCGGGAGGATGCCGATGCCGACGCGGATGCGCGAGGTCGCGGCGAGCACTGCCGAAGCCTGCGCGATGCCGCCCCGGTACCCGAGGTCCTCGACGACCCACAGTTCGTCGAAGCCGACCGCTTCGGCGCGCCGCGCGTAGTCGAGCACGTCGCCGGCCGGCAGATCGCGCGGCAGCAGGAGCGCGGTATCGCCGCTCCGAGTCATCCGAACCCCCTCGTCCCCGCCCGGGTGCGGGCGCTCCGCCTCGAGGCTAGCGCGCCGCCCGCCGTCAGCGGCTCGGGGCGAGGACCCGACGCATCCGGTCTCGGACGTCGCGCGCCGTCGGCAGTGCGGCGGCGAGCGCCTGGGACGCGGCGCCGCCGTGCGCGACGATGAGGTTCGCCTGCGTGCGGCGGTGCGGGTAGAGGCGCATGGCCTCGGCGAAGGTCGGGTCGAGGCACGGGTCGAGGTAGGCGACGTCGGAGAGCGCGTCGAGCCGGCGCATCTCGATCGTGCGGCCGAGCACGCCCGGCCGGTGCTCGGCGAGCCCCGTGTCGTACGTGTCGACGAACCCGAACTCCGCGTCGGCCGACCGGAAGTTGAAGGCGACGTAGACGGTGCGGTCCCCGGCGGCCAGGGCGTTGACCCGCAGCCGGCCGCGGTCGCGGAAGCCCGCGGTGACCTCGGCGAACCACTCGGCCATGCCGGTCGCGAGGAACCCCTCGCCGCCGTGCCCCGCGTCGCCCTTCCAGCCAGCGTCCTCCATGCGGAGGAACCCGTCGACCTCGTCGGTTGCGCGGGCCTCGAAGCGGAGCGGCCGCCCGAGCTCGTCGGCGAGGGCGCCCGCGCACTGGCGGAGGCGTCGCCGGGTGCCCTTGCTGCGGTGCGGCAGGGTGGAACTGGTCGGGTCGGAGGTCGAGCCCGCGCAGGCCCCGCGCGCGCACGTCGGCGACGACATCGGGCTGCGCGGAGACGGGGTCGGGCCGGTAGATCACCCGCTCCTCGTGCTCGCGGTCGATGAGCCGGATGCCGACGTGCTCGGCCGCGCCGGCCGCGGCATCGGCGAGCGGACCGTCGACGGGGAACCTGCTGAGCTCGAGGAGTCCGGGCACGGGCAGGCGGCGGAGTCCCGCGAAGAGCCCCTCGAACGCCTCGAGCGGCCGCTCGGCGTCGATGTAGGGGTGATGGCGTCCGGCCCAGCGGCGGAGGAACGCGCCGTTCGTGGAGAGCGTGCGGATGGGCAGCCCGCCGAGGCGGCGCTCCCGCGTGACGGCGACCGCGCCGATGAGTTCTCCGCCGCCGTCCTCCACGAGGATCGCGGCGAGCTCCCGGGCCTCCGGGCGGTGCCGAGCGGAGGCGAGCAGATAGTGGGGCTGGAAGAACGGGTGCGGCAGTGCGGCGCGGTCGGCGAGCTGCTCCCAGCGTTCGGCGTCGACCGCGCCGAGTTCGGCGATGGGCACCACCCGGGCGCGCGGCATCATGCGGCGCATCCCCACGCGTCGTCGCGCTCCACCGGCTGCTCCCCCTCCGCGGTCGGTTCATCGCACAAGATAGCCACCGCGGGTCGCGGCCGGAGGCCCCCGAACGGGTCACGCCGGCGCGGGCACCCCGAGGGGCACGGCGAGGTCGGCGACGATGCGGTCGATCTCGTCGAGCGCGCCGCGGGCGAGTAGCCGCTGCTGCTCCTCGGCGACGGGATCCTGCTCCTCGAGGTCGCCGATGACGATGATGTTCTCGTCGTTCAGGGTGTTGGCGGGGTTCGTGTAGTTGAAGCTGCCGAGGATGAGCAGTCGCTCGTCGATGACGACGAGCTTGTGGTGCACCTTGCGTACGGCCGTGCCCGTGCGGTTGACGAAGAGCTCGATGCCGGCGCCGCGCAGGCCCTCGGTGGCCGCCCATTTCTGCGCGCCCTGACCGCGGTCGAGCACCCCGCGGATGCCGTCGAGGCTCCCCCGCAACCGGATGAGCACGTCGTCGATGCCGGAGGACTGGGCGAAGGTGAACATGGCGAAGTCGATGCGACGCTCGGCCTTCAGCATCTGCTTCATGATCTCCATCTCGGGCCCATGCCGCGGCGCGAAGAGCGGCTTGACCCGCACCTTCGGCAGGCCGTACTCGACGGGCTTGGGCTGCACGCGCTCGGCGAGCGCGCCGAACGTGCCGGTCCACATGCGCACGAACTCGCGCCGGAACTCCGCGGCGAGGCGCTGGCCGCGCAGGAGGACGACGTGGTTGAGGTTCTGCCCCTTCACGCCGTGCGATCCGTCGTTGGTGCCGGTGTCGGTCTCGGTGAAGTTCGTCGAGCCGGTGAGCACCGCGGCGCCGTGTTCGCCCTCGTCGCGCACGATGAACTTCTGGTGGAAGATCGCCGGGTTGAGGTCGGTGACGACCTTGACGCGGGCCTTCAGCATCGCGCCGACGATCTCGCGGTTCACGTCGTGCTCGCCGGGTTCGTCCCAGCCGCGGGCCACCGTCTCGGTGAGGTAGTCGCCTTCGAGGATGACGCGCACGACGACGCCGCGCGTGCGGGCGGCGATGATCGCCCGGGCGATGGGGATCGAGTCGATCTCCTGCACGGCGATGTCCAGCGAGTGCTTGGCGCGATCGATGAAGCCGCGGATCGCCGCATCCAGGTCGTCGGGTCCGCCGAGCGAGACCGGGCCGAGGTGCAGTTCGATGCCGCCGACGCTGACCGGCATGGCGTCCTCCTTCGTCATCCATTCGTGAGTATTTCTCATTCAGGATGACCGACGCCGACGCGCGCGGGATCCGGGACAGCCCGGACCCCGGCCTTGCCCGCCGCGCGCGGACGCGCCTATCCTCCCGGCATGCGCATCGGACGCAGTCGACGACGACTGCACGCCCTCGAACGGCTCGACCCCGCGGTCGACTACGAACGCATCGCGCGCGACGATGCGACGCTCGAGTTCCCCTGGGACCTGCAGCAGTCGCTGAGCTTCGCGCTCTTCCGCACCTACGCGGTGCCCTCGATCGGCGGGCTCCTGCACGAGACCGCCGAGTTCGAGGAGCGCACCCAGCGGCGCCACGACGACACGGTCCTGCTCCTCGACGCCATCTCGACCTCGGGCCTCGACTCCCCCGACGGGCGCGCCGCCGTCAAGCGCATGAACCGGATGCACGGCCGCTACGACATCTCGAACGACGACCTGCGCTACGTGCTCGCGACCTTCGTCGTCACGCCCGTGCGCTGGATCGCCGCGTACGGCTGGCGGCGGCAGTGCCGCGTCGAGATCGAGGCCGCGGTCGCCTACTACCGTCGGCTCGGGCGGCTCATGGGCATCCGCGACCTCCCCGAGACGTTCGAGGAGTTCGCCGATCTGATGGACGCCTACGAGCGGGAGCACTTCCGCCCCGATCCGCGGACGCGCGCCGTCGCCGACGCCACCCTCGAACTGCTGACGACCTTCTACCCGCAGCCGACGCGCCGTCTCGTGCGGGTCTTCTCGATCGCGATCCTCGACCCGCACCTGCGCGCCGCCCTCGGGTACCCGTCGCCCTCCGAGCGGGCCGTCCGGCTCTCGCACGGCGCCCTGCGCCTCCGCGGGCGCATCGTCGGGCTGCTGCCCGCACGGCGGACCCCGCAGTACGCGCGCGATCTCGAGCGCATCCGCAGCTACCCCGGCGGCTACCTCGTCGAGCACCTCGGCACGTTCGCACCGGGCGAGCGGGCGGAACCGGCGGCGCCCGAACCGGCGCGCGCGGCCTCCTGATCGGAGGCGGACGCCTCGTCAGAGCGCCGCGAGCACGTCGGCGAAGCTGCGCGGAGCGCGACCCGTGACCCGGCGGACGTCGTCGCTGACGCGCGCGAAGTCGCCCGCGGCGATCGCGGTGTACGTCGACACCCACGCGTCGAGCTGCCAGCCGGGAGCGCCGTAGGACTCCCGGGAGGCGTAGGCCTCGTCGATCGTCTCGGGGACGTAGCGCACGGGTCGATCCAGCCGCTCGGCGAGGATCGCCGCGACCTCGGCCAGGGAGAGCGCCGCCGGGCCGGTGAGGTCGTACACGGCGCCCACATGCTGCTCCGGATGCTCGAGGACGGTCGCCGCGACTCGGGCGACGTCGCTCCGCGCGACGCCCGCCACCCGCCCGTCGGCGGCCGGCCCGCGGATGGCGCCGTCCTCGCCGATCATGCGGGGTAAGAAGTCGAGGTAGAGGTTGTCGCGGAGGAACGTCGTGACCATGCCGCTCGCGAGCAGGTGCGCCTCGGTCGCCGCATGGTCCCGCGCGAGCGTGAACCGCGCGGTGGGCGACGCACCGAGGAACGAGGTGTAGACGACGTGCCGGACCCCCGCGGCCGCGGCTGCATCGATGAACGCGGCCTGCCGCGCGATGCGGTCGGCCGTCTCGGCAGCCGAGACCATCAACAGCGTCTCGACGCCCTCCAGCACCTTCCGGGTCATGGGGTCGTCGACGTACTCGCACGGCAGCACGACCGCGCCCTCGGGCGACGGCGCCCGCTCGGGACTGCGTGCGAGCACCCGTTGCGGCACCCCGGCCGCCGAGAGCAGTTCGACGACCATGCCGCCGACGGCACCCGTCGCTCCGGTCACGCCGATGGTGGGCAGTGTCATCAGGTCCTCCTCGTCCGGATGCTGCGTCCGCCGGTCCGCCGTCCGCGGCGGCCGAAGGGGGTCAGAGCCGCGTCAGCCCGTGCGGGCGCGTGTTGAGCCGTTCGCCGCCCGTCTCGGTGACGATGACGATGTCCTCGATGCGGGCGCCCCACTCGCCGGGGAAGTAGATGCCCGGTTCGACGCTGAAGGCCATGCCCGGTTCGAGCACGGTCGTGTTGCCCGCGACGATGTAGGGCTCCTCGTGCACCGAGAGTCCGATGCCGTGGCCGGTGCGGTGGATGAAGCGGTCGGCGAGGCCGGCGTCGGCGAGCACGGCACGGGCGGCGGCATCCACCGATTCGGCCGTCGCGCCTGGGCGCACGGCGTCGACGGCGGCCTGCTGCGCGCGTTCGAGGGCGTCGAAGGCGTCGGCGACCTCGTCGGCGATGGGACCGGTCGCGTAGGTGCGGGTCGAGTCCGAGCAGTATCCGGGCTCGACGGGGCCGCCGATGTCGACGACGACGGTCTCCCCCGTGCCGATCACGCGGTCGGAGACCTCGTGGTGCGGATCAGCGCCGTTCGGGCCGGATCCGACGATGACGAAGTCGGCCGCCGTGTGGCCCTCCTCGACGATCGCCGCGGCGATGTCGGCGGCGACCTCGCGTTCGGTGCGGCCCGGCTTCAGCCACTCGTGCACGCGGGCGTGCACGCGGTCGATGGCGTCGCCGGCCCGGCGCAGCGCGGCCAGCTCGTCCGCGTCCTTCACCATCCGCAGGCGCCGGATGACGGGGGTCGCCAGTTCGGGTGCGACGCCGGCGGCGGCCGAGAGGGGCACGAGGTGGAGTGCGGGCATCGACTCCGAGACGGCGATGCGGGTGAGCGGCCCGAGGCTCGTGCACGCGAGGGCGTAGGGGTCGTCGCCGTCGACCCACTCGCGCAGTTCGATGCCGAGCTCGCCCGCGGCGGACTCGCGGATCGCGGCGAGCTCCATCGTCGGCACGACGAGCACGGGCGAGCCGACCGGCGAGAGCACGAGCACCGTGAGGCGCTCGAGCGTGGATGCCGGCGAGCCGAGCAGGTACCGGAAGTCCGGTCCCGGCGTGACGAACACCGCGGAGAGCCCCGCCTCGACGGCGAGCTCGGCGGCGCGTTCCAGTCGGCGTGCGTAGACGTCCGCGTCGAATCGATCCCCCATGGGGCGAGCCTAGTCCGGCGTCCGTCCCGCCGGGCGGGCGCGCCGGGCGGACCCCCGACGCTGCCTAGGATGTCCGCATGGCAGCACGGGGACCGTACGCGAAGGGCGTCGCGAAGCGCGCCGAGATCCTCGAGACCGCGCTCGACGTGATCGCGCGCAACGGCTACAGCGGGGCGACGGTGCGCGAGATCGCCGACGCCGTCGGGCTCAGCCAGAACGGACTGCTGCACTACTTCGGGTCCAAGGACGCCCTGTTCACCGAGATCCTCCGCCGCCGCGACGAGGTCGACGACCTCGCGTACGGGCTGCGGACGGGCGACGACGAGGCGCAGTTGACGGAGGCGATGTCGGCCCTCGTCACGCACAACGCCTCCGTGCCCGGGCTCGTGCAGCTCTACGCGCGGCTCTCGAACGAGGCGTCGGAGCCGGGGCATCCCTCGCACGAGTACTTCCGCGAGCGGTACCGGTCGATCCGGTCCCTCGGCACCGAGGTCTTCGCGAGGCTGCAGGCGGAGGGCCGTGTCCGCGACGACCTCGATCCGGCCGAGCTCGGGATGCTGCTCTTCGCCCTCCTCGACGGCATGCAGACGCAGTGGATGTACGACCCGGAGTCGGTCGACATGGCGGGCGCGATCGACCGCTTCATCGCGCTCATGGCGCCCGCGCACCGCTGACGCGCGCTCGTCGGCGGCGCCCGCGATCGATCCCTGGGCGCTCGCCGAGAACCGCTCGCCATCTAAACCCGCACGTTGTACAGTTTTGGCGGCGCGACGACGCGCTCCCCCGAAAGGACTGGCGAATGACCCTCGAATCCCTCGACCTCGGCGCGACCGCGGGCCTCGGCTCCGGCGCCGACTTCTGGACCACCAAGGCGGCGGGCGACATCCCGGCGATCATGGTGACCGACGGCCCGCACGGCCTCCGCAAGCAGCAGGAGGCCGCCGACCACCTCGGCGTCGGCGCGAGCGTGCCGGCCACGTGCTTCCCGCCCGCCGCCGGACTCGGCCAGAGCTGGGACGTCGAGCTCGTCGAACGCGTGGGCGTCGCCCTCGGCGAGGAGTGCCAGGCCGAGGACGTGCAGGTGCTGCTCGGCCCCGGCATCAACATCAAGCGCTCGCCGCTGGGCGGCCGCAACTTCGAGTACTTCTCCGAGGACCCGCTCGTGTCGGGCGCCCTCGGCGCCGCGTGGGTCACGGGCGTGCAGTCGCAGGGCGTCGGCACCTCGCTCAAGCACTACGCGCTCAACAACCAGGAGGACGACCGGATGCGCGTGAGCGCCGACGTCGACCCCCGCCCGCTCCGCGAGATCTACCTCCGCGGCTTCCGCCGCGTTGTCGAGGACGCGGCGCCGTGGACCGTCATGTGCTCCTACAACCGCGTCAACGGCGTGCTGGTCTCCGAGGACCCGTTCCTGCTCACGCAGGTGCTCCGCGACGAGTGGGGCTTCGAGGGCGTCGTCGTCTCCGACTGGGGGGCGGTGCGCGACCGCGTCGCCGCCGTCGCCGGCGGACTCGACCTCCAGATGCCCGCCGACGGCGGCGCGGGCGATGCCGCCGTGGTCGCCGCGGTCGAGGCCGGCGAGCTCGACGAGGCGATCGTCGACCGCGCCGCCGAGCGCGTCGCCCGGCTCGCCCGCACCGCGGCGGATCGGAGGGGCAC
>NZ_WSTA01000120.1 GCF_009789225.1 Agromyces seonyuensis | reverse complement strand
CCGGGCCCTGCAGCAGGCGGCACGCCCTGCGGCCCGCCCCTCGCGGCCCGAGCTCGACGCCGCACCGGCCCGTCCGAGCACGCCGACCCCGCCCGCTGCCGCCGCCTCGGCGCGCCATGACGTCGCACGCCCGAGCGTTCCCCGCCCCGTCAGCGCCCGCGCGATCACCGCGCCGATCCCGATCACCGCGCCCGTGCCCGCGGTCCCCGCCTCGACCGCGCCCGCCGTCGTGCCCGCGCCGCACAGCGCTCGAACCGCCCCGCTCGGCACCGGGCACGACGCCGACTTCGACGGGATCGACTCGCTGTTCGGTGTGACGAACTCCGAGGTCGAGTTCGACGCCCTCGCCGTCGCCGGGCCGTCGCGTGCCGAGCATCCTGCGGCGGCGCGTCGCACGGCCGCCGACGCGCACCTGCCGCGCCCTGCCGCCGCACCCGCGCGCATCCCGAGCGCCGCTGCCGCCCGTCCTCCCCGCGGCGTCCGCGTCCGGCGGGCTCTCGTGCGGGTCGGCATGGGCATCGGCGCCGCCGTCTTCTCGGTCGGCCTCGTGCTTTCGAGCTCCGTGCCGGCCAACTCCCTGCTCTCCCGCGACGACATCGCCGAGATGCAGGCGGCCGCCGCGGTCAACACGACGCAGGACGTCGACCTCGACCAGACGGTCCAGATCGCCTCCGGCCAGATCGACGGCGTCGGCAAAGAGGAGTACACCTCCATGACGCTGCTCGAGTACGCGCGCGCCGCCGGCATCCGCCCCGCCGCGACGTTCACGAACAACCCGAACGGCACGATCCAGTGGCCGTTCAAGGTCGGTGTCGGCATCACGTCGAAGTACGGCTACCGCTCCTGCGCGGGCTGCACGTCGAACCACCACGGCGTCGACTTCGTGCCCGGCTACGGCGCCGAGATCCAGGCGATCGCCGACGGCGTCGTCGTCTACACCGAGGAGTCGGAAGGCTCCCTCGGCGTGCACATGATCATCGAGCACCAGATCGAGGGCAAGACCGTCGCGAGCGTGTACGCCCACATGCAGTACAACTCGATGCGCTTCAACGTCGGCGACACCGTGCACGTCGGCGACACCGTCGGTCTCACGGGCAACACGGGGCAGTCGACCGGTCCGCACCTCCACTTCGAGATCCGTCTCGGCGGCATGGACGGCACCTACACCGACCCGCTCGCCTGGCTCTACGCCAACACGAACTGACCGGGTCTCACCGCACGTCGACGCGGATGCGGTGCAGCCCCGTCGCGCCGTCCGGTGCCGGCGGGAGCGACTGGGCGCTCTGCCGCTCGCCGTCCGCGCCCGTCGCCCGCACCTCGAGCTCGTGGTCGCCGGAGTCGGCGCTCCAGCGCCAGCGCCACTGCCGCCACGTGTCCTCGGAGACGACGTCGGCCAGCTCGGCGGCCTGCCAGGCGCCGCCGTCGACGCGCACCTCGACGCCGGAGATGCCGGTGTGCGGATGCCAAGCGACGCCCGCCACGACGACCTCGCCGGCGTCGACGGATGCCCCGCTGCGCGGCACGTCGATGCGCGAAGACAGCTTGACGGGGCCTTCGGCGCTCCAGCCGCGGTCGGTCCAGTACGCCGTCGCGTCCGCGAACCGGGTCACGTGCAGGCGGGTCAGCCACTTCGTCGCGGAGACGTAGCCGTAGAGGCCCGGCACGATCATGCGCACCGGGAAGCCGTGCTCCGCCGGCAGCGGCTCGCCGTTCATGCCGACGGCGAGGATCGCGGCGCGCTCCGGGTCGGTGAGCGCCGACAGCGGCGTCGACGCGGTGAACCCGTCGATGCTCTGCGAGAGCACCATGTCGGCGTCGCCCTGGACCCCGGCCCGCTCGAGCAGCAACCGCACGGGCACGCCGAGCCAGACCGCGTTGCCGATGAGGTCGCCGCCGACCTCGTTCGAGACGCACGCGATCGTCGTGACCTGTTCGGCGAACGGGAGGGCCGTGAGCTCGTCCCAGTCGAGCGAGAAGGGTTCGTCGACGAGGCCGTCGACCTCGAGCCGCCAGTCGCCCGGGTCGACGTCGGGCACGACGAGCGCCGTGTCGATCCGGTAGAAGTCGGCGTTGGGCGTGACGTACGGGGCGAGCCCGTCGATGCCGAGGTCGGCGCCGGTCGGGATGCTCGGCGCCGGAGCGGTCGCCGTCGGCAGCCGCAGCGCCTCCCGGGCGGCCTGCACGGCGCGCGTCGCCTGCTGGCGCATGCCGCCGACCGCGGCGCCGACCGCGCCGATCGCGATCGCGCCGAGCGAGAAGGCGAGGAAGGTGCGCCGGCTCGCGCCGGGGTCGACGGATGCCGCGAGGGGATCGTGCTCGGCGGAGGGGCGTCGCGCGAGGAGCATCCGGAGGGCGAGCAGCGAGCCCCCGACGGCGAGGATCGGCGGGATCGCGTCGAACGGCGAGGCGCCCGCCCGGGTGAGTGCGGCGGCGAGCGCCAGCACGCCCTCGGCGGCGAAGATCAGCGATCCGAGCGGCGGGCGCCGCACCTCGAGCAGGCCGGCGAGCGCGCCGATGCCGAGGAGCACGAGCGCCACGCCGATGACGAGCGCCGGTTTGTCGCCCGTGCCGAACCAGGCGATCGCGGTGTTCTTCGCCCACGGCGGAGCGAGGTCGATGCCGAGGGCGCCGACGGCGAGCACGGGGCTCGCCCAGCCGAAGAGGCCCGCCGCGAGCTCCGCGACGCCGACGCCGAAGACCGTCGCGGCGACGCCGGAGAGCGCCGCGGCGCCGCGGCCGCGGGATCCGGTGCGAGCGGCGGTCATCTCAGGTCCCGACGATCTCGACGCTCGCGCTGACGCGATCGCCCGGTTCGATGCCTTCGGCGGTGCGCACCGCCTTGCCGATGACGAGGATGTACCGATCGGAGCCCGGGAAGATCGACGTGTCCCAGGTCGTGCCGCCGACGCTCGCGCGCACCTTGACCGAGCCGAAGCCCTTCGGCGGCAGCGGGATCGCGGTGATCGCATCCGAGACGTCCTCGGGCAGGTCGACCATGTACCAGCCCCGTCGCGCCGACCACTCGTAGAGGTCGGCCTCGAACGCGAAGGCGCGGGTCATGGCCGGCTCGCCGGGACCCGGGCGCGGAGGAAGGCGGCGATCAGCGGCGCGAGCTCGGCGCCGATGACGTCGGCGGGCCGCTTGCGACCGGCGACCTCGAACGAGTGGTTGCCGCCCTCGACGAGTTCGACGACCGCGTTCGGGCCGATGGCGGGGGCGAGCTCGGCGAGTTCCGCTGGGGAGGCGAACGGATCCTTGGTGCCCTGCAGGAAGAGCATCGGCACGCTCAGGCCGAAGAGATGCGCGTCGCGACGCTGCTCGGGCTTGCCCGGCGGGTGCAGCGGGTAGCCGAGGAACACGAGCCCCGGGGCATCCAGCCCCTCGGCGACGGCCATCGAGGCCATGCGGCCGCCGAACGATTTGCCCGCCGCCCACACGGGCTCCCCGGCGCTGCGCCGCAGGGCCTCGGCGTGCACGGCCCGCCAGGCGGCGATCGCGGCGGGCGCGCGGTCGGGGAACTTCCGGCCCGCCTCGCGGTAGGGGAAGTTGAAGCGCAGGCTCGCGACGCCCTCGGTCTCGAGCGCGTCGGAGAGGCCGACCAGGAACGGGTGGTCGAAGCCGGCGCCGGCGCCGTGCGCGAGGACGAGGCTCGCCCAGGGGTCGGCGGGCCGGTGGACGGCGGCGGAGACGGTGCTCTCGCCGACCTCGATGCGGATGGCTTCGCTCACCCTGCGATCATGCCGCACGACGCGGCGACCGGTCCGAGCCGGCGGACGCGAGCTCGCGCCCCGTCGGAGCGTGCGCGGCGTCCGCGGCGGCATCCGCCGAGGCCGATGCGGTCGGGGCGGGGTGCCCGTCGGCGATCCCCTCGGCGCGCACGAGGAGCGGCCGCGACTTGCGCACGAGCCGGGTGAGGGCGACGGCGGCGACGCCGACGATCGCGCCGACGGTGTTGGCGACGAGGTCGCGCGGGTCGGAGATCCGGTCGGTGAGCGGGATCTGGACGAGCTCGATGCACGTCGTGAACGCGACGCCGATCAGGAGCGGCAGCCAGGCGCGTCGGCGGGGGAGGAGTGCGGAGGCGAGCACGCCGACCGGGATGAACATGACGACGTTGAAGGCGATCTCGGAGAGGTAGCCGGTCGACCACGTCGCGGACATGGTCCACGCGAGGGGGTTGAGGATGCCGTTCGGCAGCTCGTATCCGACCGTGCTCCACGGCGCCGGGCCGAGGGTCGCCCAGAGCACCGCGACTGCGTAGGCCGTGGCTGCGAGGGCGAGGGGGAGACGCCGTTGCATGCCGTCGATCCTCCCGCAGTTCCCTATCGGTCCGGTGCGTGCCTCCCGCGAGTCCCCTGATCGGGCCCGGACGTCCGAATCGGGGCGAGCCGGTCGAGTGGACGGAACCGCAGGGTCGGACTCGCGTGGAACCGTGCAGTTCCGTCCACTCGCAGGGCGGGGGCGCGGGGAATAGGGAGTGGGGAGCGGGAGGGGCGGGGACCGGCGATTCCCCAGCCGCGGCCGCTAGATTCCGTCGGAGAACCGCACGGTTCGGCACCCGAAGCCCCGATGGAGGACCCCGATGCAGTGCCCCACCGATGGAACGACCCTGGTCATGAGCGAGCGCTCCGGCGTCGAGATCGACTACTGCCCGCAATGCCGCGGCGTGTGGCTCGACCGCGGCGAGCTCGACAAGATCATCGAGCGCGCGGAACTCGGCGGACGTCCGGCCGCCTCGCCGCAGGCGCCCCAGCAGCCGGCGCAGCCGCAGCCGCAGTACGGCCAGCCGCAGTACCAGCAGCCCCAGTACGGGCAGCCGCAGTACGACGACCGCTCGCGCGGGTACGGCGACGGCTACCACGGCAAGAAGAAGAAGCGCGACAACTGGCTGAGCGACCTGTTCGACTGAGCCGATCGACCGAGCCGATCGGCTGAGCCCTTCGGCCGCACCGGATGCCCCGCCCGACCCCCGTCGGACGGGGCATCCGTCGTCGGAGCGGACGATCGGCACGGATGGGGCGAGGTCCGGTTGACGTGCGGGCCGGATGCTTCTAGCTTCGTATTCAACAAATCAGTTGAATAAGGGATCACACGTGGACGACGATGCGGAACACCGGCTCGACCGGGCCTTCCTGGCCCTCGCCGACCCGGTGCGCCGCGGCATCATCGCCCGCCTGAGCCGAGGTCCGGCGACCGTCAACGAACTCGCCGAACCCACCTCGATCACCGTGCAGGCGGTCTCCCGCCACATCAAGGTGCTCGAGGAGGCCGGACTCGTCAGCCGCACGCGAGACGCCCAACGGCGTCCCGTGCACCTGGAGCCCGGCCGGCTCGAAGAACTGACCGCGTGGATCGACCGCTTCCGACTGATCCACGAGCAGCGCTACCGGAACCTCGACGCACTGCTGCGAGCGGCGCCCGAACGGACGCCGGAAACGGAGACAGGATCATGAGCAACGAACTGCACGTCACCGCCCCCGAGGGGCTGCCCTTCATCGAGATCGAGCGCGAGTTCGACGCCCCGCTCGAGGCGGTCTTCCGCGCCCACGCCGTGCCCGACCTCGTGCGCCAGTGGCTCGGGCCGGACGGGTACGAGATGGAGATCGACCACTGGGAGTTCGTCTCCCAGGGCTCCTACCGCTACGTGCACCGCGACCCCGAGGGCAACGCCTGGGGCTTCCGCGGCACGTTCCACACGGTCCGCGAAGGCGAGTTCGCGGTCCAGACGTTCGAGTTCGACGGCGTCCCCGACGTCGTCGCCATCGAGTCGATGACCTTCGAGTCGCTGCCGGGCGGGCGCACCCGCATCCGCACCCACTCCACCTACCCGAGCGTCGAAGCGCGCGACGGCATGGTGGCGAGCGGCATGGAGGTCGGGCTCGGCGAGGGCTACCGGCGCCTCGAGGCGCTCGCCGCGTCGCTCGACGCGCCGGTGCCCGCGGAGGGCTGAGCCGTGGACTGGACGCTCGAGGTCGTCATCCTGCCGGTGAGCGATCTCGACGCGGCGATCGAGTTCTACCGCGATCGGGTGGGCTTCCGCCTCGACCACGACACGCACGCCGGCGACCAGCGCTTCGCGCAGCTGACGCCGACCGGCTCCGGCTGCTCGATCGTGCTCGGCACGCTGCCGGCGCAGACCGAGATGGAGCCCGGCAGCCTCAAGGGAGTGCAGCTCGTCGTCGCCGACGCCCGGGCCGCCCGGGCCGAGCTCGTGGAGCGCGGCGTCGACGCGAGCGAGATCCAGGTCATCGACCCGCGCGACGGCGGCACCTTCTTCGGCTTCACCGACCCCGACGGCAACTCGTGGGCCGTGCAGGAGATCCGGGCCCGGGCGGAGCGGCCGCTCATCCCCGTCGAGGCGCGCGGGCGCTTCGGCGAGGAGCAGGAGGCCACCGCTTCCTGATCGGCCCGGTCGGGGCCCGCCGTCCGGCGCGGGCCCCGACCTAGCATGTGAGGATGCCTCCCGCCGAAGTCCTCCGGTACACCGCGTTCTCGACCGACCCCGACGGCGGCAACCCGGCCGGCGTCGTCCTCGACGCCTCGGGGCTCGACGACGCGGCCATGCAGGCGATCGCGGCCGAAGTCGACTACGCGGAGACCGCCTTCGTCACGGGGGTGGGCCCCGACGGCGCCGTCGCGATCAAGTACTTCTCGCCGATCGCCGAGGTGCCGTTCTGCGGGCACGCGACCGTGGCGACCGCCGTCGCGCTCGCCGAACGCGGCCGGACCGATGCGGCGGGCGGCATCAGGTTCGCGACCCCCGTCGGTCCGATCCGCCTGTCGACCGGCCGCGACGCCGACGGCGTGCACGCCGCCTTCACGAGCGTCGAGCCGTCGGTCGCCGAACTGGCGGATGCCGACCTCGCCGCGATCCTCGGGCTGCTGGGGCTCGACGAGGCCGACCTCGACCCCGCCCTCCCGCCGAGGCTCTCGAACGCCGGCAATCCGCACCCCGTGCTCGCGGTCGCGGATCCCGAGCGCTTCGACGGCTTCGACTTCGACCCCGACGCGGTGCGCGCGCTCATGGACGACCGCGGCTGGCCCGCGACGATCACGGTGCTGCACCGGCTCGGCGCCGACCGCTTCGCGGCCCGCAACCTGTTCCCCGTCGGTCGCATCACCGAGGACCCCGCGACCGGCTCGGCCGCGGCCGCGGTCGGCGGCTACCTCCGAGCGCTCGGCGCGGTGCGCCCGCCCGCGCGCATCCTGATCGAGCAGGGCGCGCACGTCGGACGGCCGGGGCTGCTCGTCGTCGACGTCCCGGCGACCGGCGGCATCGTCGTCTCCGGGCACGCCGTCCCGATCGACGCCTAGGCTCGATTCGGCGGGACTCCTCCCGTCGTGCAGCATCCGACGGCGGGAGCCCACATGCAGACGCGCATCCTCGGACGGACGGGCCGGCAGGTCTCCGTCATCGGCCTCGGCACCTGGCAGCTCGGCGCCGACTGGGGCGACGTCGACGAGGCCGACGCGCTCGCCGTGCTCGACGCCGCCGCCGAGGCCGAGGTCACGTTCTTCGACACCGCCGACGTCTACGGCGACGGCCGCAGCGAGTCGCTCATCGGGCGGTGGCTCCGCGAGAACCCGGACGCCGACGTGACCGTCGCGACGAAGATGGGCCGACGCGTCGACCAGATCCCCTCGAACTACGTCGAGGCGAACTTCCGCGCGTGGCTCGACCGCTCGCGCCGCAACCTCGGCGTCGACACGATCGACCTCGTGCAGCTGCACTGCCCGCCGACGCCGGTCTACTCGACCGACGCGGTGTTCGACTCCCTCGACGCGCTCGTCGAGGAGGGCGTCATCGCGAACTACGGCGTCTCGGTCGAGACGACCGCCGAGGCGCTCACGGCGATCGCCCGCCCGAACGTCGCGAGCGTGCAGCTCATCCTCAACGCGTTCCGGTTGAAGCCGCTCGACGAGGTGCTGCCCGCAGCGGCCGCCGCGGGCGTCGGCATCATCGCGCGGGTCCCGCTCGCGAGCGGGCTGCTCTCCGGGCGCTACACGCTCGACACGCAGTTCGCGCCGGACGACCACCGCACCTACAACCGGCACGGCGAGTCCTTCGACGTCGGCGAGACGTTCTCGGGCGTCGACTACCCGACGGGGGTGCGGGCCGCGCAGGAGTTCTCGAAGCTCGCTGCGGCCGCGGCGCCGGACGCCTCGACCGCGCAGGTCGCGCTCGCATGGATCGCGCGGCATCCGGCCGTCTCGACCGTCATCCCCGGCGCCCGCAACCCCGACCAGGCGCGTGCGAACGCGGAGGCCGGGTCGCTCGTGCTGCCGGGGGCGTTCGACTTCGAGGTCGGCGAACTCTACGACCGCGAGTTCCGGGCGGCGGTGGGCTCGAAGTGGTGAGCGCGCACGAGCACGAGCACGGCGAGGCCGAGCCGAACTGGTTCGAACCGGATGACTGGGAGGTGCGCTACGCCGGCGACGGCCGCACCTGGAGCGGCCGGGCGAACCCCCAGCTCGTCGACCTGATCGCCCCGCTTCAGGCCGGCACCGCCCTCGACGTCGGCTGCGGCGAAGGCGGCGACGTCGTCTGGCTCGCCCAGCACGGTTGGCGCACCACGGGCGCCGACTTCTCGGCGAACGGGCTCGCGCGCGCCGCCCGGCACGCCGCCGACGCCGGGGTCGCCGACCGGACCGACTGGATGCAGGTCGACGCGCGCGACTTCGATGCGGCCGGCCGCACGTGGGACCTCGTGACGACGCACTTCCTGCACCCGGGCGACGGCGGCATGGCCGACGTGGTGGGCCGCCTCGCCGCGGCCGTCGCGCCCGGCGGGCACCTGCTCGTCGTCGGCCACGCGCCGACCGGGCACTTCGCCGAGCGCTCGACCGCGCAGCTGCGCGCCATGTTCCTGGCCGCCGACCTCGTGCCCGCACTCCCGGACGGCTTCGACATACTCGTCGCCGAGGAGCGCGGCCGCACGGCCGTCCACGACGGCGTCCCCATGGACGTCGAGGACGCGACGCTCTTCGCCCGGCGGCGCTGAGCCGTCAGCGCGCGTCGCGCCGTGGCGGGTCCGACTCGTCGTCGTCGTCGTGGTCTGCCGCGCCGTCGGACAGCTGCGTCGTGCCCGTCGTGACGATCGAGAGCGTGTCGGTCAGCACGGGGATCGCGTCGGTCGCGGTCGGCACCGGCTCGTCGGGCGCGCTGACGGCTGCCGCGGGCGCCGGGGCCGGGGTCAGCG
>NZ_WSTA01000012.1 GCF_009789225.1 Agromyces seonyuensis | reverse complement strand
CCGCGTCGGCCGGAGCGGGCGCAGCCGCCGCGGGCTCCGTCCCGGAATCCTGGCCGCCGCTCGGCGCCGGCGTCGCGGGTCGCGCCGCGACCTCGTCCGCCTGCTTGCCGCGGCCCGCGCGTCGTCCGAAGACGCGCACGCGTCGTCGGGTCGGGGCTGCTGCAGTCTCGTTGTCGTCGTTGGGTCGGTCGTTGCCTTCCACCATCGCTGGTGCACTCCTCGACCGGTCCAGCGGGTCGCCCCGGCTGAACCGGTAAATCCGAGCGATTCGGCGGCGTTGCCCCGAATCGCCAATCCTGCGGTGCGACCGGCGCCGGGTCTTTCGACCGGCGCCTGCGTCGCGCTTCGTTCGCGGCGGTTCGCCGCGTTCACGGATGCCGGTGGCATCCTCAAGCCTGGTTCGGCGTCGACCGGGAGACCCGGTCGACTGACGTCGATTATCGCACGCCCGCCCGGGGTCCTGGTGGAAGCGCGTGACACAATACGGGTCATGCCCGATGCACCGCCCCGTCAACGTCCAATCGGCTACGCCGTCTTCCTCGTGATCGCGGGCCTTATCGGGTTGCTGGCGGCGTTCGAACTGACCGTCGAGAAGATCAACACCCTCGCGGAACCGGACTACAACGCCGCGTGCAATGTCGGCATCCTCGTGAGCTGCTCGACGAACCTCGGCTCCTGGCAGGGATCGGTGTTCGGCTTCCCGAACCCGCTCATCGGCCTCATGGCCTGGCCGTGCGTCGTGGTCGTCGGCGTGTCGCTCCTGGCCGGCGCCCGTTTCCCGCGCTGGTTCCACGCCGTCTTCAACCTCGGCGTCGCCGGTGCGCTCGCGTTCGTGATCTGGCTCATCGGCCAGTCGATCTACGTGCTCGGGGTGCTGTGCCCGTGGTGCATGCTCACGTGGTCGGTGACGATCCCGCTGTTCGTCGCGGTCACCGCGGGCAACCTGGCCGGGGGCGTGTTCGGCGGCGGCGAGCGGACCCGACGGGTCGGCTCGGTCATCCTGTCGTGGACGTGGGTCATCGCCCTCGTCGGCTACGCCGTCGTGATCCTGCTCGCCCAGTTGCGCCTCGACGCGATCCCGACCGTCATCCGGGAGTTGCAGAACTACTACTCCTGAACCGACCCGAGCGGCTCGACCGGCACCGACGCGGACGGGCCCGCATGCCGGTGACGGCATGCGGGCCCGTCCGCGTTCAGCGGGTCAGAACCAGAGCTCGGGTCCGATCGGGGCAGAACCGGAGCTCGGGTTCAGCGGGTCAGAACCAGAGCGCGAGCTCGCGCTCGGCGGACTCGACCGAGTCCGAGCCGTGCACGAGGTTCTGCTGCACGGCCAGGCCCCAGTCGCGGCCGAAGTCGCCGCGGATCGAGCCGGGAGCCGCCGTCGTCGGGTCGGTCGTGCCGGCGAGGACGCGGAAGCCCTCGATGACGCGGTTGCCGGCGACGCGGAGGGCGACGACGGGGCCCGACTGCATGAACTCGACGAGCGGCTCGTAGAAGGGCTTGCCCTCGTGCTCGGCGTAGTGCTTCGCCAGGAGCTCCCGGTCGGCCTGCACGAGCTTGATGTCGACGAGCGAGTAGCCCTTCGCCTCGATGCGACGCAGGATCTCGCCCGTGAGGTTGCGGGCGACGCCGTCCGGCTTCACCAGGACGAGGGTCTCTTCGATGGGGGTGCTCATGCGGGATCCTTCCGTGAATCGTCCGCCGGCGTCGGGTGCGACGCGGCGGGGTCGACCGCTCGCGCGGCCGGGTCGCCGGCTTCGGCGTCGGCGAGGGCGGCGAAGTACGCGGCCTTCTGCCGGTCGAGGCGGGTGCCCGTGACCATGCAGTAGAACCAGCCTGCCGCGAACACGCCGCCGACGACGAAGATGACGGGGTTGAGGAAGCCGCCCAGGACGAGCAGCACTTGGACGATGCCGCCGAGCCACACGCCGACCGGCTTGGACAGCAGCAGGACGGCGACGATCAGCAGCACGATGAGCACGCCGGCGCCCGCGAGGGCGACCCACGACGGGATGCCGCTGTCGCCGGCGACGTCGTGCCAGAGCCCCCAGACCACGAGGCCCGCGAGGAACAGCACGAAGATCTCGAACGCGCCGACGATCGCGCCGAGGCTCTCCCGGGCGCCGCGTTCGCGGCGGGCGCGCCGTGCGACGGGTTCGACGCTCATGCGCCGCCCCACTCGCGGTCCTCGGCGATGGCCATGGCTTCGCCGACGAGGACGATCGAGCCCGTGACGAGGATGCCGCGGGTGCGCTCGTCCTCCGCCGAGTCCGCCCAGCGCCGGGCGTCGTCGAGCGCGTCGTCGAGCGTCTCGTAGAGGTTGACGCGCTCGGGGCCGACGACGTCGGCGACGATCTCGCCGAGCTCCTCGGCGGGCAGCGCCCGCTCGGACTCGACCGGCGTGATGAGGAAGCGGGCGCCGGTCGGAGCGAGCGCCTCGACGATGCCGCGGGCGTCCTTGTCGGCGAGCGAGCCGAACACGATGACGAGGTCGTCGAAGCCGAACGACTCCGCGAGCGCCGCCACGAGCGCGCGGGCGCCGTGCGGGTTGTGAGCCGCGTCGACGACGATCGCGGGGTCGTTGCCGATGACCTGCAGCCGGCCCGGCGAGGCCGCGGCGGCGAGGCCCGCGGCGAGGACGGCGGGGTTCAGGGGCACCGTGCCGGCGCCGAGGAACGACTCGACCGCGGCGATTGCGACGGCGGCGTTCTCGGCCTGGTGGGCGCCGAAGAGCGGGAGGACGAGGTCGCGGTACTCCCCCGCGAGCCCCCGCACCGACACGAGCTGGCCGCCGACGGCGGGCTGCCGCTCGAGCACGGCGAACTCGTCGCCCTCGTAGGCGATCGTGCCCTCCATGCGGGCGGCGGCGTCGCGGAGGACGGCCTCGGCGACGGGCTGCTGGAGGGCCGAAACGACGGCGGAGCCCGGCTTCACGATGCCCGACTTGGTGCGCGCGATCTCCTCGACCGTGCGGCCGAGCCGCGACTGGTGGTCGAGGTCGATCGGCGTGAACACTGCGACGGCCGCGTCGGCGACGTTCGTCGAGTCCCACTCGCCGCCCATGCCGACCTCGAGCACGACGACGTCGACGGGCGCGTCGGCGAAGGCCGCGAAGGCCAGCACCGTGAGCACCTCGAAGAAGGTCAGCGTGCTCTCGCCGGCGGTCTCGAGCTCGGCGTCGACCATGCCGACGTAGGGCTCGATGTCGAGCCAGTTGCGCACGACCGCCTCGTCGGTGATCGGGGCGCCGTCGATGCGGATGCGCTCCGTGAAGCGCTCGAGATGCGGGCTCGTCAGCGTGCCGACGCGCAGGTCGTGCGCGGTCAGGATCGCCTCGACGAGACGGCTCGTCGAAGTCTTGCCGTTCGTGCCCGTCAGGTGGATGACGGGCGCGGCGCGGTGCGGGTCGCCGAGCAGCTCGACGACGCGGCGGGTGGGCTCGAGGCGGGGCCTCGGGCTGCCCTCGCCGACTCGCGCGAGCATCGCCTCGAAGACCCCGTCGGCCTCGGAACGGTACTGGTCGGGGCTGAGTTCGTCGCTCATGCGGCCTCCACTTCCACGAGCAGCCCGGAACCGTCGCCGAGCTTCTTGGCGTCCGCCGCATCCGACGTGCCGTCGGCCGCGACGACCTCGACCGCGAGCGCGAGCGTCTCGGCCGCGATGAGCTCCTCGTGGACGCGCGCGGCGTCCGCGGCGGCCGGGTCGGCCGTCAGGCGGAGCCGGATGCGGTCGCCGACCTCGAGTCCGGCCGCCTTGCGGGCGTCCTGGACGGCGCGCACGATGTCGCGTGCGACGCCCTCGGCCTCGAGCTCGGGCGTCGTGGCGGTGTCGAGGATCGCGAAACCGCCGTCGGCGAGCAGGCCGAGGGCGCTGTCGCCGGCGCCGCCGGCCGCCTCGAGCACGAGGTCGTACTCGCCGGTCTCGAGCGCGATGCCGCCCGCGACGACCGTGTCGCCGTCGAGCGACCAGTCGCCCGTCTTCGCGCCGACGATCGCCTGCTGCACCGTCTTGCCGAGGCGCGGGCCGGCCGCGCGGGCGTTGACCGTGAGCTTCTTCGTGACGCCGTACCGCTCGGCCGCGGTCTCGTCGAGCTCGACGACCTCGACGTGCTTGACGTTGAGCTCGTCGCGGAGGATGCCCGTGAAGGGCGTCAGCCCCGCCGCGTCGGCGGCGACGACCGTGAGGTTCGCGAGCGGCAGGCGCACGCGCTTGCCGGCCTGCTTGCGCAGCGCCTGCGCGACGCCGACGACCTCGCGCACCTGGTCCATGGCGGCGACGAGCTCGTGGTCGAGCGGGAAGGCGGCCGCGTCGGGCCAGTCCTCGAGGTGCACCGACCGTCCGCCGGTGAGGCCCTTCCAGACGTCCTCGGCGACGAGCGGCAGCATCGGGGCCGCGACGCGCGTGAACGTCTCGAGCACCGTGTAGAGCGTGTCGAAGGCCTCCGAACCGGCGCCGTCGGCATCCACGCCCGACCAGAAGCGATCGCGGGAACGGCGCACGTACCAGTTCGTCAGCACGTCGGCGAAGTCGCGCAGGTGCTGCGCGGCCGCGCCGGTGTCGAAGCCCTCGTAGTCGGCTTCGAGCGCGGCGACGAGCTCGCCCGTCTTGGCGAGCAGGTAGCGATCGAGCACGTCGGTCGAGTCGGTGCGCCACGACGCCTCGTAGCCGCCCTCGCGGGCGGTGTTGGCGTAGAGCGAGAAGAAGTACCAGGTGCTCCAGAGCGGCAGCATGACCTGGCGGACGCCCTCGCGGATGCCCTCCTCGGTCACGATGAGGTTGCCGCCGCGCAGCACGGGCGAGGCCATGAGGAACCAGCGCATCGCGTCGGCGCCGTCGCGCTCGAACACCTCGTTCACGTCGGGGTAGTTGCGCAGGCTCTTGGACATCTTCTGGCCGTCGTTGCCGAGCACGATGCCGTGGCTCAGCACGTTGCGGAACGCCGGGCGGTCGAAGATCGCCGTGGAGAGCACGTGCATGACGTAGAACCAGCCGCGCGTCTGCCCGATGTACTCGACGATGAAGTCGGCCGGGTGGTGCGCGTCGAAGAACGCCTCGTTCTCGAACGGGTAGTGCACCTGCGCGTAGGGCATCGAGCCGGAGTCGAACCAGACGTCGAAGATGTCGGGGATGCGCCGCATCGTCGACTTGCCGGTGGGGTCGTCGGGGTTCGGGCGGGTGAGCTCGTCGATGTACGGGCGGTGCAGGTCGACCTCGCCGGCGCCGTTGACGGGCAGCCGGCCGAAGTCGCGCTCCATCTCGGCGAGCGAGCCGTAGACGTCGAGGCGCGGGTACTCGGGGTCGTCGCTCTTCCACACCGGGATGGGCGAGCCGAAGTAGCGGTTGCGGCTGATCGACCACTCGCGGGCGTTGCCGACCCACTTGCCGAACTGGCCGTGCTTGACGTTCTCGGGCACCCAGTTGATGTCCTCGTTGAGCTCGGACATGCGGTCGCGGAACTCGGGCACGCGCACGAACCAGCTCGAGACGGCCTTGTAGATCAGGGGGTTCCGGCAGCGCCAGCAGTGGGGGTACGGGTGCTCGTAGCTCGCCTGGCGGAGCAGTCGCCCCTCGGCCTTGAGCAGCTGCGTGAGCGGCTTGTTGGCGTCGCTCCAGAGCATCCCGGCGACGTCGGTCACCTCGGGCAGGAACTTGCCGCCGTCGTCGACGGAGATGACGACGGGGATGCCCGCCGCCTCGCACACGCGCTGGTCGTCCTCGCCGTAGGCGGGCGACTGGTGCACGATGCCCGTGCCATCCTCGGTCGTGACGTAGTCGTCGACGAGGATGCGCCACGCCCGCTCGAGGCCCTCGCGACCGGCGTAGTAGTCGAACAGCCGGTCGTAGGTCACGTCGGCGAGGTCGGCGCCGCGGTACGACGCGGTGACGGCGGCGAGCGCCTCGTCGGCCGACTCGTAGCCGAGTTCCTTGGCGTAGCCGCCGACGAGCGGGCGGGCCAGCAGGTACTGGCCGGCGAGCACCTCGACGTCGCCGCCGGCGCCCTCGGCACGCTCGCGGAGCACCGTCGCGTCGGGCGTGCCGAGCGGGCCCGCGGGCACGACGACGTACTCGATGTCGGGTCCGACCGCGAGGGCCGAGTTCGTCGGCAGGGTCCACGGCGTCGTCGTCCAGGCGAGGGCGCGCACGCCGGTGAGGCCGAGCGTCTCGGCCTTCGGACCGGTCAGCGGGAACGTGACGGTCACGGTCTGGTCCTGGCGCGACTTGTAGACGTCGTCATCCATGCGCAGTTCGTGGTTGGAGAGCGGCGTCTGGTCGCGCCAGCAGTAGGGCAGCACGCGGTAGCCCTCGTACGCGAGGCCTTTGTCGTGGAGCTGCGAGAAGGCCCAGAGCACCGACTCCATGAACGTCACGTCGAGCGTCTTGTAGTCGTTCTCGAAGTCGACCCAGCGCGCCATGCGCGTGACGTACTCCTGCCACTCGTCGGTGTAGCGGAGCACGGCGGCCTTGGCGGCCTCGTTGAACTCGCCGATGCCCATCTGCTCGATCTGGGACTTGTCGGTGATGCCGAGCTGGCGCTCGGCCTCGAGCTCGGCGGGCAGGCCGTGCGTGTCCCAGCCGAAGCGCCGGTGCACCTGCTTGCCGCGCATGGTCTGGAAGCGCGGGAAGACGTCCTTCGCGTAGCCCGTCAGGAGGTGGCCGTAGTGCGGCAGGCCGTTGGCGAACGGCGGGCCGTCGTAGAACACCCACTCCGGCGCGCCCTCGCGCTGGTCGATGGATGCCTGGAAGGTGTCGTCGCCCTTCCAGAAGGCGAGCACGCCCTCCTCGACGGACGGGAAGCTCGGCGACGGAACGACGCCGGACGGCTGCTCGGGATCCTGGCCCTTGGGGTACAACGCGCTCTCCTGGTCTGATGCGTTTCGCATGGACTCCACGAGGACGGTCGGCTGCTTCGCAGCTCCACCGCGGTACCACCCCGCTTGCCGCCCGATCGCTCGGACGGCCGCTCGTTCTTCGGCTGTGACGGGCCGGCCCCGTTCGGTTCTACTGGGCCGCCAGCGGGCTGTCGGCCGTTCTTCCGAAGACTCCCCGGTGATGGCCGGATCGATGTCGGTCCTGGCATCCTACCGCGCGTTCAGGAGCGAGGCGAAGCCCCCGAGCACCGGCGCGACCGCGAGGTCGACGGCATCGGCCAACGGTCCCCGCTCGGAACCCGCGAGCGCCCAGTCGCCCGCCCCCGTGGCGACCGCTGCGGTGATCGCGGCCGCGGCGGCCCGCACGATCGGATCGGCGGCCGTTCTGCCGGACCGGTCGGCGAGGAACTCCGCGATCGCGCTGCGGACGGCGAGGAACCGCGGCAGGCCCGCCCGGAGGAACTCGTCGAGCGTCGCCATCGACTCGCGCTGGCTGAGGGCGATCGGCAGGGCCGAGTGCGGATGCCTCGAGGCGAGTTCGTGCAGGGCGGCGGCCAGCGCGGCCGTCGGCGGCAGGTCGGCCGGTGCGGCGGCGAGCTCGGCGGGGAGCAGCTCGAGCGTGGGGTCGGCGTCGAGCCAGAGCAGGTCGGACTTCGCGCCGAAGTAGCTGAAGAACGTGTTGCGGCCGACGCCGGCGCGCTGGGCGATCTGGTCGATCGTCGTCGCCGCATAGCCCTGTTCGAGGAAGAGCTCGCTCGCGGCGTCCTCGAGCGTGGCCCGGGAGGAGCGTCGGGGGCGACCGCCGACGTTGCGGCTCGACGCGTTCGGGGCCGGCGTGCCGGGGGCCTTCGGAACTGGCATACACTCCAGTATGGTCCGGAGGTTTTCGGACCCGGTATCGAAACCGGCGAGACGCCCATCGGCGCCCCGGGACCACGGACCGCACCCACGAACTGGAGCCCGATTCCGCATGCCTTCCGAACCCGCCGGCACGACCGGCGCCCGGCGCATCCTCCCCATTGCCGCCGTGCTCGCCGTCGGCGTGCTCGCGCTCGCCGGCTGCACGTCCGGCGACGCCGAGCCGACGACCGACGCGTCCCGCACGACGCTCGTGTACGCCTCGGGCGACGCCGAGCCGACGTGCCTCGACCCGCACGTCGGCGGCAACTATCCGCAGGCGCTCGCGGCGACGCAGTTCCTCGAGTCGCTCGTCTCCCGCGACGAGGACGGCGAGATCATCCCGTGGCTCGCGACGGGGTGGGAGGTCTCCGAGGACGGCCTGACCTGGGACCTGACGCTGCGCGACGACGTCGCCTTCACCGACGGCACCCCGTTCGACGCCGAGGCGGTCAAGGCCAACATCGAGCACCTGCAGGACCCGGCGACGGGCTCCTCGACCGGCTACCTCGCCGCCGCCAAGATCACCGAGGTCGAGGTCGTCGACGACGCCCACGCCCGTTTCCACCTCAGCGCGCCCGACAGCGCACTGCTCGAGTCGCTCAGCCAACCGTGGCTGGCCATCGAGTCGCCCGTCGGCCTCTCCCGGGGCACCGACGAGAACTGCCTCGCCCCGATCGGCACCGGGCCGTTCGCGGTGCAGTCGTGGACCCCGCAGGACCGCATCGTCTTCACCCGCAACGACGACTACTCCTCGCCGCCGGCCGACGCCGGCCACGAGGGCCCCGCCTACCTCGAGACGATCGAGTGGCGTTTCATCCCCGATCCGGCCACGCGCTACGCGGCGCTCGAGGCCGGCCAGGTCGATGTCATCGACAACGCGCAGCCCGACGCGATCAGCCGGGCGGGCGAGGCCTCCGGCATCGTCGAACTGGATGCCCCGCGCCCCGGCGCCTCGAACCGCATCGAGTTCAACGGCTCGAAGGCGCCGTTCGACGACGAGCGCGTCCGCGAGGCGTTCGTCCGCGCCGTCGACCCGGATGCGGGCATCCAGGCGCTCTTCTTCGACACCGCGGAACGCTCCTATTCGCCGCTCTCGAGCGTCGAGCCGACGAGCGTCGGCGACGCCGACCTGTTCACCGTCGACCCGGACGAGGCGGACGCGCTGCTCGACGAGGCCGGTTGGACCGACCGGGACGACGACGGCGTGCGCACCAAGGGCGGCGTGCGCCTGACCGCGGTCTTCCCGATCTCCACGAACCAGTCCACGGCGGCCGAGCAGTCGCTCTTCGAGCAGTTCGCCGCCTCCGCCGGCGAGGTCGGGTTCGACGTGCAGCTCCAGCCGCTCGACCTCTCGAGCTGGTACGGCGCGCTCGCGGCCCACGAGTACGACCTCGTCAGCGCCCCGTACACGAAGGTCGGCCCCGACGTGCTCCGCATCGTCTACCACTCCGACTCGATGACCCCGGCGCCCTCGGGCTACTTCGCGAACCTCGCGCAGGTGGACGACCCCGAGATCGACGCGCTCCTCGACGAGGCCTCGGCCTCGCAGGACGCCGACGCGCGCGCCGCCGCCTACGCGGACGTGCAGGAGCGCCTGCTCGAGACGTACCGGCTGCTGCCGCTCTACGATCAGCAGAACCATTTCCTGCTGACCGCGGACCTCGAGGGAGTACGGGCGATGCCGACCGTGTCGACGCCGACGTTCCTCGACGCGCGCTTCACCTCGTGAACCATCGCTGGTCGAGTCGGCGCGCCGGCGCCGTCTCGAGACCCCGTGCGGCGTCTCACGGGGTCTCGATACGCTTCGCTACTCGACCAGCGGGGGGCGGCTCCGCTCCTCGACCAGCGATCTCCCGCACCGTCCTGCGTCTGACGACGCGGCTCCTGGGCGCTGCGCTCGTGCTGTGGGCCGTCGCGACCATCGTCTTCGTCGGCATCCGGCTCGTGCCGGGCGACCCGGCGCTCGCGATCCTCGGGGGTCCCGGCTCGCAGGCGAGCGCGGAGGCCCTCGCCGCCGTGCGCGCCGAGTACGGGCTCGATCAGCCGGTGCTCGTGCAGTACGGCGCCTTCCTCGGCCGGCTCGTCACCGGCGACTTCGGCGAATCGTACGTGCTGCGCCGTCCCGTCGCCGACGTCATCGGCGCCCAGATCGGCGCAACGCTCGCGCTCGCGGCGGCTTCGCTCGTCGTCGCCTGGGCGATCGCGATCGGCCTCGCGCTCGTCTCGACCGGTCGCTCGCGCTGGGCGCGCTCGATCGGCGGCGGCATCGAGACCGTCGCGGCCGCGCTCCCCCAGTTCTGGCTCGCCTCGATCCTCGTGATCGTCTTCGCGACGGGCCTCGGGTGGCTTCCCGCCGTCGCGGACGGGACGCCGGCGGGCGTCGTCCTCCCCGTGCTCACGCTCGCCATCCCCGTCGCGGGCTTCCTCGCGCAGATCATGCGCGAATCGATGCTGGATGCCCTTGCTGCGCCGTTCTCGCTCGCCGCCCGTTCGCGCGGCGAATCCGAGACCGGCCTGCGCCTGCGGCACGCGCTCCGGCACGCGGCCGTGCCCGGGGTCGAGCTCTCCGCGTGGGCGTTCGGCTACCTCGTCTCGGGGGCGGTCGTCGTCGAGACGATGTTCGCGATGCCCGGGCTCGGGCGCACGCTGCTGCAAGCCGTCACCCTGCGCGACGTGCCGCTGGTGACGGCCGTCGTGCTCGTCGTGGCGCTCGCCTATCTCGTCGTGACCTTCCTCGCCGACGTCGCCGCGACGCTCATCGACCCGCGTCGGCGCGACGCCGAGACCGGCGATCGACCCGCACCGACCCCGCGGGCGGAGGTCGCCGCATGACGGCGCTCCGCCTCCCCACCGCCCGCGAGACGCGACGTCGCGCCGACCTGCTCTCCCGGCTCCCCCTCGTCCTGGCCGCGGTCTTCGCCGTGCTGCTCGCGGTCGCGGCCGTGGCGCCCGGCATCCTCGCTCCCGGTTCGCCGACCGCGATCGACCCGGCGCAGGCATTCGCGCCGCCGTCGACCGAGCACGTCTTCGGCACCGACGAGTCCGGACGGGACGTCTACACGCGCATCGTGCACGGCGCCGGACCGTCGTTGCTCATCGGCGTCGCCGCGACCGCCATCGGGCTCGGCCTCGGCACCCTCCTCGGCCTCCTCGCCGGGCTCGGCGGCCGCGTCGCCGACTACGCCGTCGGCCGCACCGTCGAGGTGCTCTTCGCCCTGCCCGGGCTGCTGCTCGCCCTGCTCGTCATCGTGCTCGTCGGACCGGGTCCCGTGCCGGCGACGATCGCGGTCGGACTCTCGAGCGCCCCGGGCTACGCGCGACTCGTGCGCGGCCAGGTCATCGGCATCCGCGCCACCGGCTACGTCGAGGCCGCCCGCGTCCTCGGACACGGGCGCACCCGCATCCTCGCCCGCACGATCGTGCCGAACACGGCACGCCAACTCCTCGTCCTCGCGACCCTCGGCATCGGCCAGGCGATCGTGTGGGCCTCGACGCTGTCCTTCCTCGGACTCGGCACCGAACCTCCCGCGCCCGAATGGGGCGCGATGCTCAACGCGGGCCGCACCTACCTGCAGGTCGCGTGGTGGATGACCGTCTTCCCCGGCCTCGCGATCGTCGGCACGATCCTCGCCGCGACGGTGCTCGGCCGCGCCCTCGAACGCCGTGCGGGAGGGCTGCGATGAGCCTCCGGGTGCAGGATCTCGCGGTGTCGTTCGGCGGCGTCGAGGCGGTCGCCGGGGTCTCGTTCGACCTCGCGGCCGGCCAGTGCGTCGCCCTCGTCGGCGAGTCCGGATCGGGCAAGTCGGTGACCGCCCGTGCGCTGCTCGGGCTCGCCGGGGCCGACGCCCGGGTGTCGGCTGCGGCCCTCGAGCTCGACGGTGCGCCGCTCCCCGCAGCCGGGGCACCCGCGTGGCGGCGCATCCGCGGCGCCCGGATCGGGCTCGTGCTGCAGGACGCGCTCGGCGCCCTCGATCCGCTGCGACCCGTCGGACGGGAGATCGGCGACGGGCTCCGGCTGCACGCCCGTGCGTCCGGGAGCGAGCGCGCCGGCCGCGTGCACGACGCCCTCCTCCGGGCCGGTATCGAGAACCCGGTGCTCCGCGCCCGCCAGCGCAGCGGCGAACTCTCGGGCGGCCTGCGCCAGCGCGCGCTCATCGCCGCAGCCATCGCGCTCGATCCGCCGTACCTCGTCGCCGACGAACCGACCACCGCATTGGATGCCGGCATCGGCCGCCAGGTGCTCGCCGAACTCGGCCGGCTCAAGGCCGCCGGCACGGGCATCCTGCTGATCTCGCACGACCTCGACGCCGTGGCGGGGCTCGCCGACCACGTGCTCGTGCTCGCGGGCGGGCGGGTCGTGGAGTCCGGGCCGACGACGCAACTCCTCGCCGCTCCCGAGGCCCCGGAGACCCGGGCGCTCCTCGCGGCGAACCCCGCCGGCCGTCCGCGCGGGACGCGGCTCTCGATCGAGGACCGGCCGCCGAGACACGGTCGAGCGACCCGGGAACCGCCGATCGAACCCGCGCGGGGGGTCGGAGGCCCACCCGTCCTCGAGCTGCGCGACGTCGGCGTCGTGCACCGCACACCCGACGGACCGTTCTCCGCGCTCGACGGCGCATCGCTCGAACTGCGCCGCGGCGAGACGCTCGGCGTGGTCGGCGCTTCCGGGTCGGGGAAGACGACCCTCGCGCGCGTCGCGATCGGGCTCGACGCCCCCACGAGCGGGCAGGTGCGCCGGTTCGGGAAGCCCGGCGGGTCGGGACCCGGCGCGCTCCGCGCCGCGCGCGGCCGCATCGGACTCGTCGGCCAGGACGCCGGGGGCGGGTTCGATCCCCGCTGGAGCGTCGAGCGCACCCTCGCCGACGCGCTCGCCGCGGAACCCGGCGGTCGCCGGCGCACGCGGACCGCTCGTCGCCGTGCCGTCGCCGCGCTCCTCGACGCCGTCGGGCTGAGCGGTTCGCTCGCCGGACGCGCCCCCGCCTCGCTGTCCGGCGGGCAGCGCCAGCGCGTCGCGATCGCCCGCGCGCTCGCCGCCGGGCCCGAGCTCCTCGTGCTCGACGAGCCGGTCTCGGCGCTCGACCTCACCGTGCAGGCGCGCGTGCTCGACCTGCTCGACGACCTGCAGCGCGAGCGCGGGCTCGGCTACCTCCTCATCTCGCACGACCTCGACGTCGTCGCCCACGCGAGCGACCGGATCGCGGTCGTCGAGGCCGGCCGCATCGTCGAGCAGGGCGACGCCGCGCGCGTGCTCGCCGCCCCGGAGCATCCGGCCACACGGCGCCTGCTCGGCGCCCGCCGCCCGCTCGGCGGCGCAGCACGGGCGCAGACCGACCCGGTATCCTGAGACGTCGGCAATCCGACGAATCCCACACACTCAGGCACACCTCGACGCAGTGCCGTCTATACCGAAGCGGAGCAGCATCCATGACCGACGCGCCTCGAATCCCCGACAAGCCCGCACTCGAAGGACTCGAAGAGCGCTGGGGCGGCGTCTGGGAGACCGCCGGCACCTACCGCTTCGACCGTGCGAACGCGACGCGCGAGTGCATCTACTCGATCGACACCCCGCCGCCCACGGCTTCCGGCTCGCTCCACATCGGCCACGTGTTCTCGTACACGCACACCGACGTGATCGCCCGCTACCGCCGCATGCTCGGCAAGCAGGTCTTCTACCCGATGGGCTGGGACGACAACGGCCTGCCCACCGAGCGTCGCGTGCAGAACTACTACGGCGTGCGCTGCGACCCGAAGCTGCCCTACGACCCCGAGTTCGTGCCGCCGTTCGAAGGCGGCGAGGGCAAGAGCTCCAAGGCCGCCGACCAGGTGCCCGTGAGCCGACGCAACTTCATCGAACTCTGCGAGCGGCTCACCGCCGAAGACGAGCAGCAGTTCGAAGCGCTCTGGCGCAAGCTCGGCCTCTCGGTCGATTGGACGCAGACCTACCGCACGATCGGCGACGAGGCGCTCTTCACGTCGCAGCTCGCCTTCGTCAAGCAGGTCGAGCGCGGCGAGGCCTACCAGGCCATGGCGCCGACCCTGTGGGACGTCGACTTCCGGTCGGCCATCGCCCAGGCCGAGCTCGAGGACCGCGACCAGCCGGCCACCTACCACCGCGTCGCGTTCCACCAGCCGGACGGCGGCACGATCGAGATCGAGACGACCCGCCCCGAGCTGCTGCCGGCGTGCGTCGCCCTCGTCGCGCACCCCGATGACGAGCGCTACAAGCCCTTCTTCGGCACGACCGTGACCACGCCGATCTTCGGCGTCGAGGTCCCGATCCTCGCCCACCACCTCGCCCAGCAGGACAAGGGCTCCGGCATCGCCATGATCTGCACCTTCGGCGACGTGACCGACGTCATCTGGTGGCGCGAGCTCGACCTGCCGAACCGCGCGATCATCGGCTTCGACGGCCGTGTGCTCGCCGAGGCGCCCGAGGCGATCACGAGCGAGGCCGGCCTGGCCGCCTACGCCGAGCTCGCCGGCAAGACCGTCTTCTCGGCCAAGAAGGCCGTCGTCGACCTCCTGCGCGAGTCGGGCGAGCTCATCGGCGAGCCCCGCAACATCACCCACCCCGTCAAGTTCTTCGAGAAGGGCGACCGCCCGCTCGAGATCGTCTCGACGCGCCAGTGGTACATCGTCAACGGCGCCAAGGACGAGACGCTGCGCGCCGAGCTCCTCGAGCGCGGCCGCGAGATCGCCTGGCACCCCGAGTTCATGCGCGTGCGCTACGAGAACTGGGTCGGCGGCCTCACGGGCGACTGGCTCATCTCGCGCCAGCGCTTCTTCGGCGTGCCGATCCCCGTCTGGTACCCGCTCGACGCCGAGGGCAACCCGGTGCACGAGCAGCCGATCGTCGCGACCCGCGAACTCCTCCCCGTCGACCCGTCCTCGCAGCCGGCCCCCGGCTACGACGAGTCGCAGCGCGGCGTGCCCGGCGGCTTCATCGGCGAACTCGACATCATGGACACCTGGGCGACCTCCTCCCTCACCCCGCAGCTCGCGGGCGGCTGGGAGCGCGACCCCGAGCTGTTCGACCTCGTCTTCCCCTACGACCTGCGCCCGCAGGGCCAGGACATCATCCGCACGTGGCTGTTCTCCTCGACGCTGCGCGCGCAGCTCGAGGCGGGCGTCGCGCCGTGGAAGAACGCCGCGATCTCCGGCTTCATCGTCGACCCCGACCGCAAGAAGATGTCGAAGTCGAAGGGCAACGTCGTCACCCCGGCGGGTCTGCTCGACCAGCACGGCTCCGACGCCGTGCGCTACTGGGCTGCCTCGGCGCGACTCGGCACCGACGCGTCCTTCGACATGAACAACCCGACCCAGATGAAGATCGGCCGTCGCCTCGCGATCAAGGTCCTCAACGCGGCGAAGTTCATCCTGAGCTTCGAGGGTTCGGCCGATGCGTCCGTCACGGTGCCGCTCGACCGGTCGATGCTCGCGGAGCTCTCCGAGGTCGTGCTCCAGGCCGGCACGGCCTACGAGCACTACGACCACGCCCGCGCGCTCGAGGTCGCCGAGACGTTCTTCTGGACGTTCTGCGACGACTACCTCGAGCTCGTCAAGGAGCGCGCCTACGGCGGCGAGGAGGGCGAGAAGGCCTCCGCCGTCGCCGCGCTGAAGACCGCGCTCGACGTGCTGCTGCGCCTCTTCGCGCCGGTCATCTCCTTCGCCGCGGAGGAGGCGTGGTCCTGGTCGCACGAGGGCTCGGTGCACGTGGCCGCCTGGCCGACGACCGCCGAGCTCGACGAGGTGAAGGGCGAGGCCGACGGCGAGCTGCTGCGGCTCACGAGCCTCGCGCTCACGGGCATCCGCCGCGCGAAGACCGAGGCGAAGGCCTCCCAGAAGACGCCGGTCGACTCCGCCGTCATCGCGGGCCCCGCCGACGCGACCGAGCGCCTCGTGCACGCCGCCGCCGACCTCCGGGCCGTCGGCCGCATCGCCGACCTGCGCTTCGAGGCCGCCGACGAGCTGTCGGTGCGCGACATCGTCCTCACCCCCGCGGAGGCGTGATGCAGCTCGGCACCCGCTGGAACCGCGGCGCGACGCCGCCAGCGGCCGTGCCCGCCCCGCTCTGCGCGGGCGTGGCGGCGCACGACGCGGACGCGGGTGCCGGGTTCGCGAGCTGGACGCTCACGTTCCTCGAGGGCCGCGGCATCGCCACGGCCGACGACGGCTTCGTCGTCGACGAGTTCGGCACGACGGGCGCCGCGGCGCTCGAGGACGACGCCGACGACGACTGGTGAACGAACCGGTCGCACCGACCGAGGATGCGAGGGGCCGCGCCGTCACGGACGACGCGGCCCCTCGCGGCATCCGAGAGCGTGGAGTCGGGATCGGCGCTCAGCGGGCCTGGAGCAGCACGCCGTACTCGGCGCGGCAGCGCTCGCGCTCGGCCTGCACGCGTTCGGCGACGAGGCGCCGTGCCGGGTCGATCGCCGGGCTGCCGACGGCACGATGTGCGACGCGGCGTACGGCCCAGGCTTCGAGTCGGGCGGCCGCGATGATCGCGACGCGCTCGAGGGGCGTGTAGGCGGGCGCCTCGAGGCGGTCGAGGGAGAGGAGCGGCGTGCTCACGGCGTCGCCTCCAGCAACGGGATGAGATTGACCTGGAGCTGCACCCGGCGGGCATCCGGCGCGGGGTTCTCGCGGTGGCGCTCGACGAAGTCGGCCACGAGCACCTCGATCGCGGCGCCGAGCTCGGCGAGTTCCGCCGCGGTCGCGGTGGCGTTGCCGGCCTGCACGAGCGCGGCGCGCATCCATTCGTCGGACAGCTCGTCGGCGCCGCGGGCCATGAAGCGCTCCAGCGCCCCGGTGCGCAGCTCGTGCCAGTGGGCGACGAGCGTGTCGGCGGCGACCCGCGCGGATTCGTCGCCGCCGAGATCGGTGTAGTCGACGGTCACGGCGCCGGGCACCCGCTCCCACCACCGCTCGCGCGCGGTGCCCTTGCCCTCGACCTCCCGCACGAGGCCGTGCCCCTCGAGGCGGCGCAGGTGGTAGCTCGTGACGCCGCTCGACTCCCCCAGCGCGGCCGCGAGGCTCGAGGCCGTCTCGGGCCCGTACTGCACGAGCCGGTCGAAGATCTCCATGCGGACGGGGTGCGAGAGCGCCTTCAACGTGGCCACGCCCGTGGGCGTATGCCGCGGGGCGGGCGCGGCGTGCTCGGTGTCCATGCCGCCGACGATAGCGATGCAAAGAACGCTTTGCAACCATTCCTTTGCATTCGGCTGCCGCGCCGTCGCGGCATCCGAGCCGATCACAGCGGATGGAAGTTCTGGAAGGTCTTGAAGTACACGTCGGACTTCAGCGCCTCCTGCTGCCGCTCCAGTTCGGCGATGTTCGGATGCGGGTCGTGCCAGATCTCGGAACGGATGCGCGCGTGGTGCGCAGCCCAGCGTTCGAGGGCCATGCCGACGCGCATGGCCATGCGCTCGGGCATGGTGAAGGACAGGCCGGCGACGCCCGGCGATGGCGTGTAGGCGGTCATGGGGAATGCTCCGTCCGCGGTTCTGGGGACTCGTGGGGAATGGTCCCCGACGAGGCGTCGACGACGACGTGCGTCCACCTCGCTCGCCCTGCGCCGCCGGGGGTGCCCGATGCTACGGCCGCCCCACGCGCGCGGTGGCCGGGCACGGACGAATGCCCCGCCTCGGCACTGCTTCGCGGGACGGCCGGTCGCCCCGCCTCGGCCCCGCGAACGGCGCCCCCCGGAGACGGCCGCTGCCGCCGCACGCGCCTCTAGGGTGGAGCCCATGCCGAACCCGTTCGCCGCCCCGAGCCCCCTGCCCTACCGACTGCCCCCGTTCGCCGAGCTCGCCGAGTCCGATTACGAGCCCGCGCTCCGCGCCGCGATCGCGGAGCACGAAGCCGAGGTCGCCGCGATCACCGCCGACGAGTCCGCCCCGACGTTCGAGAACACGATGCTCCCGCTCGAGCGGAGCGGCCAGTACCTCGGCCGGGTGCTGCGGGTCTTCTACAACCAGAGCTCGTCCGACTCCAGCGAGGAGACGAACCGTCTCGAGGCCGAGTTCGCGCCGATCCTCGCGGCGCACAGCGACCGCATCCGACTCGACCCCGTGCTCTACGCCCGCATCGACGCACTGCACGCGAACCGCGGCGCGCTCGGCCTCGACGCCGAGTCCGTCTACCTCATCGAGCGCCGGCACACCGAGATGACGCTCGCCGGCGCCGCCCTCGCCGAGTCCGACAAGGACCGCCTGCGCGAGCTCAACGCCGAGCTGTCGACGCTCACGACCCGCTTCGAGAAGCAACTCCTCGCCGACACGAACGAGCTCGCGGTGCTCGTCGCCGACGAGGCCGAGCTCGACGGGTTGAGCGAGGGCGAGCGCTCCGCCGCGCGCGAGGCCGCGAAGTCGCGCGGGCTCGACGGCTGGCTCGTCACCCTCGTGCTGCCGACCGGGCATCCGTGGCTCGCCGCCCTCACCTCGCCGGCGACGCGCGACCGCATCATGACGGCCTCGCGCTCGCGCGGCGGCCGCGGCGGCGACCACGACAACCGCGAGCTCGTGCTGCGGATCTCGCGACTGCGCGCCGAACGCGCCCGGCTCCTCGGCTTCCCGAACCACGCGGCGGCCGTCACGGCCGACCAGACCGCGCGCACGCCCGAGGCCGTGGCCGCGATGCTCGGCCGGCTCGCTCCGGCGGCGGCCCGCAACGCCCGCGCCGAGCTCGCGCTCCTGCAGGAGCGGGCGGATGCCGTCGGCGGCCGCGCCATCGAGGCATCCGATTGGTCGTTCTACGCCGAGCAGGTGCGCACCGAGCGCTACGACGTCGACCTCGCCGCCATGCGCCCCTACTTCGAGCTCGATCGCGTGCTCGTGGACGGCGTCTTCCACGCCGCGACCCGCCTCTACGGCATCACGTTCACCCCGCGCCCCGACCTCGTCGGCTACCACCCCGAAGTGCGCATCTGGGAGGTCCACGACGAGGACGGCTCCCCCGTCGGCCTCTTCCTCGGCGACTTCTTCACGCGCGACTCCAAACGCGGCGGCGCGTGGATGAACTCGCTCGTCGAGCAATCCGACCTCCTCGGCGGGCTGCCGGTCGTCGTGAACAACCTCAACGTGCCGAAGCCCGCCGCCGGCGAGCCCACGCTGCTCACCTACGACGAGACCGAGACCCTCTTCCACGAGTTCGGCCACGCCTTGCACGGGCTCTTCGCGCGCACGACCTACCCGTCCTTCTCCGGCACGAACGTCTACCGCGACTTCGTCGAGTTCCCGAGCCAGGTCAACGAGATGTGGATGCTCCACCCCGAGATCCTCGCCAACTACGCGGTGCACCACGAGACGGGCGAGCCCATGCCCGCCGAGCTCGTCGAGAAGCTCCTCGCGGCCCGGGCGTTCAACGAGGGCTTCCAAACGAGCGAGTACCTCGCCGCCGCACTGCTCGACCAGGCCTGGCACACGATCGACGCGGATGCCGACGTGCACGACGTCGCCGCGTTCGAGGCCGCGGCGCTCGCCGCCGTCGGCCTCGACGACCCGGCCGTGCCGCCGCGCTACTCGAGCACGTACTTCGCGCACGTGTTCGCGGGCGGCTACGACGCGGGCTACTACTCCTACATCTGGAGCGAGGTGCTCGACGCCGACACCGGCGCCTGGTTCGACGAGCACGGCGGGCTGCTGCGGGCGAACGGGGACCGTTTCCGCGAGTTCGTGCTCGGCATCGGCGGCTCGCGCGACCCGCTCGAGGCGTACCGCGCGTTCCGCGGCCGCGATGCGGCCATCGAGCCGCTCCTGGAGCGCCGCGGGCTCGCCTGAGCCGGCGTCGCCGGTCGAGTGCGAAGCGTATCGAGACCCTGCAAAGGGGTCTCGATACGCTCCTTCGTCGCTACTCGACCGGCGAGGTCAGTTGTCGCTACCCGACCGGCGGGGTCAGTCCTCGGCGGCGTCCTCCTCGGCCCACTTGGCCGAGTTCGCGCGGAGGATCTCGAGCGCCTGCTCGGCCTCCGCGTGCGTGTCGAACGGCCCGACGCGATCGGCCGACGCCGACTGGAACCCGTGCTCCACCGCGCCGGTCTTGAGGTTGTACCAGAACTTCTGCTCGATATCCGCAGTCATAGGCTTGATCGTATGCCCAAGGATTCCGCCGGACATCTGATCCCCGGCCGACTGTCGCCCGCGCGCGCCGTGCCGGCCTCGATCGCCCGCCCCGAGTACGTCGGCCGCGCCGAGCCGCGCCCCAACACCGGGGGCGACCGCTACGCCCCCGACGAGGTCGAGCGCATCCGCGCCGCCGGCACGATCGCCGCCGGCGCCATCGAGGCCGCGGCCGCGGCGATCCGACCGGGCGTCACGACCGACGAGCTCGACCGCATCGTGCACGAGTACGTCGTCGGCCACGGCGCCTACCCCTCGACCCTCGGCTACCGGGGCTACCCGAAGTCGAGCTGCACCTCGGTCAACGAAGTGATCTGCCACGGCATCCCCGACGACACCGTGCTCGAGGACGGCGACCTGATCAACCTCGACGTGACCGCCTACCTCGACGGCTATCACGGCGACCTCAACCGCACCTTCGTCGTCGGCGAGGGCGCCGAGGAGACCCGACTGGTCGTCGAGCGCACCGAGGAGGCGCTGCGCCGCGGCATGAAGGCCGTCGCGCCCGGGCGTCAGGTCAACGTCATCGGCCGTGCGATCGAGGCGTACGCGAAGCGCTTCGACTACGGCGTGGTCCGGGAGTACACGGGGCACGGCGTCGGCCGCGCGTTCCACACCGGGCTGATCATCCCCCACTACGACACCGAGCAGTACGACGACATCATCGAGGTCGGCATGGTCTTCACGATCGAGCCCATGCTCACCCTCGGCACGACCGAGTGGGACGTGTGGGACGACGACTGGACCGTGACGACGCGGGACCGGAAGCTCACCGCGCAGTTCGAGCACACGATGGTCGTGACCGAGCGCGGCGTCGAAATCCTGACGCTGCCTCCGGCGACCTCGGTAGGGTGAAGGCCATGGGGAACTCGCACCACCACGCGATCGGCATCGACATCGGCGGAACGGGCATCAAGGGGGCCGTGGTCGACCTCCGCACCGGCAAACTCGTCACCGAACGCATCAAGATCTTCACACCCGACGGCGGCGAACCGGACGACATCCTCGAAGCGACGGCGGAGTTGCTCGACAAGATCGCCGAGGCCGACGACGCTCCGAAGCTCGACAAGCTCCCGCTCGGCGTGTGCTTCCCGGCGATCGTCAAGGACGGGCGCACGCTGTCGGCGGCGAACGTCTCGAAGAAGTGGATCGGCCTCCCGGCCGAGCGCCTCTTCGAGCAGCGTCTCGATCGCGACATCCGATTCGTCAACGACGCGGATGCCGCCGGCGTCGCAGAACTCCGCAACGGCGCTGCGAAGGGCGTCGACGGGCTCGTCATCCTGACGACCCTCGGCACCGGCATCGGCTCCGCGATGCTCCACAACGGCGTGCTCGTGCCCAACAGCGAGCTCGGACACCTCGAGATCGACGGTCACGACGCCGAGTCGCGGGCCGCCTACTCCGCCATGGAACGCGAAGAGCTCTCGTGGGACCAGTGGGCCGAACGGCTCCAGAAGTACTACTCGACGCTCGAGTTCCTCTTCTCCCCCGACCTGTTCGTCGTCGGCGGCGGCGTCTCGAAGCACCCCGAGAAGTTCCTGCCGAAGCTGCACCTGTCCGTGCCGATCATCGCCGCCGTGCACCGCAACAACGCGGGCATCATCGGCGCGGCGGGCCTCGCCGCCGGCTGAGGGTTCGGAACGACGAACGGCGCCCGCCCCGTTTCCGGGGCGGGCGCCGTTCGCGTCGTATGAGCGGGCCGGCCGATACGCCGGGTTCTGTTCCCCGCGCGCTCTCGCGACGCGGTTCGACGGCCATCTCTCTCGGGGACGCGTTGCCGCGGCCCTCCAGCGGCCTACCCGAGCACGGGACGGGCAGCCCCATAGTGCTCTGTCTGGCCTTGCTCCGAACGAGGTTTACCGAGCCGACCGCGTCACCGCGGCCGCTGGTGGGCTCTTACCCCACCGTTTCACCCTCACCGCGGGCCGGAGCCCGTGGCGGTCTGTTCTCTGTGGCACTGTCTCGCGGGTTGCCCCGGGTGGGTGTTACCCACCGTCCTGCCCTGCGGAGCCCGGACGTTCCTCGGCACGGACCGCGGCCGAAGCCGTTGTCCGCGACGCGACCGTCTGGCCGACCCGATCCGGAACAGCCTACCGGGTCGGAGCCCGGAGCCCTCCGTACGGACGAGGTCTCGATACGCGCTTCGCGCTACTCGACCAGCGGACGACCGAGGCCAGAGGCCGGAGCCCTCCGTACGGACGAGGTCTCGAGACGCGCTTCGCGCTACTCGACCAGCGGACCGGGGCCAGAGCCCGGAGTCCTCCGCACGGACGAGGTCTCGAGACCCGCTTCGCGCTTCTCGACCGGCGGACGCGTCAGAGCCCGGACTCCTCCGTGCGCACGAGGATGCGGTCGCACTCCGGGCACAGCACCACTTCGTCGGCTGCGGCCTTGCGAACGCGGTCGAGGTCGGTGCCGGTGAGGGTCATCGTGCAGCCGCCGCACGCACGCTGGCGGAGCAGCGCCGCGCCGATGCCGCCGCCGGCGGCGCGGTGGCGCTCGTAGAGGGCGAGCAGGTCGGCGTCGATGCCGCTCGCGACGATGCCGCGATCGCGCTCGGCGTTCTCCTGCTCGACCGCGAGCACGCCGGCGGCCTGGTCGCGCTCCTCGGCGAGGGCCGTGCGCTGGGCGGCGAGTTCGGCGCGCTTCGCCTCGATGGCGGCGACGCCCGCCTCGCCCTCCTCGATGCGTTCCATGACGACGAGTTCGTTGTCCTCGAGCTCGGAGAGCCGTCGACGGAGGGATTCGAGCTCGGACTCGAGGCCGACGGCGTCCTTCGGGTTGGTGACGAGCTGGAGGCGGCTCTCGTCGCGCGTGATGCGGGCTTCGACCACCGCGACGTCGGACTCGATGCGGCCGAGTTCGGCGCGCGCGTCGTCGAGCTCGCCGAGCGGGGCGGTCGTCTCGCGGCGCAGCACGTCGTCGGCCGCGGCGAGGTCGGCGAGCGCCTTGGTCTGCGGCAGCGCGCGGAGTTTGTGGGCGAGCTGCGTGAGCGCGATGTCGCGGTCCTGCAGACGCAGCAGCTCCTGCTGCTGGGCGGGGGCGGCCTTCATGCGGGCTCCTTCCGGCGATGTCGCCGTGGTTCGGTGGGGTTCGGCGCTCGGACGAGCGCGAAGTCCCAGGGATCGGTGTTGAGTTCGGAGACGTCGACCTGGGCGTCGGGCAGTGCGTCGCGGAGCGCGGTGGCCGCGGCGTCGAGCCACAGCCATTCGCTCGCCCAGTGGGAGACGTCGACGAGGGCGGGGCCGCCGCCGAGGCGGGCCTGCTCGCGCGCCTCCTGCGCGGGGTGGTGGCGGAGGTCGGCGGTGACGTAGACGTCGGCGGCTCGCACGCCGGCATCGCCGAGCAGGGAGTCGCCGGCACCGCCGCAGACGGCGACCGTGGTCACGAGCTGCTCGGGGTCGCCGGCGATGCGCACCCCGCCGGCGGTGGCGGGCAGGAGGTCGGCGACGCGACGGGCGAAGTCGAGCAGGCGCACCGGTTCGGCGAGCGTGCCGATGCGGCCGAGGCCGCGGCTGCCGCTCGCGTCGGGCACGATCGGGCGAGAACTCTGCAGGCCGAGCCCGACGGCGAGGACGCCCGAGGTGCCGTCCTCGACGACGTCGGCGTTCGTGTGCGCGGCGAGCAGCGCGGTGCCGCCGCGGATGAGCCGGGCGAGCAGTGCGCCCTTGTAGCGGTCCTCCGCCACGCTCGTCACGCCGCGCAGCAGCAGCGGGTGGTGCGTGAGCAGGAGGTCGTAGCCGCCGTCGACGGCTTCGTCGACCGTGGCGGCCACGGCGTCGACGGCGAGCAGGATGCGCGCCACGCCCGCCTGCGGGTCGCCCGCGAGGAGGCCGGGGGCGTCCCACGGTTCGGCGCCGGAAAGCGGCCACCGCCCGTGGGCGACGGACACGACTTCGGCGAGGGTTGGCACCCGTCGAGCCTACCCGCCCGGCCTGCCGCCGGGCCGGTCGACGCCACCGGACTTCCCCGGCGTCGCGCGGCCGGCCCGGCCGGGTGGCGCCGCTGCCGCGATGCTGCGAGAATCGAGCACGCTGCGACGTCGATGCAGGAGAGCGCACCCCCGGGTGCCGCCGTAGGAGCAAGCCCTCCCCGGGAATCTCTCAGGCCCCTGTACTGCATCGACCGGCGACTCTGGAAAGCCGGCCCCCACGGGCCGCACCGACGGTGCAACGTCCACTCCGACGAGGGAGCGGGCGGAATCTCTCAGGTCCGATACAGAGCGGGGAGGAACCGAACACCCGCGCGCTGCGGGTCCATGAGGAGCCTCCATGCACGATCTCGCGAACATCGGCCCGACGATCAGCGTCTTCGAGCTCTTCTCGGTCGGCATCGGCCCGTCGAGCTCGCACACGGTCGGTCCCATGCGCGCCGCCGCGGGGTTCGCCGCCCGCGTCGCCGATGCCGGGTTGCTCCCCCGCGTCGCGCGGGTGCGGGTCGACCTCTACGGCTCGCTCGCCGCGACCGGCCGGGGGCACGGCACCTTCGACGCCGTCGCCATCGGCCTCGAGGGCGACCTGCCCGATCGCGTCGACCCCGCAGGCGCGTCGATCCGGCTCGCGGAACAGCACACGACCGGCATCCTCCGCTTCGGCGGCGCCCGCGAGGTCCCGTTCTCGATCGAGGACGACGTGATCCTGCACCCGTTGACGATGCTGCCGAAGCATCCGAACGGCATGCGCTTCGCCGCATTCGACGAGACCGGCGCCGAACTGTTCGGCGAGACGTCGTACTCGGTCGGCGGCGGATTCGTGGAGCGCGAGGACGAACCCGCGGGCGCCGCGGCCCCCGGCGCGGCGCTCCCGCTCCCGTTCTCCACCGCCGCCGAGCTGCTCGCGCAGTGCCGCGCCGAAGGGCTCTCGTTCTCCGGAGTGATGCTGCGCAACGAAGCCGCACGCCGGCCCGAAGCCGAGACCCGTGCCGGCCTCCTCGAGCGGGCCGCCGTCATGCGGGCATCCGTGTGGTCGAGCGCCGATCGCGAAGGCGAGCTGCCCGGCGGCCTGCACGTGCGCCGCCGCGCGGCGCGCTGGCTCGAGCGCCTGCGGGCCGAGGACCCGGACCGCGACCCCGCCCGCTGGCAGGAGTGGGTGAACTTCGTCGCCCTCGCCGTCAACGAGGAGAACGCCTCGGGCGGGCGCATCGTCACGGCGCCCACCAACGGCGCCGCCGGGATCATCCCCGCGGTGCTCGATTACGCCCTCGAGTACCTGCCCGCGTACCGCGGGGCCGACGATGCCGTCCGCGACGATGCGACGGCCCGGTTCCTGCTCGCGGCCGGCGCGGTGGGCATCCTCTACAAGACGCGCGCCTCGATCTCGGGGGCGGAGGTCGGCTGCCAGGGCGAGGTCGGCTCGGCCGCCTCGATGGCCGCCGCCGGGCTCGCCGAGCTCATGGGCGGCACGCCGGAGCAGGTCGAGAACGCCGCCGAGATCGCGATGGAGCACAACCTCGGGCTCACCTGCGACCCCATCGGCGGCCTCGTGCAGATCCCGTGCATCGAGCGCAACGCGATCGCCGCAGCGCGTGCCGTCAACGCCGCGCAGATGGCGCTGTGGGGCGACGGCTCGCACCACGTCACGCTCGACCAGGTCATCGACACGATGCGCGAGACGGGTCGCGACATGAGCCACAAGTACAAGGAGACGGCGCTCGGCGGGCTCGCCGTGAACGTCATCGAGTGCTGATTCCGAGGTTCCCGCGGCGGCTTCGCGCGCGGCCCCGTCGGGTTCGTGGCCACGGCAGGGCAGAATCAGGGCCATGGATGCCACGGGGGACGGCGCGCAGCGGCTGTATCTGATCCGCCACGGACAGACCGCGTTGAACGCCGCCGGGCGTCTCCGCGGGCTCGCCGATCCACCGCTCGACGCGCACGGGCACGCCCAGGCGGCACGGCTCGGCGAGCGGTTCGCCGGTTCGGGCGCCGTCGCCGTCTACTCGAGTCCGCTGCAGCGGGCGGTGCAGACCGCCGAGGCGGTCGCCGGGCCGCTCGGCCTCGCGCCGATCGTGGATGCGGACTTCAACGACCGCGACTACGGCCAATGGACGGGCCAGGTGCGTCTCGAGGTCGTCGCCGCGTTCGGCCGCGTCGACGACGCCCCCGGCGTGGAAAAGAAGGCCACGGTGCTCGTGCGGGCGCGGCCCGCGGTCGAGCGGGTGCTCGACGCGCATCCCGGCGGCGACGTCGTCGTCGTGACGCACGACGTGGTCATCCGCCAGGTCGTGCACGCGATCGACCCGCGCGCACCGCACGGCCACCTGCGGACGGCCACCTGGACGCTGCTCGAGCGGGACGCCGACGGCGCCTGGACCGTGCACGAGGTCGGCCGACGCGGCGCACTGCCCGGGGCGGGCGACAGTCCCCCCAGCGACGCGTAGGACGACCGATCCGCTCCGGCGCCGCTAGGCTCAGCCGCGCGCGGGCGCGATGAGGCCGACGACGGCCTCGATCTCCGGCGCGAGGTAGCGGTCGGCGCCGGGGCCGTCGACGAGCTCGCGGATGCGCGAGCGCATCCCCGCGATCACCGGGCTCGACGCGAGCGGCGCCCGGAAGTCGGCCGCGCGGGCCGCCGTCAGCAGTTCGATCGCGAGCACACGCGTGAGGCCGTCGACCGCCCGCCGCAGCTTCCGCGCGCCGGCCCAGCCCATCGAGACGTGGTCCTCCTGCATCGCCGAGGACGGGATCGAGTCGACCGAGGCGGGCACCGCGAGACGCTTGAGCTCGGAGACGATGCCGGCCGCCGTGTACTGGGCGATCATGTGGCCCGAGTCGACGCCCGGTTCGCCCGCGAGGAACGCGGGCAGGCCGTGCGAGCGGGCCGGATCGAGCATCCGGTCAGTGCGGCGCTCGGAGATCGAGGCGAGATCGGCGACGGCGATCGCGAGGAAGTCGAGCACGTAGGCGATCGGCGCCCCGTGGAAGTTGCCGTTGGACTCCACGCGGCCGTCGGCCGTGACGACGGGGTTGTCGATCGCGGCGGCGAGTTCGGCGCTCGCGACCGAGGCGGCGTGCGCCATCGTGTCGCGCACCGCGCCGTGCACCTGCGGCGCGCAGCGCAGCGAGTAGGCGTCCTGCACCCGCCCGTCGCCGGGGCCGGCATGGCTCGCGACGATCTCCGAACCGTCGAGGGCGGCGAGGATGTTCCCGGCCGAGCGGCGCTGACCGGCGTGGGGACGCAGGGCCTGGAGGTCGTCGGCGAAGACGCGGTCGGTGCCGAGCAGCGCCTCGACGCTCATCGCGGCCGCGAGGTCGGCGGTGTCGACGAGCGAACCGAGGTCGTGCAGGGCGATCGCGAGCTGTCCGAGCATCCCGTCGGTGCCGTTGACGAGCGCGAGGCCCTCCTTCTCGGCGAGCACGACCGGGGCGAGGCCCGCGGCCGGGAGCGCGCCTGCGGCGGGCATCCGGATGCCCTGCGCGTCGCGCACGTCGCCCTCGCCCATGACCGCGAGCGCGATGTGGGAGAGCGGGGCGAGGTCGCCCGAGCAGCCGAGCGAGCCGTACTCGTGCACGATCGGCGTGATGCCGGCGTTCAGCAGGTCGGCGTACGCCTGCACGACGAGCGGACGCACGCCCGTGCGGCCGGTGAGCAGCGTGCGCAGGCGCAGCAGCATCGTCGCGCGCACGACCTCCCGCTCGACCTCGGGGCCGGAGCCGGCGGCGTGCGAGCGGATGAGGCTCGCCTGCAGCTGGGTGCGGCGCTCGGGCGCGATGAAGGTCGTCGCGAGCGCGCCGAACCCGGTCGAGACGCCGTAGTGCGGATGCGGGTCGGCGGCGAGCGCCTCGATGACCGCACGCGTGCGTTCGACCTCGGCGAGCGAGGCGGCGTCGAGCTCCACGGGTGCACGATGACGGGCGACCGCGACGACGTCGGCGATCGTGAGCTCGCCGGCGCCGAGGCGAACGGCGGCACGCTCGACGCGGCGGGCGGGCGAGGGCTGGGTGCGGGCGGAGTCGGGCGCGGTCGTCGTCATGCATCCATCTCAGCTGGTCAGGCCGGGGCGACCACGGCGTTCCGGGCGGAGCTGTCTCACATGCCAGACTTCTTTCGAGGAGGCACGCCCGCCATACCTTCCCGAGTGGGTAGGTGCTGCGGGTGCTCGGCGCAGCCGACCCGCAGCACCTACCCACTCGCGAAACGGGAGTGCCCACTCGCGAACTGGGAGTGCCCCGCTCGCGAAACCGGAGTGCGGAGTGCGGGTGAGGGAGGAGTCGGGATGACCGGACGCGGACAGGTGCCCGCCGCCCGTGCGACCGCGCGGCTGCTGCGCCACCTCGCCGCCCAGCGCGGTCCCGTGCCGGCCGCGGCGCTCGCGCGCGAGCTCGGCCTGCCGCGGTCCTCGACGTACCACCTGCTCGCGGCCCTCGTCGAGGAGGGCCTGCTGCTGCACTACCCCGAGGAGCAGCGCTACGGCCTCGGCGTCGCGGCCTCAGAACTCGGCTCGGGCTACCTCCGGCAGGCCCCGCTCGCCCGGCTCGGCGCCCCGTTGCTCGCCGCCGCCGTCGACCGGCTCGGCGAGAGCCTCCAGCTCGCCGTCCTGCAGGGCCGCGAGGTCGTCTACGTCGTCGAGGAGCGCGCCCGCCACAGGCCGGCCCTCGTCTCCGAGGTGGGGGTGCGGCTGCCCGCGCAGTTCACCGCGAGCGGTCGTGCGATGCTCGCCGCGCTCGATCGTCCGCAGGTGCGGGCGCTCTATCCGGATGCCGGCGCGTTCGCGCACCGCGGCGACGCCGCCCCGACGTCGCCGGGCGAGCTGCGGTCGCTGCTCGCGAGCATCCGAGCCGCCGGGTACGCCTGGGAGGACGGCGAGGTCTCCCCCGGACTCGCGTCGGTGGCATCGGCCATCCGGGATGCCGCGGGGTGGCCGATCGCGGCCGTCGCGATCACGTTCCGCTCCGACGAGCATCCGCGCGACTCGTGGCCGGATCTCGCCGAGGCGATCCGGCCCACGGCGACCGAACTGCAGCGGCGGCTCGGCCGCCAGGTCGGCGCCTGAGCCGCCGTTTCCGGCACCCTGCCGCACGTGCCGCACACCGGAACGGCGCCTCCCCGGAATCCCGGGGAGGCGCCGTCCGATCGAGGGACGCCGGGTCAGCGCAGCTCGAAGACCACCGTGGAGACGTTGCCCGCGACGTCGTGCACGACGAGGGTGTTCGTGCCGCGGACGGCGCCGAAGACGCCGGGCTTCACGAAGTTCACGTCGGACCACGCGTTGTCGCTGAGGTCCTTCACGGTGCCGTTGAGCACGACCTTGTCGATCTTGCCCGCGTCGTAGAGCTTGAAGCTCACGACGTCGTACGGACCGGCGGCCGGGGACGTGAACGACGTCCCGTCCTTGACGGTCGCGGTCGGCTTCGTCGAGTCGAGCGTCACGGCGAAGGTGCTCGTCGCCGAGATGTTGCCCGCGAGGTCCTGCGAGTTGTACTTGATCGTGTACGACCCGTCGGGCAGCGACACCGTGGCGGTGTGCGTGCCGCTCGTCGCCCCGTCGGCCACCTTGGTCTGGGTGCTCTTGACGAGCGTCGAACCCTGGTAGACGTTCGCGACGATCCGGGCGAGCCCGAGGTTGTCCGTAGCGTCCACGCGGAGCGAGAGCGCCGAGAACGGACCGGCCGTCGTCGGCGAGACGAGGCTCGCCGTGGGGCGCTGGGTGTCGGGCACCGAGAGGGTCGACGTGCAGGCGACGCACGTGCCGCCGAGCGTCGCGACCTTCGCGACGGCCGTCAGCGGGCCGCCGGTCGCCGTCGACTTCACCGTCGCGGTGAAGGTCGCGGTGGCGCTCTGCGGCGCGGCCGGGCTCGCCGCGACCGCCGGGACGGCCCAGGTGAGCGTCGTGCCGTCGAGCGTGAGCCCGGCGGGCAGCCCGGCCGGATCGATGCTCGCCTGCCCGAGGAGCCCGGCGACGTCGACCGTCGCGACGGAGGTCCCGAGCGGCACGCGGCCGGTGTTCGTGGCCGTGAGCGTGTACGAGACCGTCTGTCCGGCCGGGACGAATCCCTCGGCGGGCGAGGACGCGAGCGAGAGGCTCAGCTTCTCGGGCCAGGCGGGCTTGCCGGACTCGAGGATCCAGTCCTGCCAGAGCGCCGTGAGATCGCGGCCGGAGAGCTCCTCGGCGAGCGCCTTGAGGTCGGCGCCCGTCTTGCTCGTGCCGCCGTAGCGCACCTGCCACTCGCGGATGAGGTCGAAGAACGCGTCGTCGCCGATCGCCACCCGGAGTGCCGCCCAGAACTGCGCGCCGCGCGTGTACGTCTGGTACTCGTACAGCTCGGCGGAGTCCGTCTGCAGACCGGGCGCGATGCTCCAGTTCGGGCTCGTGGCCGCGAGGTTGTTCCAGGAGTTGAAATAGGTGAGCTCTGTCGGGTTGGCGGCCGTGCCGAAGCCTTCGCTCGAGTTGTAGTAGGCCGGACCCCACGTGGCCATGCCCTCGCCGATCCAGATGTCGGTCCAGGTCGTCGGCGCCACGTTGTTGCCGTACCACTGGTGCACGAGCTCGTGGATGAGCGTGCTGCCCGCGACCGAGTTCGTCGACGGGAAGAACGAGCGATCCTGCGTCTCGAGGGCGTAACTGATGCCGCCGGGCACGGTGTCCACGATCACGCCGGCGCTCTTGCCCGGGTAGGGGCCGTAGAGCGACTCGAGGTTGCGGATGATCGGTCCGAGCTGGCCGACGCGGGTCGTGATGGTCGCCTTGTTCGTCGCCGAGAGCGCCGAGTCCATGAACGACCACGCCGGGATGCTCGAGCCGTCGGAGAGCGCGACCTGCGACTCGATGACGTCGTACTTGCCGATCGAGACGACCGCGAGCTCCGAGGCCATGGGCTTCGTCTGCTCCCAGACCCAGGTCGTGCGCGTGCCGTCCGCCGAGGCGGTCTTCGACACGAGCTCGCCGTTGCTGACCGCGGCGCCCGCACCGGGCGCGTTGCCGGCGACGTTGTTCAACGTCGTCGGGATGTCGATGCCGAACGTGTAGGTCGCCTTGTCGGACGGGGTGTTGTTGTGCGGGTATCCCGTCATGTTGCCGATCGGCTGTCCGAGCATCGTCGCGCCGTCGGCCGTGCGGTTCCAGCCTTCGGAGGAGCCGTCGAGGTCGGTGTGGGAGCTCGGGACGCCGTGGTAGGCCACCGCGACGGTGAACTCGCCGCTCACCGGGGTCGCCGGGGTCACGACGAGCTTGAACTTGATCGCTGCGGCGTCGACGTCGCGCTCCCACGCGGCGGGGACGCCGTTCACGAGCACGGAGTCGACCTGCAGCCCCTCGAAGTCGAGCGAGAAGCTCTTGAGGGGCTGCAGCGCCTTCGCCGTCATCGTCGACGTCGCGACGATCGAACCGGCGATGTACTGACCCGACTGGGCGGCGTCGGGCGTCCAGGCGAGCCGGACGTCGTAGTCGAGCGCGTCGTAGCCGCCGTTGCCGACGTTCGGGAACATCGGATCGGTGGACGTGCGGGCGCCGTCGACGGGGTCGTCGGCGGCGAACGCTGCGGCCGGCGCGGCGATCACGCCGGCGGCCAGGACGAGTGGAACGGCGAGGCCGAGGAGCCGCCGTCGCGGCGAGCGTGCCTGCGCGATCGGTGTCATAGCTGTCTCTCTTCGTGTACGGGACGCATCCGGGGACGGACGCTGTGCTCAAGCTATGAGTCAGGTGTTACCCGCGAGTGACAGCGGCGTTCGCATGGCGTGTCGTGCGCCGGGATGACACCCCGTGTTCGGGGGGCACTGCACGGCGACCCGCCCGCGCAGCTGGGGACGTGAGACGAAGTGGGCCCGGCCGGGCTCGAACCGACGACATCCACGGTGTAAACGTGGCGCTCTACCAACTGAGCTACAGGCCCGCGGAGCGCGGGGCGCACCCTCGATGCTAGCGGCCGCGGTCGTAGACTCGCGCCATGAGCGAGGGCGGTGCGGGGGCGGCCGATCCCGGCCGCGTGCCGGGCGATCCGCCCGCGGGGGCGGCCTCCGGCGAACCGCGCCGGGCGGAGCACCGCTGGCCCGTCGTCGTCGCCCTCTGCTCGGCGCTCGCCCTCTACGCGTTCCTGCCCGGCGACCTCCTGGGCATCCAGCGCTGGATCGTCGTCGCGGTGGGGATCGCGTGCCTCGTCCCACTGATCGTCGTGAACCCGCTCCGCTTCACCCGTGAGACCGCGTGGTCGAGGCCCCTCTCCGTCGGCCTGACGAGCGTGCTCGTCGTCACGAACCAGGTCTCGCTCGTGCAGATCATCGTGGCGCTCGTCGAGGGCGGTCATCAGGGTTCGGTGCTGCTGCTCTCGGCGCTGCAGGTGTGGGTCGCCAACGTCATCGGGTTCGCGATCCTGTACTGGGACCTCGACCGCGGCGGCGCGGTCAGCCGATCGATGCTGCCCCGGCACGAGCTGCCGGCGGCGGACTTCCGCTTCCCCCAGGACGAGGACGACGACGCCGTCGTCGAGGTCGCGGCCCGCTCGTCCGCCCTCGTCGGATGGACGCCGCGGTTCATCGACTACTTCTACACGAGCCTGTCGAACTCGATGGCGTACTCCGCGACCGACGCGATGCCGCTCTCGCCCCGGTTCAAGTCGCTCATGGCGCTGCAGGCGTTCGGCTGCTTCGTGCTGCTCGCGCTCGTCATCGCCCGCGCCGTGAACATCCTCGGCTGAGCGGGGCGAGCCAGCTGCAACGGCAGGATGCCTCGCGCGCACGGTCGTGGCACGAGGCATCCGGTCGCTCTGCTCAGAGGGCCGCGAGCGCCTCGCGGTACGCGTCGAGCGGCCGGGACTCGCCCGGCGCCGTGCGGAAGGCGGCCTTGATCAGACCGTCGGTGCCGATGACGAAGGTCGCCCGGTCGGCGATGCCGGCGCCGTCGAGGAAGACGCCGTACTGCGCGGCGACCTCGCCGTGCGGCCAGAAGTCGGCGAGGAGGCGGAAGCCGTATCCCTGCGCCTCGGCCCACGCGCGGAGCGTGTGCTTGGAGTCGACGGAGATCGCCAGCAGCTCGGCGCCCTGCCCGTCGAAGAGGTCGAAGTTGTCGCGCAGCTCGCACAGCTCGCCCTCGCAGCGACTCGAGAAGGCCAGCGGGTAGAAGACGAGCGTCACGGGCTTGACGCCGCGGAAGTCGGAGAGGCGCACGGTCTGGCCGTGCTGGTCGGAGAGGGCGAAATCGGGGGCGGCATCGCCGATCTGGAGGGTCATGCAGCCCAGCCTACGGGCGCTCGCACAGGGCTCGCCCCGACCGTTCCTGCAGGCTTTCGGTGAGCCCGCCGCACCCCCGCTGAGCACTCCCGCCCCGCGTGCGAGACCCTCTCGTTTAGGGAATAGGCTGGTGCTGTTTGTCCGACGTAGACAACATGGCGCGGCCACGCGCCCCCGCTGCTTGGCACGATCTGCCGAAGAGAGAAAGGTCGACTGTGACTGTCAACGACCAGGACCCGTACAGCGTCGAAGCACTCGACTCCGATCCCGAAGAGACCGCCGAATGGTCCGAATCCCTCGACGCGGTCGTCGAGGGAGCGGGCCACCAGCGCGGCCGGGAGATCATGCTCGGCCTGCTGAAGCGCTCGAAGGAGCTGCACCTCGGCGTCCCGATGGTGCCCACCACCGACTACCTGAACACCATCGCGCCCGAGAACGAGCCCGAGTTCCCCGGCGACGAAGACCTCGAGCGCCGCTACCGCGCCTGGCTGCGCTGGAACGCCGCGGTGCTCGTGCACCGCGCACAGCGCCCCGACATCGCGGTCGGCGGCCACATCTCGACGTACGCGGGCGCCGCCTCGCTCTACGAGGTGGGCCTCAACCACTTCTTCCGAGGCCAGGACCACCCCGGCGGCGGCGACCAGGTCTTCTTCCAGGGCCACGCCTCCCCCGGCATGTACGCCCGCGGCTTCCTCGAGGGCCGACTGAGCGACGCCGACCTCGACGGCTTCCGCCAGGAGAAGTCCCGCGCCCCGCACGCGCTCTCCTCCTACCCGCACCCGCGCCTCATGCCGGAGTTCTGGCAGTTCCCGACGGTGTCGATGGGCCTCGGCCCGATCAACGCGATCTACCAGGCGCAGCTCAACAAGTACCTCACCAACCGCGGCATCAAGGACGCGTCCGACCAGCAGGTCTGGGCGTTCCTCGGCGACGGCGAGATGGACGAGGTCGAGAGCCGCGGCCAGCTCCAGGTCGCCGCGAACGAGGGTCTCGACAACCTCAACTTCGTGATCAACTGCAACCTGCAGCGCCTCGACGGCCCGGTCCGCGGCAACGGCAAGATCATCCAGGAGCTCGAGAGCTTCTTCCGCGGTGCCGGCTGGAACGTCATCAAGGTCGTCTGGGGCCGCGAGTGGGACGACCTGCTCGCCCGCGACCACGACGGCGCCCTGCGCAACCTCATGAACGTCACGCCCGACGGCGACTACCAGACGTACAAGACGGAGTCCGGCGCCTACGTCCGCGAGAACTTCTTCGGCCGCGACCCGCGCGCCCTCGAGCTCGTCAAGGACCTCACCGACGACCAGGTCTGGGGCCTCAAGCGCGGCGGCCACGACTACCGCAAGATCTACGCCGCCTTCAAGGCCGCGACCGAGCACAAGGGCCAGCCCACGGTCATCCTGGCGAAGACGATCAAGGGCTACGGCCTCGGCAAGTCCTTCGAGGGCCGCAACGCGACCCACCAGATGAAGAAGCTGACGCTCGACAACCTCAAGGGCTTCCGCGACGAGATGCGCATCCCGATCTCCGACGCGCAGCTCGAGGAGAACCCCTACCTGCCGCCGTACTACCACCCCGGTCAGGACGACGAGGCGATCCAGTACCTGCAGGAGCGTCGTCGCGAACTCGGCGGCTACGTGCCCGAGCGCCGTTCGAAGTACACCCAGATCCCGCTGCCCGAGGACTCGGCGTACCAGGTCGCCAAGCGCGGTTCGGGCACGCAGGAGATCGCCTCGACGATGGCCTTCGTGCGTCTGCTCAAGGACCTGATGCGCTCGAAGGACTTCGGTCACCGCATCGTGCCGATCATCCCCGACGAGGCCCGCACCTTCGGCATCGACGCGTTCTTCCCGACGGCGAAGATCTACAACCCGAACGGCCAGCACTACACGTCGGTCGACCGCGAACTGCTGCTCGCGTACAAGGAGAGCCCGCAGGGCCAGCTCGTGCACGTCGGCATCAACGAGGCCGGCGCGTTCGCGGCGTTCACGAACATCGGCACGTCGTACGCGACGCACGGCGAGCCGCTGATCCCGGTCTACGTCTTCTACTCGATGTTCGGCTTCCAGCGCACGGGCGACGCCATGTGGGCGGCGGGCGACCAGATGGCGCGCGGCTTCATCATCGGCGCGACCGCGGGCCGCACGACGCTGACGGGCGAAGGCCTGCAGCACGCCGACGGCCACTCGCCGCTGCTCGCCGCGACCAACCCGGCCGTCGTCACGTACGACCCCGCCTACGGCTACGAGATCGCGCACATCGTGAAGTCGGGCCTCGACCGCATGTACGGCGGCACCCACGCCGACCCGAACGTCATGTACTACCTGACCGTCTACAACGAGCCCATGGTGCAGCCGGCCGAGCCGGCGGACGTGGACGTCGACGGCATCGTGCACGGCATCCACCGCGTGTCGGTCGGCGAGGGCACGGGCCCGAAGGCCCAGCTGCTCGCCTCCGGCGTGGCTGTGCCGTGGGCGCACGAGGCGCAGCAGCTCCTCGCCGCCGACTGGGGCGTCTCGGCCGACGTGTGGTCGGTCACGAGCTGGAGCGAACTGCGCCGCGACGGCCTCGCCGCCGACGAGCACAACTGGCTCCACCCCGACGAGGAGCCTCGCACGGCGTACCTCACGCAGAAGCTGCAGGACGCCGAGGGACCGTTCGTCGCGACGAGCGACTACAACCACGAGGTCGCGGACCAGATCCGCGCGTGGGTCCCCGGTGACTTCGCGACGCTCGGAGCGGACGGCTTCGGCTTCTCCGACACGCGTGCCGCCGCCCGCCGCTTCTTCAAGATCGACGGCCCCTCGCTCGTCGTGCGCACGCTCGACCAGCTCGCGCGGCGCGGCGAGATCGACCGCTCGGTCGTGGCCCTCGCCATCGCGAAGTACGAACTGTTCGACGTGAACGCCGGCACCACCGGCAACGCCGGCGGGGAGAGCTGACCCGAGGGCGGATGACGGTGGCGAAGCCGAAAACCAAGCCGGAGACGCTGGGCTGGCTGCGGACGATCTCCGGCGAGCTCTCGACGGCGACGTTGAAGCGGCTCGAGGACACCCTCCCCTGGTACGGGGAGATGCCCCCGAGCCGCCGCTCCGCCGTCGGGCTCGTCGCCCAGGCCGGCATCTCCTCGTTCATCTCCTGGTACGAGGACCCGAGGTCGACGCCGTGGATCGCGGCGGACGTCTTCGGGGCCGCGCCCCGCGAGCTGCTCCGTTCGGTGAGCCTGCAGCAGACGCTGCAGCTCATCCGGGTGACCGTCGAGGTCGTCGAGGACCGCATCAAGGACTCCGGCGGCGCCGAGCTCCACGAGGCGATCCTGCTCTACTCGCGCGAGATCGCGTTCTCGGCCGCCGACGTCTACGCGCGGGCGGCCGAGGCGCGCGGCCTCTGGGATGCGCGCCTCGAGGCGCTCGTCGTCGACTCGATCCTCTCGGGCGAGTACGACGACGAACTCCCGAGCCGCATCGCCGCCCTCGGCTGGCACGGCCACGGCGAGGTCGCGGTGCTCGTGGGCACCGCGCCGAAGCAGCTCGACGTCGACCAGGTGCGCCGCTCCGCGCGGCACCTGCACGCCGACGTGCTCATCGGCGTGCAGGGCAACCGTCTCGTGCTCGTCATCGGGCGCGCCGAGGCGGCGGCCGAGGAGGAGCAGCCCGCCACCACGTTCATCGAGATCGCGGGCAAGCTCGAGCCGCACTTCGGCGCCGGTCACCTCGTGCTCGGCCACGAGGTGCCGAATCTCGTGGATGCCTCCAAGAGCGCGAAGGCGGCCCTCGCCGGCTTCGCCGTCGCGCGGTCGTGGCGTCACGCGCCGCGGCCGGTGCACGCCGACGACCTGCTGCCGGAGCGCGCGCTCGCGGGCGACCCGCTCGCGCGGGCGACCCTCGTGCACCGCATCTACCGGCCGCTGCAGGCGCACTCGACCGAGCTGTTGACGACGCTCTGGAGCTACCTCGACAACGGCCGCTCCCTCGAGGCGACGGCGCGCGAGCTGTTCGTGCACCCCAACACGGTGCGTTACCGCCTGAAGCGCGTCTCCGACGTCATCGGGTGGGATGCCACCGGCGCGCGCGAGGCGCTCATCCTGCAGTCGGCGCTCATCATCGGGTCGATGAGCGATCACGAACAGGCCCCGCGGCGGCGGCCGAGCCGCTGAGCCCCGCGACCGCGAAGCGCGCGTCGCCCCGGACGATCGGGGCGACGCGCGCTTCGGCGTTCCGAGCGCGGGTCGCGATCGGGCCGCGTCGCACTGTGAAACACGCACAAGGGTTTCGCCGAGGTCTTGTTCCGAGCGGACACACGAGGGGTCCACGCCTTCGGCAGACTGAAACGGTGATCGTCGTCGTCTGCCCTGGTCAGGGCTCCCAGACCCCCGGATTCCTCGCACCCTGGCTCGAGCGGCCCGGCATCGCCGAGCGCCTCGGGCAGCTCTCCGACGCGGCCGGCCTCGACCTCGCGCACTTCGGCACCGCCGCGGACGCCGACGAGATCCGCAACACCGCCGTCGCCCAGCCGCTCATCGTCGCGGCGGGCATCCTGACCCTCGGCGAGCTCTTCGCGGACGGCCGCGTCGAGCGCATCGGCGGCATCGCCGGCCACTCCGTCGGCGAACTCACCGCGGCCGCGGGCGCGGGCATCCTGAGCGACGCCGACGCCGTCTCGCTCGTCGCCGTGCGCGGCGCGGCGATGGCCGAGGCCGCCGGCCTCGTGCGCACCGGCATGAGCGCCGTCCTCGGCGCCGACGAGGCGACGCTCGCCCCGAAGCTCGCCGCGCTCGGCCTCGAGCCCGCCAACTTCAACGGCGGCGGCCAGATCGTCGTCGCGGGCGACCTCGACGCCCTCGACGCGCTGAAGGCCGACCCGCTGCCCGGCACGCGGGTCATGCCGCTGCAGGTGGCCGGCGCGTTCCACACGAGCTTCATGACCCCCGCCGTCGAGCGGGTCGCCGCCGCGGCCGCAGCCCTCGACCCGGCCGACCCGAGCCTGCCGCTCTGGACGAACCGCGACGGCTCGGCCGTCGCCTCCGGCCGCGAGTACCTCGACCTCATCGTCGGCCAGGTCTCTTCCCCCGTCCGCTGGGACGCCTGCATGGCCTCGTTCGAGGCCGCCGGCGTCACCGGCATCATCGAGGTCGCGCCGGCCGGCGCCCTCGTCGGCCTCGCCAAGCGCGCGCTCAAGGGCGTGCCGACCGTGGCCGTGAAGACCCCCGACGACCTGGACGCGGCGATCGACCTGATCGCCCAGGCCGCCTGACGAACGCCCGAAGGAGCGAAACCCGATGACTCAGCCCGTCCTCGTCCAGTCGCACGGCCCCGCCGCGACCCGCATCTACGCGCTCGGAGCCGCCCGCGGCGCGAACGCCGTGCCGAACGACGACCTCGTCGGCCCGATCGACTCGTCGGACGAGTGGATCCGCCAGCGCACCGGCATCATCACCCGTGCACGCGCGGGCGCCGATGTGCTCGCGGTCGACCTCGCGACGGAGGCGGCCGAGGAGGCCGTCGCGAAGTCGGGCGTCGCCCCGGCCGACATCGACCTCGTCATCGTCGCGACGATCTCGAACGTGCAGCAGACCCCGTCGATCGCAGCCGTCGTCGCCGACCGCGTGGGTGCGAACCCCGCCGCCGCGTACGACCAGAACGCCGCCTGCGCGGGCTACGCCTACGCGGTCGCGCAGGCCGACGCCCTCATCCGCGCCGGCGCCGCGCACTACGCGCTCGTCATCGGCGCCGAGAAGCTCTCCGACGTCGTCGACCCGACCGACCGCAGCATCTCGTTCCTCCTGGGCGACGGCGCCGGCGCCGCCGTGATCGGGCCGAGCGAGACCCCGGGCATCTCGGCGACGGTCTGGGGCTCCGACGGCTCCAAGGCCGGCGCGGTCGGCATGAACCGCACGCTCGTCGACTTCCGCGACGGCGCCGGCGAGTGGCCGACGCTGCGCCAAGAGGGCCAGACGGTCTTCCGCTGGGCGGTGTGGGACATGGCCAAGGTCGCCAAGCAGGCGCTCGAGACCGCGGGCGTCGAGGCGTCCGACCTCGCTGCGTTCATCCCCCACCAGGCGAACATGCGCATCATCGACGAGTTCGCCAAGCAGCTCGGGCTCCCCGAGTCCGTGGTCATCGCACGCGACATCGCGACGACCGGCAACACGTCGGCGGCGTCGATCCCGCTCGCCGCGCACCGGCTGCTCGAGGAGCATCCGGAACTCTCGGGGGGCCTCGCCCTCCAGATCGGCTTCGGCGCCGGGCTCGTGTTCGGCGCCCAAGTGGTGGTCCTGCCCTAGGACCGCCGGACCCCGTCCGCGGGGACCGGACGCCGGGCTCGGTCCGCTGCGCCCCGACCCGTCCCCCTAAACTGTCTCTCGGTCACGAGAGACCCCAACTGAGGAGAAGAACCCATGGCGCTGTCCACCGAAGAAGTGCTCGCCGGCCTGGCCGAGCTCATCAACGACGAGACCGGGATCGCCGTCGACACCGTCGAACTGGACAAGTCGTTCACGGACGACCTCGACATCGACTCCATCTCGATGATGACGATCGTCGTCACCGCGGAGGAGAAGTTCGACGTGAAGATCCCCGACGAAGAGGTCAAGAACCTCAAGACCGTCGGCGACGCCGTCACCTTCATCGTCAACGCCTCGGCGTAAGACGTCACCGGTGCGGACCGCCCAGCGGTCCGCACCGGGTCCGGCGACGCCGGACCGTCCTCCGATCCAGTACTCCGTCTCTCGCCAGTCCGAAAGGGCTTCTCTCACCATGACCAAGAAGATCGTCGTCACCGGCATCGGCGCCACGTCGCCCATCGGCGGCACGGCCCCCGAGAGCTGGAGCGCGCTGCTGAACGGCGCCTCCGGCGCCCGCACCCTCGAGCACGACTGGGTCGAGCAGTACCAGCTCCCCGTCACCTTCGCCGCCGAGGCCCTCGTGCGCCCCGACACCGTGCTCGAACGTCCGGTCGCCAAGCGGCTCGACCCCTCCTCGCAGCTCGCGCTCGTCGCGGCCATGGAGGCATGGGCCGACGCCGGCAGCCCGACCGTCGACCCCGACCGCCTGGGCGTCGACTTCGCCACCGGCATCGGCGGCGTCTGGACGCTCCTCGACGCGTGGGACACTCTCCGCGAGAAGGGTCCGCGCCGCGTGCTGCCCATGACGGTGCCCATGCTCATGCCGAACGCGGCGGCCGGCAACCTCTCCCTCCACTTCGAGGCCCGCGCCTTCGCCCGCACGGTCGCGAGCGCCTGCGCGTCGAGCACCGAGTCGATCGTGAACGCCGTGCAGCACCTCCGCGACGGCCTCGCGGACGTCGTCATCGCCGGCGGCACCGAGTCGGCCATCCACCCGGTCACGATCGCCTCCTTCGCGTCGATGCAGGCGCTCTCCAAGCGCAACGACGACCCGGCCCACGCGTCGCGTCCCGGCAGCATCGACCGCGACGGCTTCGTCATGGGCGAGGGCGCGGGCGTCCTCATCCTCGAGACCGAGGAGCACGCGCTCGCGCGCGGCGCGAAGATCTACGCCGAGGTCGCGGGCGGCGGCGTGACCGCCGACTCGTACCACATCACGGCCAACGACCCCGAGGGCCGCGGCGCCGCACGTGCGGTGAAGCTCGCGCTCGAGATGGCGGGCGCCACGCCCGACGAGGTCACCCACATCAACGCCCACGCCACCTCGACGCCCGTCGGCGACCCCAACGAGTACCAGGCCCTCAAGGCCGTCTTCGGCGAGCGCATCGACGAGATCCCCGTCTCGGCGACGAAGGCCTCCACGGGCCACCTGCTCGGCGGCACCGGCGCGCTCGAGGCGATCTTCACGATCCTCGCGATCCAGAACCGCGTGGCGCCCCCGACGATCAACCTCACCGAGCAGGACCCGGAGGTGCCGTTCCGCCTCTCCGGCGAGCCGACGCCGCTCGGCGACGGCCCGCAGTTCGCGATCTCGAACTCGTTCGGCTTCGGCGGCCACAACGCGGTCGCCGCGTTCCGCACGGTCTGACGCCGGGGCCGCTCCGGCCCGATGATGCGACGAAGGGGTCCCGCTCACGCGGGGCCCCTTCGTCATGGGCGGCCGGATGCTTCGCTGCAACGCTCCCCGGGATGGACGTCCGAGTCTCGCCTGCGCCGCGGTCCGGCCGCGGTCTCGCCGCCTACCCCACCTGGTGCAGCCAGATGACGGGGGCGAAGTCGGAGGCGTGCCGGAAGGGCTCGAGCTCGTCGTCCCAGTCCTGCCCGAGCGCTGCGCGGAGTTCGGCGTGCAGCGCGATCGCGTCGCCGCCGGCCGACTCCATGGCGGCCCGGAGCCGGTCCTCCGGGACGACGAGGTTGCCCGCGGCGTCGGCGTGCGCGTGGAAGACGCCGAGGCGCGGCGTATGGAGCCACCGCCCGCCGTCGCAGCCGGGCGAGGGGTCTTCGGACACCTCGAAGCGCAGCTGCTCCCAGCCGAGGAGCGAGGAGGCGATCCGCGCCGCCGTGCCCTGCGGGCCCTCCCAGTAGAACTCGGCGCGCTGCGTGCCGGGCAGCACGGGCTGCTCGGTCCAATCGAAGTTCACGGGCTCGCCGAGGACGCGACCGACCGCCCACTCGACATGCGGGCCCAGGGCCGCGAGCGACGAGTGCACGAACAGCACACCGCGCGCGGCGTGCAGACGTCGCGTGAAGTGTTCAGCCATCTCCGTCTCCGTTCGTTCGAGGTGCGTCTTCCCCTACGACCTCGTGCACGGGCGGTGCGGCGTTCGTGTTCGGTTGTGAGCGACGGACACGGCCGTCGCGGCCGATTCTGCCCGAGAACGCCCGGTCTGGCAAGGGTGCGCCGGGCGGACGGCCCGCCTCAGTCGGTCTCGGCGTAGCTGTCGACGACCGCGAGATCGAGCGGGAAGTCGACCGGGAACGTGCCGAAGAGCCGGCGCCCGGCGACCTCGGCGGACTCGGCGACGGCGTCCGCGACCTCCGGCGCGAGCGCCGCCGGCGTGTGCACGATGAGCTCGTCGTGGAGGAAGAAGACGAGATGCGGCGCCAGCTCGAACGCCGGGCCCGACGCGCCCGCCCGTCGCGCGCCGAGCGGCGAGGGCGCGATGCCGGCGAGCCGGTGCCGCAGTTCGGCCATCCAGCAGAGGGCCCACTCGGCGGCGGTGCCCTGCACGACGAAGTTGCGGGTGAAGCGGCCCCACTCGCGTGCGGCCGACCGTGCGCGCCGTTCCTCGGCCGCCACGGCTCCCGGCTCGCTGGCACGGGCCTGCACGGCCCGCCAGCCCTCGGGCGGCAGCGGTGACGAGCGGCCGAGGAGCGTCGTGACGACGCCGCCCCGCTCTCCCTCGCGCGCGGCGCCGTCGACGAGCGCCATCGCGGCCGGGTAGGCGCGGGCGAGCCGCGGCACGAGCCGCCCGGCATCCCCGCTCGTCGCTCCGTACATCGCCCCGAGGATCGCGATCTTCGCCTCGTCGCGACTGGCCACGACGCCGCGCTCGACGAGGCCGGCGTAGAGGTCCCGGCCGCGCGCGGCATCCGCCATCGCCTCGTCGCGGGCCATCGCCGCGAGCACGCGGGGCTCCAGTTGCGCGGCGTCGGCGACGACGAGCTTCCACCCGGAGTCGGCGACCACGGCGCTGCGCACCTGTTTCGGCAGCTGAAGCGCTCCGCCGCCGTTCGTCGCCCAGCGGCCCGTCGCGGTGCCGCCCGGCACGTACTCCGCGCGGAAGCGGCCGCCGACGATCCACTCGTCGAGCCACGTCCACCCGTTCGCGGAGAGCAGCCGGGCGAGCTTCTTGTACGCCAGGAGCGGGGCGACGGCCGGATGGGCGTGATCGGCGAGCTCCCACCGGCTCGTCGAGGCCACCGCGATGCCGGCGCGCTGGAGCGCCTTCAGCAGCTCCGTCTGCGAGTCGAGGTTCAGCGCCGGCGCTTCGAGCGCGTCGCGCACTTCGCCCGCGAGCACCGCCATCTTCGCCGGCTTGCGCCCCGGCGAGGGCTTCGGCCCGAGCGCCCGCTCGAGCACGGACTCGTGCACGTCGCGCCGCCACGGCAGGCCCGCGTGCTGGAGCTCCACGCCGATGAGCGTGCCCGCCGATTCGGCGGCGAGGAGCAGGCGGAGGCGGCCGGGGGCGTCGGATGCGGCGACGAGCGACTGCTGCCGTGCGAACTCGGCGACGGTGGCGGCGACCGGGTCGGCGACGACCGTCTCGGCGTCGGGCGCGGGCGGCGCGGGCGCGTCGAACTCGTCGAAGTCGAAGAGGGCCGTCCCGGCAGCGGCAACGGGCACCCCCCGGGGCGCGGATGCCTCGGCGGCGAGCGCCGCGGCCCAGTCCGGGCTCGGCGGGTGGTCGACTCGGGCGCGGGCCGCGAACGTCGACCCCGCCAGGATCGCCCCGGCCGCCCGGAGGTCGTGGACGCGTTCGATGCGCACCCCGGCATCGAGGAGCGCCGGGTACCAGGTGCGCGAATCGGACCAGATCCAGCGGGGCCGATCCTGCTCGCGCTCCGCCACGACGGCGGGAAGCCGCTCGACGGGCACGGTCTCCGCGTCGCCGATCGCCGCCCCGGCGTCGTCGACGGACTGGAGCCCGACGAACCCGGGAGCGGAGCGGGCGAGGACGACGTGCACGTCGTCCATCCTCCCCCGCATCGGCGACATCGCCGGATCGGCCGACGGGTCCGAGCCTCGGACCGTCGGGACGCCCGCCTCGAGCCGCAGGAGCCCACGAGCACGGCGCCCGGCGCATCCGTCGCCGTTCGGCATCCTGTCGGCGGTGGCGGCGACACTGGTCGCATGCCCGACTCGAACCGTTGGACCCCGCGGTGACCGCCGTCGCATTCGCCTGCGGCCACGGCGCGGTTGACGCCGCACTCCGGCTTCGGCGCGCGTGCCCCGTCTGCATGCTCATCGCCGAGACCCACCGCTCGCGATCGGAACTGCTCGGCCGCGTCGTGCCGCTCGAACGGGCCGCGCTCGCGATCGAGACCCGCATCGGCGCCACCTACACATGGCGCTGCACGCGCGGGCACGACCGCTACGAGGCGAGCATCCGCGAGGCGCTCACAGGCACCGGCTGCCGCAAGTGCCGGGCGAACGCGGCAGGTCCCTCCGTCCGCCGGGAGGCCGGGGTTCCGTTCATGAACCCGGGGCTGCGCACGCGCACGTCCATGACCGAGCAGCGACTGAAGACCCTGCTCGGGGAGCGGATCCGGCTCCAGCACCGCGTCAACGCGGTGCACGTCGCCCGGCCCTTCTACGGCCGCCTCGAAGTGTGGCCCGACATCGTCATCCCCGAACTCCGCGTGGCCGTGGAGTACGACTCCCCCGGTCGCAGCGGCGGCGCCCACCGCGGGCTGAAGGCCGGCTCCGACCTCGAGAAGGACGACCTGCTGCGGGAGGTCGGCTGGGACGTGATCCGCATCCGCTCCGAAGGGCTCGAGGCGCTCGGTCCCAACAGCGTCGTCTGCCGGGGACTCACCGTCGCCGCGGTCGACGAAGTCGTGGTGCTCCTGCGTCGTCTCCGGGGCGACGACGCCGTCGACGCGCTGCTGGTGCGCGCCGAGGCGTCCTGAGCGCCCACGGGCCGCGAGTTCTCCACAGCCGCAGGTCTGCGGGTCCGAGCAGCGGGTCCGGCCGATAGGTTGGCGGCACCCGAGCCGTGCGACACGATGCGCGGCGCCAGCAGAGAGGCTCTCGGTGCTCCTCCCCTTCCTCATCATCGGCGGCATCGGTCTCGTCGTCCTCCTGATCTCGATGATCCTCGGCGACGTCTTCGACCACCTCGAGATCGGCGACGGCGCCATCTCGGGCAACGCCCTCGGCATCGCGCTCGTCGTCTTCGGCGCCTCCGGCGCGCTCGCGTTCAGCTTCGACCTCGGGATCGGGTGGGCCTACGGCATCGCCGCGGTCCTCGGCGTCCTCGCCTACCTCGTCGCCGTGCAGGCGGTGCGATCGCTCGCCGCCTCCTCCGACGGCGAGCAGGCGTCCGTGGTCGGCGCCCCCGGCGTGACGACCGCGCCGACCGGTCCCGCCGGCGGCGAAGTCGCCCTCGACGCCCCGGGCGAGATCGAGCGACGGCTCGCCTACGCCGACAGCCCGCTCGACTCGGGCATCCGCATCCGCGTCGTCGAGCACTCCGGCGGCCGCGTGAAGGTCGCCGCCGCCGAGGGCTGAGCGCCCCGACGAACTCGATCCCGGCCGCCTACGGCCGTGCGACTCCCCCGCCCCGCAGTCCCGCACCTCCTGCCCCGAACCCGAGAGGAACCCCGCCCGCATGCCCGCAGTGTTCATCCAGATCGCCGCGATCGCCGCCCTCGCGATCGCCTTCTTCGCGTTGGTCGGCTTCATCGCCAGCCGCATCCGCCGCGTCCCGCCGAACGAGGCGCTCGTCGTCGTCGGCCGCGGCGCGGGCCGCCCGAAGGAGGGCGAGTACTCCGGCGGCCAGCGCGTCGTCATCGGCGGGCGCACGTTCGTGTGGCCGGTGCTCCAGCAGGGCTACGCCATCTCCCTCGAGCAGCGTCAGATCGGCATCACGGTCGAGGGCGTCGACAAGAACCGCATCAAGATCGCCATCAAGGCGTCCATCAACTTCAAGGTCTCCGGCACGGAGGACGGCGTGCGCCGCGCCGCGCAGCGCTTCCTCTCGCAGCAGGACCTCCTGACCGAGATCATCAAGGAATCGCTCGAGGGCTCGCTCCGTTCGATCGTCGGCGACCTGCCGATCGAGCAGATCATCTCCGACCGCAAGAGCCTCTCCGACCGCGTCGTCACCGAGACGAAGACCGACCTCGCCGAGCAGGGGCTCCAGGTCGACCTGCTGAACATCTCCGACATCTCGACGCCGGGCAGCGACTACCTCGCGAACCTCGGCCGCGCCGAGGCCGCCCGCGCCCGCCAGGTCGCCGAGATCAGCGAGTCCGAGGCCGCCCGCGCGAGCGAGTTCGCCCGCATCGAGGCCGCCGAGCAGATCGCCGAGCGTCAGAAGGCGCTCTCGCTGAAGCAGGCGACGATCAAGGCCGAGACCGACCGGGCCAACGCCGAGGCGGAGGCCGCGGGCCAGCTCGCGAACGCCGAGCAGTCGCGCCTCGTCGCCGTGCAGGAGCGCGAGTCGCTCGCCGAGCAGGCGCGCGTGACCCAGGAGCGCCTCGACATCGAGGTCCGCAAGCCCGCCGAGGCGCAGGCGTACGCCGAGGTGCAGCGCGCGACGGCCTCGCGCGACGCCGCGAACGCCGCGACCGAGGCCGACGCGTTCAAGCGCACGCGCATCGCCGAGGCGAACAAGATCGCCGCCGTGCAGGACGCCGAGGCGTCGGCAGCCGCCGTGCGCGCCGCGGGTCTGGCCGAGCGCGACCGCCAGGTCGCCCTCGCCGAGGGTGTGCGTGCCGACGGCGAGGCGCGCGCCTCGGCGATCCAGGCCGCGGGTCTCGCAGAGGCCACGGCGACCGACGCCAAGGCCCTCGCGCTCAAGAAGTACGGCGAGGCCGCGCTCGCGCAGGAGATCATCTCCCGCCTGCCGGAGATCGTGCGCGCCGCGGCCGAGCCGATCGCCGCGATCGACAAGCTCACCGTCGTCTCGACGGACGGCGCGTCCGCCCTCACGAAGACCGTCGGCCAGGTGCTCGGCGAGGGCACCGAGGTCGTCAAATCGCTGACCGGGCTCGACGTGTCCGCGATCCTCGCGGGACTCGCGGGCGGTCAGCTCGCCAAGGGCGCCCCGGCGGTCACGCGCGACTGATCGGTCCGGATGCCGGCGCGGGTCGGGCGGGATGCTCCCGCCCGGCCCGCGCTGCGTCCACCGCCGAGCGACCGCCGGCGCGCCTCCCCGACGCGATGTCCCGCGGCGCCGCGTCCGCCGACTTCGCGTCGGGCTCGGTGTGATGTCCAGGCAGGTTGTCGAGTCTGCTGATCAGCTAGTGCGCCGAAGCCGTGCCGATGCGGACCGTGAAGTCGGCCAGCGTCGCGCGCAGCGCCTCGACGTCGCCGGCGGTCATCCCGAGCCGCTCGAGCATCGTCGGCGGCACGTCGAGGGCCCGTTCTCGGAGGGCGGCGCCCGCATCGGTGAGCCCGACCTCGACGACCCGCTCGTCGCCGGCACGTCGGGCGCGCCGCACGAGCCCCGCCTGCTCCAAGCGCTTCACGAGCGGAGTGGCCGTGGCCGGCTCGAGGCGGATCGCTCCGGCGATCTCGCTCATCGGGCGGGGCGAGGACTCCCAGAGCGCGAGCATCACGAGGTACTGCGGATGGGTCAGTCCGAGCGGTTCGAGCACGGGCTTGTACGCCGCGACGACCGCGCGGGCGGCGGCGACCATGGCGAAGCAGAGCTGCGCGTCGAGCTGGAGCGCGTCCAGGCGCTCGGTCGAATCGGATGCCACCGCATTCCCCTCTCGGAATTACTCAGTACACTCAGCATTGTGACACGACGTGATCTGCGCTCGGAAGTCCGCGATGCGGGCGGCTTCTACCACTGGTGGAATCGATGGCTCGTCCGGTTCGCCGGGCCGCCGCAAGTCGGCCCCTACGAGACGACTCCCCCGCCGCCGGTCGCCCAGGTCTGCCCGGTCTGCGGCGCCCCGCTCGCCGCGCACGAGATCGACCGCACCGGCGCGCGCACCTTCATGCGCTGCCCGGCCGCCCCCGCCCGCGCTGTCGCGTCGACGGAGCAGGGCACCGCTGCTCCGCCGGAGGAACCCGCATGATCCGCGCCGAGTACACGATCCCCGGACTCCACGTGCGCGAGCACGAAGTCCAGGCGCCGCTCGACTGGGCCGACAGTTCCGACCCGGCGCGCATCACGGTCTTCGCGCGCGAGGTCGTCGACCCCGTTCGCCGCAACGACGACCTCCCGCTCCTGCTCTTCCTGCAGGGCGGACCCGGCGGCAAGAGCCCGCGTCCGACCGGCCCCGAGGGCTGGATCGGCGAGGCGATTCGGACGCATCGCGTCATCCTGCTCGACCAGCGCGGCACCGGGCGCTCGAGCCGGATCGAAGGGCGCCGGCTCGAAGGGATCGGCGACGCCGCCGCACAGGCGGCATTCCTCGCGTGCTTCCGCGCCGACTCGATCGTGGCCGACGCCGAGCTGCTGCGCACGAGCGTCTTCGGCGGCCGGCGCTGGTCGACGCTCGGGCAGAGCTACGGCGGCTTCGTGACGCTCGCCTACCTCTCTCGCGCGCCGGAGGGACTCGCGGCCTGCTACGTCACGGGCGGCCTGCCGAGCATCCGCCCGGACGCGGCCGAGGTCTACCGGCGCACGTTCCCGCGCATCGCGGGCAAGAACCGCGCCTTCGCCGAGCGGTACCCGCAGCACGTCGAGTCGCTCGCGCGCATCGCCGACCGTCTCGCCGCCGGCGACGTGCGGCTGCCCTCCGGGGACGCGTTGACGGTGCGGCGTCTGCAGCACGTCGGCCTCGACCTCGGCATGGGCGCGGGGTTCGAGCGGCTGCACTACCTCTTCGACGAGGCGTTCGCCGACGACGGCGAACTCACGACGACCTTCCTCGCGCAGGTCGAGACTGCGACCGCTTACAGCGACAATCCGCTGTTCGCGGCCCTGCACGAGTCGATCTACGCGTCCGGCCCGGACGCCACGGCGTGGGCCGCGCAGGCGGAGCTCGAACGGCGGCCGGAGTTCGCCGACGACGCGCGCCCGCTCCTGCTCACGGGCGAGAGCATCCACCCCTGGATGTTCGAGGAGATCCGGGCGTTGCGGCCGTTCCGCGGTGCGGTCGAGCACCTCGCGGCGCGGGCCGACTGGCCCGAGCTCTACGACGCCGCCCGCCTCGCGGCCAACGAGGTGCCGGTCGTCGCGGCGGTCTACGTCGACGACATGTACGTCGACGCGGACCTCCAGCACGATACCCTCGCCGCGCTCGGCAACGCCCGGCACCTCGAGACGAACGAGTTCGAGCACGACGGACTCCGGGTGGGCGACGTCTTCGCGCGACTGCGCCGGCTGCTCGACGCGCACGGCGGTGCACGCGCATCATCCACGATCTGACCCGAGCCGGCCCGTCGAGCCGGGCCGGCCGATCAGCGTCGACGGAGGCGACGGACCACGGCCTCGACCGGCCCTGAGAGCACGAGGATGAGCAGCGCCCAGATCCCGACGTGCGGCACGAGCACCCCGACGAGCAGCGCGACGACGAGCAGGCCGACGAACACGTACGAGGGCTCGAGGTCGAAGCCGGCGCCGCCGTCGTCTCGCAGGAGTCCGGGCGAGCGGCGCAGGTAGCGCTCGATCCCGAGCATCGCGAGCGCGATCCACAGCAGGGTCGCGATGTAGAACCCGCTGACGCCCGGATCGGTCGCATCGTCGTAGGTGAGCAGGTTCGCCGAGAACGGCACGGCGACGATGCCGAACAACCAGACGAAGTTCCACCGGATGAGCGCGGGCGAGTAGTCGACGAGCCATTCGAAGACGTGGTGGTGCACGAGCCAGAAGCGTGCCGTGACGACGAAGGTGACGACGAAGGCCACGAGTTCGCCGACGTGCTCGCCGAGGAACCCGAAGAGATCGGCGCCGTCCAGCCGCGTGGCGAGGTCGACGAGCGGCAGCACGAGCAGCGTCATGGCGATCGCGACCGTGGCATCGGAGAAGTTCACGAGTCGATCGAGCCCGCGCTCCGTGCGGAGCGGCCGTTCCCCCTGCGCCATCCGCTCATTCTGCCCGCCGGATACCGTCCGGCGACAGAGCGAGGCGGTCCCGAGCCCGATCGTCCGACGCGAATTCGAAGCTTCGAGGGTTCTGTGCGACACTCTTTTCACCCCACCCGGGAAAAAGGCCGACGACGATGTCAGAGGAGTGATCGACGAGGATGCCCGACGCCGCCTCCACGAGCCGCCGCGGCCGCCCGCCGCGCGTCGATCGCGACCGCATCATCGCGGCCGCGCGCCGCCTCGACCCGGACTCCATCACGATGCAGGCCGTCGCCGACGCGCTCGGAGTGGACCGGAAGACCGTGCACTACCACGTGCGCAGTCGCGACGAACTCCTCGCCCTCGTCGCCGCGGACGCCTTCGCCTCGGAACTCGCCGCCGCCGCAGCCCCCGACGACGACGCCTCGTGGGAGGGCGCGTTGCGCGGCTTCGCGAGGATCATCCACGATGTCTCGCTCGTCGCACCGCTGAGTCACGGCATCCAGTTCGAGCCGAACCCGCAGGACCTCCAGGCGATCCTTCCCGCGGAGCGCGCCGTGCGGGCCCTGCTCGATGCCGGCCTCGACGCCGACCGCATCAGCGCAGTCCTCCGCACCGCCGCGATCATCGGCATCGGGTACGCCCGCGACGAGACGATGGAACGCCGTCACGGCACGACGGTGCAGCGGGACGGCATGCGCGACTACTTCGCCTCCGGCGACGAGGAGCACACCTCATTCGAGGCGCTGCGCACCATGACGGCCGCCGAGACCTGGTCGAGCGCGGCCGCCGCCTTCGATCTCGCCCTCGACCTGCTCGTCGTCGGCGTGCGCGGGCTCCTGCCCGATACCGCCCGGACTCCCGCCGAAGCCGGCTGAACCGCCCCCGCACCCCTGCACCCCCACCGCCGACCGGAAGCAGCATGACCGCACGACACGACCCCGACACGACGGCCTCCGCCACCGAGGCCGACCGCCGCGACCTCATCGCCCGCATGACGCTCGCCGAAAAGGCCTCGCTCATGTCCGGCGCGAACTTCTGGAACACGAAAGCCGTCGAACGCCTCGGCATCCCCTCGATGATGCTCACCGACGGGCCGCACGGCCTGCGGAAGCAAGGCGGCGCCGCCGACCACCTCGGGCTCAACGCCTCGATCCCGGCGACCTGCTTCCCGACCGCGGCGACGCTCGCGAACTCGTGGGACGTCGCGCTGCTCGAACGCGTCGGTGCGGCGCTCGGCGCCGAAGCGGCGGCCGAGGACGTGAGCGTCGTGCTCGGCCCGGGCCTCAACCTCAAGCGCAACCCGCTCGGCGGCCGCAGCTTCGAGTACTTCTCGGAGGACCCGCAGGTCTCGGGCAAGCTCGCCGGTGCGTTCATCCGCGGTATCCAGTCGAGCGGCGTGGGCGCGTCGATGAAGCACTTCGCGGTGAACAGCCAGGAGACCCACCGCATGTCGATCGACGAGATCGTCGACGAGCGCGCCCTGCACGAGCTCTACCTCGAGGGGTTCCGGATCGCCGTCGCCGAGGGCGACCCCTGGACGGTGATGTCCTCGTACAACAAGATCAACGGCGTCTACGCGAACGAGAACCAGGACGTCCTCATCGGCATCCTCCGCGAGCGCTGGGGCTACGAGGGCCTCGTCGTGACCGACTGGGGCGGCAACAACGACCGCGTCGCCGGCCTGCTCGCCGGCAACGCCCTCGAGATGCCCTCGACCGACGGCGTGACCGACGCCGAGATCGTCGCGGCCGTCGAAGCCGGGACGCTCGATGAAGCGGTGCTGGACGCCCGCGTCGCGGAGGTCCTCGCGCTCGTCGAGCGCACCCGTCGGCCGGCGGGCACGCCCGCGCCGACGGTCGACCACGAGTCCGCCCACGAGCTCGCCGTCGAGGCGGCCCGCCAGGCGATCGTGCTGCTGGCGAACCCGACCGGCGTGCTGCCGCTCGGCCCCTCGGCGGGCCGGATCGCCGTCATCGGCGACTTCGCGGAGACGCCGCGCTACCAGGGCGCGGGCTCCTCGCTCGTGAACCCGACGCGGGTGGATGCTCCGCTCGCCGCGCTGCGCGCCTCCGGCCTCGACGTGGTCGGGTACGAGTCCGGCTTCACCCGCCGCGACTCCGCGGCCCGCGGCCGTCAGCGTCGCGCGCTCGAGCTCGCCGCGAAGGCTGACACCGTGCTGCTCTTCCTCGGCCTCGACGAGTCCGCAGAGGCGGAGGCGGTCGACCGCCAGCACCTGCGACTCGCGCAGAACCAGCTCGACCTCGCCGACGCGGTGCTCGCGCTCGGCAAGCGCGTCGTCGTCATACTCGCCGGGGGCGCCCCCGTCGAACTGCCTTTCGCCGACCGGGTCGACGCCATCGTGCACGGCTACCTCGCCGGCCAGGGCGGCGGCCGCGCCGTCGCCGACGTGCTCACCGGCGCGGTCAACCCGAGCGGCAAGCTCGCCGAGACCTACCCGCTCGCCTACGCCGACGTCCCCTCCGCTGCGGCGTTCGGCCGCACCGAGGCGACGAGCGAGCACCGCGAGAGCCTCTACCTCGGCTACCGCTACTACGACAAGACCGGCACCGACGTGCGGTATCCATTCGGCCACGGTCTCAGCTACACGACCTTCGCGTACACCGACCTCGAGGCCGACGCCGAGCGGGCGGGCGTGACCGTCACGAACACCGGCGACCGCGTGGGCGCCGAGATCGTGCAGGTCTACGTCGAGGCTCCGGATGCCGCAGCGGATGCGTTCCGCGCCGCCCGCGAGCTGCGCGGCTTCGCGAAGGTGCGCCTGGAGGCCGGCGCCTCGGCGCGCGTCGAGATCGAGCTCGCCGAGCACGCGTTCGACGTGTTCGACACGGACCTCGGCGACTGGCGCACCGTGCCCGGCGCGTACCGCGTGCTCGTCGGCGCCTCCTCGCGCGACTTCCGTCTGGATGCGACCGTCACCGTCGAAGGCGAGCCGTGGGCGGGTGCGACGCCCGCGGACCTGCCCCGTTACCGCTCCGGCCGGGTGGCGGACGTCGATGCCGCCGAGTTCGAGCGGCTCCTGGGCCGCCCGCTGCCGTCGCCGACGTGGCCGGTCGGTGCTCCCCTGACCCGCGCCGACATCATCGCGCAGACCCGGGGACGCGGCGGCTTCGCCGGATTCCTCCACGGTCTCATCGAGTCCGCGTACACCGTGCTCATGCGGCTCGGTCGCCCGCACGCCGCCAACAACACGCGCTTCGCCCTCGACATGCCCTTCCGATCGCTGCCCCGGCTCTCCGGTGGCAAGTTCGACGAGGCGATGCTCGACGGATTCCTGCTCATGGTCAACGGCCGCTTCTGGCGAGGCGTCCGCGACCTGATCCGGGCCGCCCGCCGCCGGCGCCGCGACCCGCGCTGACCGCGACCGACTCCCCCGGTCGCACCCAGCACCCGCCCCCGATACCGATCCGTTCCCCGGATCCCGACCGAAACACCGAGATGGCAACCCGAAAAGAACTGAAGCAAGCCGCGAAGGTGCGACTCGCCGCCGAGAAGGCCGCGAAGCTCCAGCGGAAGAACGAACTCGCGGCGATGTCGCCCGACGACCGGAAGGCGGCCAAGGCCGCCGACCGCGAGGCGGCGAAGTCGGCGAAGACGGCCCGCACTGCCGAGCGGAAGGCCGCGCGAGCATCCTCGAGCCGCGCCGAGCGACGCGAGGCCAAGCGAGCCGAACGCGCCTACCGGCGGCTCAAGGCGCGCCCGCGCCGCATCGCCGGCTGGGGCGTCGGGGCGGTCGCCGTCGTCGGCATCGTGGCGCTGGCCGCGCCGTACGCGAGCGGCATCGGCCGTCTCACCTCGATCGCCTTCACCGACGACACCCCCGAGGCCGCAGCGGCCCGCGCGGCGGCGGCGCCGGTGTCGGAAGCCATCTCCGACGAGGGCATCGTGCTGCTCGAGAACGAGGACGGCGTGCTCCCGCTGACGGACGGCGCCGTGAACGTCTTCTCGTTCGCCTCGTTCAACCTCCAGATGGGCGGCGGCGGATCGGGCGGCGCGGCGAACGCCGACGCCCCCACGCTCTTCGAGGCCCTCCAGGCGCAGGGCGTCGCCTACAACGAGGACCTCTACGCGACGATGGAGGAAGCGGGCGCGAAGCACGAGGCCGGCGCCTCGAACGCCTTCGTGCAGATCGCCGGCGGCCTGCTCGGTGCCGGCGGGAGCGGCGAGCCGGCTCCCGACTACCTCACCGACGTCGTGATGGCGCAGGCTGCGGAGTACTCCGACACCGCGATCGTCGTCGTCGGCGACATCGGCTCGGAGGGCTCGGACTTCACCGCGGACCGCCTCCGTCTCTCCGACACGCAGACGGCGCTGCTCGACCGCGTGAGCGCGAGCATCCCGAACGTCGTCGTGATCGTCAACTCCGGCAACCAGATGGAGCTCGGCTTCCTCCAGGACTACCCGGCGATCAAGGCCGCCCTCTGGATCGGCGCGCCCGGCCCGGCCGGCACGACCTCCCTCGCCAAGGTGCTCACCGGCGCCGTGAACCCGTCCGGCCGCCTCACCGACACCTACGCGTACGACGTGGAATCCGCACCCGCGACCGAGAACCTCGGCAACCACACCTACGACAACGTCGCGCGCTCGTTCCTCGACTACGAAGAGGGCATCTACGTCGGCTACCGCTACTACGAGACCCGATACGAGGGCGACGGGGCCGGCTACGCGGCCGCCGTGCAGTACCCCTTCGGCCACGGCCTCAGCTACACGACGTTCGACTGGCAGGCCGCCGAGCCCGTCGTCACCGACGAGACCGCGACCCTCGACGTCACGGTCTCCAACACCGGCGACACCGCCGGCAAGGACGTCGTGCAGGCCTACTTCTCCGCTCCGTACACGCCGGGCGGCATCGAGAAGTCCGCGATCGAGCTCGCCGGCTTCGCCAAGACGTCGCTGCTCGAGCCCGGCGCCTCCGAGACCGTGACCATCACGTTCGACGTCCGCGACATGTCGTCGTGGTCGGAGGAGGCCGGCGCGTACGTGCTCGAGCCCGGCACCTACGGCATCGACGTGTCGCGCAACGTGCACGAGCCCGTCGCCTCCTTCGAGACGGTCGTCGCCGACGAGGTCGTGTACACGACCGACGACGCCACCGGCACCGAGCTCGCGAACCAGTTCGCGGATGCCTCGGGCGAGCTCACCACCCTCTCGCGGGACGACTGGGAGGGCACCTGGCCCGCCGCGCCCGAGGCGGGCACGGTCGCGAGCGACGAACTGCTCGCGTTCATGGACCCCGCGCTCGAGCCGGTCACGACCGGTGCGGCACCGACCTACGGCGCCGAGAACGGCCTGCAGCTCGAGGACCTCGAGGGCCTGGGCTACGACGACCCGAAGTGGGGCGAGTTCCTCGACCAGCTCACGCTCGACGAGCAGATCGACCTCTTCTCGTACGGCGCCTACCGCACCGTCGCCGTCGAGCGGCTCGGCATCCCCGCGATCACGCTGCTCGACAGCCCGGCGGGCCTCAACTCGCTGTTCAGCCCGCTGGACTCCGCGCGCTACCCGGCCGAGATCGTCATCGCCGCCACCTGGAACGACGAACTCGCCTACGCCGTCGGCGAGTCCGTCGCGGCCGAGGCGAAGGCCGTCGGCGTCGACGTCTGGTACGCGCCCGGCATGAACCTGCACCGCACCCCGATGGGCGGCCGCGACTTCGAGTACTTCTCCGAAGACCCGCTGCTCAGCGGCAAGATGGGCGCCGCGATGGTCTCCGGCTCGGAGGACAACGGCGTGCCCACCACGATGAAGCACTTCGCGCTCAACGACCAGGAGGTCGCCGCGCGCTCGGGCATCAACGTGTTCGCCTCCGAGCAGACGCTGCGCGAGCTGTACCTGCGCCCGTTCGAGATCACGGTCAAGGAGTCCCCGGTCTCCGGCGTCATGTCCTCGTTCATCAACATCGGCGGCAACTGGGCCGGCGGCTACGACAACCTGCTGATCGGCGTGCTCCGCGACGAGTGGGGCTTCGAGGGCTTCGTCAGCACCGACGCCGTGCTCGGCAGCTGGATGGATCCCGTGCAGGCCGTGCTCGGCGGCAACGATCTCTTCCTCTCCGCGCTGAACCCCAGCTCGTCGGTGTCCGCCCTGCGCGACGCCGCCGAGACGGACCCGATCGGCATCGGCGACGGTCTGCGCGACCGGGTGCACGCCGTGCTGTTCACCATGCTGAAGACGAACCAGTTCGACTGACGCTCCGCACGACGCGCTCCGGTCCAGGCCTCGTGCCCGGGCCGGGGCGCCTCCGGCAGTCCCCGCCGGCGCCCGTCTCCGGACGCGCGCCGGCGGCTTCCACAACGATCCGCTCGACCCATCCCGAAAGGCCCCTGCCCGTGACGACGACGTCCTCGCTCGAGACCGCGCGCCCGACCCGTTCCCCGAAACTGCTCGCGTGGGGCCTCGGCCTCCTCGCCCTGCTCCTCGTGATGGCCGCCCTGGTCTTCATGAACCCCGCCGCACCCTTCACCCAGTCGGTCGACGACTGGTGGCGCTCGGTGAACGGCGCCGCGCCGGACGGCACGGCCCACACCTGGCTGCTGCCGATGTTCTTCCAGCACCTCGGGGAGCTCGCCGGTCCCGTCACCGTGCTGAGCATCATCCTCGTGCTGATCGTCATCGGTCGCTGGCGCTCCTCGCTCTACCTCCTCGCGTCCTACCTGCTCGCGATGGGGGTCTTCTCGACCGGCCTGAAGAACCTCGTCGACCGCCCCCGCCCGGCGCTCGATGAGGCCGCCGGCCTCTACGGCCCGCTGTTCTCGGTCGACCACGGCTCGTTCCCCTCGGGGCACGCCACCACCGCCGCGGTGCTCGTCGTCGCGATCGCCGCGCTGCTGCAGGGCGCGCCCGTGCTCGTGCAGCGCATCTGGTGGGTCCTCGCGGCGCTCATCATGGTCGGCATGGTCTGGCAGCGCACGCTCATCAACGCCCACTGGCTCTCGGATGCCCTGAGCGGCCTCGTCGCCGGCTCCGCCGCCGCCCTGCTCATGTGGTGGGCGTTCCAGCCGTGGCTCGAGCGCGACGCGGCCCGCCGGCCGTGGTTCCTGCGCGACCGCGAGCTCGCTGCCGCCGCGGCGGTCTGACCCGCACCCGAACCGCGCCCCCGGCCGCCACGCGACCGGGGGCGCAGTGCATGCGGCTCCCCCGACGACTCGCCGACGTACGACGACGACCGGCGCCGTTCCCTCAGTGCACGACCTCGATCCAGACCGCCGGCTCCTCGCCGACCGTCCATCCGTCGTGGCCGGGCGGGATGTGCCCCCACTCGCCGGCGGCGAACTCGACCTCGTCGCCGGAATCGGCTCGGGCCGCCATCCGGCCCGAGAGCATGTACACGAGGTGGTCCACCTGGCAGCTCTCGGTCTGCACGATCGGCCGCACGTGCTCGGACCATCGCCACCCGGGCTGCACGGTCACCCGGGTGAACTGCGCACCGCCGATGCCGACGTCCTCACGGAGCATCCGCTCGATCGCGTCGCTCGTCGCATCGGGTTCGTCGAACACGCGCTTCTCGATCGCGGCCATCTCGGACTCCCTCGCTCGATGCGCCGGATGCTACTCCCGCGCCGTACGAACCGGACCGGTCGAGGGGCGTTCGGCTCAGCCGGCCGTCAGCGAGTACTCGCCCTCGGCGCAGCCGGTGACGCGCCAGCCGCCCTCGACGGCCGCGACCTCGAGGTCGTCGACGTGCTCGACTTCCACGTCCGGCTCGGCATCGCCCGGGATCCAGACGTCGAGGCCGCAGGTGCGCTCATCGGTCGTGCCGGTGAGCGCGATCGATGCGCCGTCCGCGGTGAGCGAGGTCAGCCGGCCCGGCGCCGAGCGCGGGTAGGCGCGGCTCAGGATGTCGAGCAGCGCGTCGTTCGGCGCGAACTCGTCGGTCGCGCAGTCCTGCACCATGAGGCCGTCGCCGATGTCCTGGGCGCCGTTCTGCGGGTCGCCGCACGCCTGCTTCCACACCCAGTACGCGCTGCCGATGCGGTGCTCGTCCTCGAGCGCGGCGTACCGCTCGAGCCGCTCGACGCGGTCGGCCGTGTCGCCCCAGTAGCCGTACTCGCCCGACCACAGCGGCGCGTCGTACGCATCGGCCGCGCGCTCGGCGAGCAGGAACTGGCGCTCCATGTCGGCGATCGGCGGGATGCCGAGCGAGCGGTCCATGGTGATCGACTCCGCGTAGAGGTGCGGCGCGAAGACGATGTTCGCGTCGTCCGTGAAGTCGGCCGCAGGCCCGGAGTCGAACCCGAGCCCCGACCACAGGATGCTCGGCTCGATGAACACGATCTGCGGCGCTCCGGCCACCCGGATCGACTCGATCGCGCGATCCGTGTAGCGACCGAGCAGGAGCGAGGTGGTCACCGGCGCCGTCTCGCCGAAGCCCGGCTCGTTGAGCAGGTCGTAGCCGGCGACGGCGGGCTCGTCGGCGAAGACCGCCGCGAGCTCGCCCCAGGTCTCGACGAGGGCGCTCTGGATGCCGTCGGTGTCGAAGTAGAAGTTCTGGAAGGCGCGGTCCGACGCGGGCGAGATGTCCCGGCCCTCGAACTGGCATCGGGGTGCGCCGTCGGTGATCGTCGCCCAGTCGGGGGCGCCGTCGTAGCCCCACATCGGCGAGGTGCCCGCACGGCACTCCGTGCCCTCCGGGGTGCCCTCGTTCCACCAGGAGTCCTGGTGGAGGTCGAGCACGACGCGGATGTCGTGCGCGTCGGCCCACTCGACCGCCTGCTCGATCTCGCCCAGGTAGTCATCGTCGAGTTCGCCCCGGGTCGGTTCGAGCGCCGACCACGACATCCCGAGGCGCACGACGTCGAAGCCCTGCTCGGCCATGCCGGCGAAGTCGTCCTCGGTGAGCGGCGTCACCGCGGGGACGGCAGAGTCGGGGACGGAGAAGTCGACGAGGTTGTTGACGTTCGGACCGCGCAGCAGCACCTGGTTGCCCCGACCGTCGGTGATGACGTCGCCGTCGGCGCGGAGGAAGCCCGCGGGCACGTCGGCGGCGGTCGGCTCGGCGCGGGTCGCGTCGGCCGCGACGGGGGCGGCCACCCCGACGACGAGCGCGAGCACGCCGAAGGCCGCGACGCCGATCGCCGGGGCGCGACGCG
>NZ_WSTA01000119.1 GCF_009789225.1 Agromyces seonyuensis | reverse complement strand
CCGGGCGGCGGACCGGGGCGCCGTCGGGCGGACCCGCCGGTCGCTGCGGCCGCGGTTCGGCCGGGCGTGGGACGGACGGCTGGGTTCCGGTCGTCCGGCGGGCCTGCTGCGGCACGCCCGGGTACGCGGTGTCGGGTTGCGGGAGGTACTGCGGCTGCGGCGCCGTCGAGGCGGCCGACGCCGGGATCGGCGCGGTGCCGGTCGGGAACGGCGGCGGCGGGACGGGCGTGCGCGGTGCGCCCGGCACGGGGCCGGCGGGTTGCGGGGCCGAAGTCGCGTCCTCGCGCTCCACGGCGGCTCTCGCCTCGGCTTCACGGAGTTCGCGTCGGGTCATCGGGCGTCCGGCGGACTGCGGCGGCCGCTGGACGGAGGCGTCGTTCCAGGGCGACGGCCGGGAACTGCCGTCGTCGGGGTTCGGACGCGTGCCTGGGGGCTGGGACACGGGCGTCAGGGCCTTTCGGTCGTTTCGACGAGTATGCCGCCTGGCGATCCCGACGCGCGCTCGGCGTCGAGGGCGTGTTGCAGGATGACGACCGCTGCGGCCTGGTCGACGATGGCGCGCTGCTGCTTCGCCTTCTTGCCGTTCGCCCGGAGCGCCTGCTGAGCGGTGACCGTCGAGAGCCGCTCGTCGACGAGGCGCACCGGGATGCCGAGGGCGTCCGCGAGTCGACCGGCGAAGGCGACCGCGTCATCCGTCGATGCCGTCGGATGACCCGACAACGAGAGCGGATGCCCGACGACCGCCTCGATCGCCTCGTATTCGGCCGCGAGGTCGGCGATGCGCCGGACGTCGGCGTCGCCGTCGGCAGCCCGCGCGACCGTCTCGACGGGCACGGCGAGGAGTGCGCCGGGGTCGCTGCGCGCGACCCCGACGCGTGCACGACCGACATCGATGCCGAGCCGCACTCCTGCTCGCATCGACGTCAGCCGATCTCCGCGCGGACGGCGTCGAGCGCCGCCGGGATCGCGGCGACGTCGGTGCCGCCGCCCTGCGCGAGGTCGGGCTTGCCGCCGCCGCCGCCGCCGAGGATGCCGGCCATGCGCTTCGCGAGCGCACCCGCGTTCGCGCCCGCGGCCCGGGCGGCCTCGGTCGTCGCGGCGATCGCGACGGGCTTGCCGTTCACCTCGGCCGTGAGCGCGACGACCGCCGCCTCGGCAGCGAGCTGCCCCCGCACACTCGTGACGAGCGAGCGCAGGTCGTCGCCCGAGGCGAGCGAGCCGACGTGCTCGGCGACGAGCAGGATCTCGCCGCGGCGGGTCGCGTTCGCCACGAGCGCCGGGATGCGCTGCGAGAGCGCCTGCGCCTCGAAGGCGGCGATCTTCTTCTCGGCGGCCTTGAGGTTCGCGGACAGCTCGCTGACGCGGTCGACGAGCTGCTCGGGGCGGGCCTTGAGGTTCGCCGACAGCTCGCTCACGAGGGCGCGCTCCGCGGCGAAGCGGCGGAACGCGTCGAGGCCGACGAGCGACTCGACGCGGCGGTTGGTCGCGCCGACGGAGGACTCGCCGATGAGGTTGATGATGCCGACCTCGGCGCTCGTGGACACGTGGGTGCCGGCGCAGAGCTCGCGCGACCACGGGCCGCCGATGTCGACGACGCGCACGACGTCGCCGTACTTCTCGCCGAAGAGCGCCATCGCGCCGAGTTCCTTGGCGTCGTCGAGCGCCATCTCGCGCGTGACGACCTCGAGGTTGTCGCGGATCGCGTTGTTGGCGATCTCCTCGATCTCGGTGCGGGTCTCGGCCGAGAGGGCCTTGTTCCACCCGAAGTCGAGTCGGAGGTAGCCGGCCTTGTTGAACGAGCCCGACTGGTGCGCGGACTGGCCGAGCACCTGGCGGAGCGCGGCGTGCACGAGGTGCGTGCCGGAGTGCGCCTGCGTCGCGCCGCGGCGGTAGTCGGCGTCGACGACGCTCGTCGCGGGCTCGCCCACGCCGACCTCGCCGCGCGCGACCGTCACGGTGTGGCTGATGAGGCCCTTGACGGGCTTCTGCACGTCGAGCACGTGGAGTTCGAAGCCGTCGCCGACGATGGCGCCCTGGTCGGGCGCCTGGCCGCCGGACTCCGCGTACAGGCTCGTCTCGGCGAGGATGATCTCGGCCGTCTGGCCCGCGATCGCCCGCTGGACGGGCACGCCGTCGACGAGGATGCCGAGGATCGACGAGTCGGTGCGGAGGTCGGTGTAGCCCGTGAAGACCGTCTCGCCCTTCGCGCGGAAGTCCGCGTAGACGGACAGGTCGGCGACGGCACGGCGCTTCGACTTCGCGTCGGCCTTCGCACGGGAGCGCTGCTCGCCCATGAGGCGGTCGAACTCGGTGCGATCCACCTGGATGCCCGCATCCTCGGCCGTCTCGAGCGTCAGCTCGATCGGGAAGCCGTAGGTGTCGTGCAGCAGGAACGCGGTGTCGCCCGGGATCGAGCCGGCACCGGCATCCTTCGCCTTGGCCACCGCGACGTCGAGGATGGTCGTGCCCGAGGAGAGTGTGCGGAGGAAGGTCTCCTCCTCGCCGAGCGCGAGCTGCGAGATGTGCGCGTAGTCGGTCGCGACCTCGGGGTAGGCCGACTTCATCGCGTCGCGCGATGCGGCGAACAGCGCGTCGAACGACTCGCCCTCGACGCCGAGCAGGCGCATGGCGCGGATGCCACGGCGGAGCAGACGGCGCAGGATGTAGCCGCGGCCCTCGTTCGACGGCGCGACGCCGTCGCTCATGAGCATGAGCGAGGAGCGCACGTGGTCGGCGACGACGCGCATGCGGATGTCGTCGTCGTGGTCGGCGCCGTAGCGGCGGCCTGAGAGCTCCGCGGCGCGATCGAGCACCGGTCGCACCTGGTCGGACTCGTACATGTTCTCGACGCCCTGCTTGATGAACGCGACGCGCTCGAGGCCCATGCCGGTGTCGATGTTCTTCTTCGGCAGGTCGCCGACGATGCGGAAGTCGGTCTTCGACTTCACGTCGGCGATCAGGTCCTGCATGAAGACCAGGTTCCAGATCTCGGTGAAGCGGTTGTCGTCGGCGATCGGGCCGCCGTCCCTGCCGTACTTCGGGCCGCGGTCGAAGTAGATCTCCGAGCACGGGCCGGCGGGGCCGGGCTGACCGGTCGACCAGTAATTGTCGTCGAGGCCCATGCGCTGGATGCGATGCTCGGGAAGCCCGGCGATCTTCTTCCAGAGCTCGGCCGCCTCGTCGTCGGTCTCGTAGACCGTCACCCACAGGTCGCGCTCGTCGAACCCGAGGCCGCCGTCGGCTTCGGCGGAGGTGAGCAGCTCCCAGGCGTACTGGATCGCGCCCTCCTTGAAGTAGTCGCCGAACGACCAGTTGCCGAGCATCTGGAAGAACGTGCCGTGGCGGGCCGTCTTGCCGACCTCTTCGATGTCGTTGGTGCGGATGCACTTCTGCACGTCGGCTGCTCGCGGGAAGGGCGGCGGCACGAGGCCCTGGAGATAGGGCACGAACGGCACCATGCCGGCGATCGTGAACATGACCGTCGGGTCGTCGGAGACGAGCGAAGCGGACGGCACGATCGTGTGGTCGCGCTTGGCGAAGAAGTCGAGGTATCGGCGAGCGATTTCGGCGGTCTGCATGGTTCCTGTTCGGTGTTCGTCGGCGCGATGGCGCCGGAGTGTACGGTGCGCCGCGGGCGGCGTCGGGAGGTCAGTCCCGACCGGCGAGTTCGGCTTCGCGCTCGTGGTAGCCGTCGGCGACGGCGCGGCTGAACGCGTCGGCCTTCGCGTTGACCGATTCGAAGAAGGCCCGACCGCTGTCGGTGCGGTTCACCTGGTGCGCGACGACGAACCCGGCGGCGACGCCGATCACGAACCACACGACGCGTTGCACTGGCGGGTCTCCCTTGCACTCGGATTCCGATGCGCCCGTGCGCATCACCGGCCCAGTCTAGGGCGTGCGAACGGGAGTCCGCCGCGAGGCGGCCGAGCACCCGCCGCACCGGTGCGGGCGCCGCGCGGGCCTCGCACGGTACCCGCACCGGCCGCGGAAACGACGACGGGGGCCGTGCCAATCCGGCACGGCCCCCGTCGGGGTGCGTCTCACGGACGCGTTCGCCTTAGCGAGCGGCGTAGTACTCGACGACGAGCTGCACTTCGCAGGTCACGGGGACCTCGGCGCGCTTCGGACGACGGACGAGCTGCGCCTGCAGCTTGTCGAGCTCGACCTCGAGGTAGCCCGGGGTCTTCGGCAGGACGTCGACGTGACCGCCGGCGGCCGCGACCTGGAAGGGCTCGGTGCCCTCGGAGCGCTGCTTGATGTTGATGTACTGACCCGGCTTCACGCGGAAGGAGGGACGGTCGACGATCTGGCCGTCGACGAGGATGTGGCGGTGCACGACGAACTGACGAGCCTGCGCCATGGTGCGGGCGAAGCCGGCGCGGAGCACGAGGGCGTCGAGACGCATCTCGAGCAGCTCGACCAGGTTCTCACCGGTCTGGCCGGAGGTGCGCTTGGCCTCGACGTAGGCGATCTTCAGCTGCTTCTCGCGGATGCCGTACTGGGCGCGGAGACGCTGCTTCTCGCGGAGACGGACGGCGTAGTCGCTGTCCTGCTTGCGCTTGGTGCGACCGTGCTCACCGGGAGCGTAGGGGCGCTTCTCCATGATGCGGGCGGCCTTCGGGGTGAGGGCGACGCCGAGCGCACGGGAGAGACGGGTCTTGCTGCGTGACTGGTTCGACACGTATGTCCTTTCGGAAGAATCTCAGAGGGGTTCAGGGCGCGAACGTGCGCCCGGAACTGTGTCAGAGGGATTCGCCAAGGGTGGATCGGCTACAGATCGCACCCGTTCGCCGGTGATCCCCTCGCAGCCGCGCTCGAGGATCTGGCTTCAGGCCAGCGTCCAGTTTAGCAGACGGATGCTCGGCGGCGAACTGCGCATCGGCTGGGAACGCCCCGCCTCACGAGGCGCCGCCGCGGGTGATGCGGCGGAGCTTCTCGAGCCGCGCCGAGATGTCGCGCTCGTTGCCGTGCTCGGTCGGGTCGTAGTAGGTCGCCCCCCGCAGGAGGTCGGGGAGGTACTGCTGCTCGACGACACCGATCGCGTCGTCGTGCGGGTACTTGTAGCCCTTGCCATGGCCGAGCCGTTTCGCGCCCGGATAGTGCGCGTCGCGCAGGTGCTTCGGCACCGGCCCGGCCTTGCCGGCGCGCACGTCGGCGATCGCGCGGTCGATGCCCAAGTACGCGGCGTTGGACTTCGGTGCGGTCGCGAGATGCACGACGGCCTGGGCGAGCGGGATGCGCCCCTCGGGCATGCCGATGAACTGCACGGCGTCGGCGGCGGCGACCGCGACGGGCAACGCGGTGGGATCGGCCATGCCGATGTCCTCGGAGGCGAGCACGATGATGCGGCGCGCGATGAAACGCGGGTCCTCCCCCGCCTCGATCATGCGCGCGAGGTAGTGCAGCGCGGCATCGACGTCGCTGCCGCGCACCGACTTGATGAACGCGCTGATGACGTCGTAGTGCTCGTCGCCGTTGCGGTCGTAGCGCAGCAGCGCGCGGTCGACCGCGCGCGCGACGATGTCGACGGTGACGAGCGGCAGTCCCGATCCCCCGCCGGCGCGTGCGTCCGAGGCATCCGACCCGTCGCCCGGGTCGCCCGGCGCGTCGCCGGCGTCGTCTCGATCCGCGGCCCCCCGGCCCTCCGCTTCGTCGGCGTCGTCCTCGGCCGCATCCGCTGCGCCGTCCGCGCCCGGGCGCGCATCCGCGTGCTCGGCCGCAGCGGCGAGCGCCGCCGCCTCGAGGGCGGTCAGCGCCCGGCGGGCATCGCCCGAGGCGAGCCGCACGATCGCGGCGCGCGCCGCATCCTCGAGTTCGACGGCCCCGTTCAAGCCGCGACGATCCCCGACCGCGCGGTCGACGAGCACGCCGAGATCGTCGTCGGAGAGCAATTCGAGCGTCAGCAGCAGCGAACGCGAGAGCAGGGGCGAGATCACCGAGAACGACGGGTTCTCGGTCGTGGCGGCGACGAGGATGACCCAGCCGTTCTCGACGCCGGGCAGGAGCGCATCCTGCTGCGCCTTCGTGAAGCGGTGGATCTCGTCGAGGAAGAGCACGGTCGAGAGCCCGTAGAGGTCGCGGCTCGCCCGCGCCTCCTCCATCACCTGGCGCACGTCGCGCACACCCGCGGTGACCGCCGAGAGCTCGACGAACTTGCGGCCCGACGAACGGGCGATCGCCTGGGCGAGCGTCGTCTTGCCCGTGCCGGGCGGGCCCCACAGGATGACCGAGACCGAACCGGTCGCGCCTGTGCGGTCGCCCGCGAGCGCCACGAGCGGGGAGCCCGGAGTGAGCAGGTGCCGCTGGCCGGCGACCTCGTCAAGGCTCGTCGGACGCATGCGCACTGCGAGCGGGGTCGCGCCCGACCGCAGGCCCGGCTGCTCAGCCACGGCGCACCCCCGCGGTGCGTGCGGCGGGCGCGCCGAAGCGGTCGTTCTCGGGGCGGATCATACTGCCAACGCTAGTCGCCGCCGCGGACAGGACGGCCCGGCCCGCGCACGATCCCGGCCCGATCGGCCGCGGCCGCCGCTTCCGCCCGGTTCGTCCCGCAGAGCGGCGTCCTCTACGATTCGGAACCAGCGAACCGAAGGAGCGAGGGTGGCCACGAACGACCGTCAGGCACGTCAGGAGCGCGCACGACTGCGCAGCTACAAGGCGCGTCAGGAGGTGCACGAGCACAAGGGTCGCCGCCGGGTGCGCGACAACGTCATCGCCGCGGTCGCCGGTGTCGTCGTGATCGGCATCGCGGTCGCCGCGCAGCTCCTCTACTTCGGCGCGGGCCCCGGCGCTCCCGAGGCCACGACGGCGGCGCCCACGACCCCGCCCGCGACGACCCCCGCCGCCGAGGGCAACACCGGCGACGTCCCGTCGGCCGACCTCGCCGACGGCCGTACCTGGACGGGCACCCTGCAGCTCAACGGCATCGACCTCGGCGTCGAGCTCGACGGCGCGGCCGCGCCGCAGGCCGTCTCGAGCGAGATCTCGCTCATCCAGTCGGGCTTCTACGAGGACGGCAACTGCCACCGCCTCACGACCTCCGGCATCTCCGTCCTGCAGTGCGGCGACCCGAACGGCGACGGCACGGGCGGCCCCGGCTACGCCTACGGCCCGCTCGAGAACGTCCCCGCCGACGACCTCTACCCGGCCGGCACCATCGCGATGGCCCGCTCCGACAGCCAATACTCCCAGGGCAGCCAGTTCTTCATCGTCTACGCCGACTCGACCATCGACGGCTCGACCGGCGGCTACACGGTCGTCGGCAAGGTCACGAGCGGCCTCGACGAGCTGCAGTCCGAGGTGATCGATGCGGGCGTCGCCGACGGCGCGACCGACGGCGCCCCCGCCGTGCCCGTCGCCATCACCGGTTTCACGATCGAGTAACGCGGCACCGAGGGCGGTCGAGGACTGCAATAGGCTGTACCGCACGTGTCCCGATCGGCGGATACGTGGAGTTCCATTTCAAGGTGAGGCCGTGACGGATTCAGCACAGCAGTCGTGGGGACGCGTCGACGAGGAGGGCAACGTCTACGTTCGCACCGGCGACGGTGAACGCGTCGTCGGCCAGTACCCCGACGGCACTCCCGAGGAAGCGCTCGCCTACTTCGAGCGCAAGTTCGCGGACCTCGCCGGCCAGGTCGGTCTGCTCGAGCAGCGAGCCCGTCGCGGCGCGCCTGCCGCGGACATCGCGAAGGCCGTGTCGACGCTGTCGACCGCGGTTGTCGACGCGCACGCCGTGGGCGACCTCGACTCGCTCACCAAGCGGCTCGAAGCCCTTTCGGGCACCGTCGGCGAGCTGACCGAGCAGCAGCAGGCCGAGAACAAGGCCGCGCTCCAGAGCGCCGTCGCGGAGCGCACGGCGATCGTGGTCGCCGCCGAGGAGCTCGCCGCGCAGGACCCCGCGAAGACCCAGTGGAAGCAGACCTCGCAGCGGCTCGACGAGCTCTTCGCCGCGTGGCAGCGCCACCAGCAGGACGGCCCGCGTCTGCCCAAGGGCGAGGCGAACGACCTCTGGAAGCGGTTCCGCACCGCGCGCACCACGATCGAGACGCGTCGTCGCGCGTTCTTCGCCGAGCTCGATTCGGCCCACCGCGACGTCCGTTCCCGCAAGCAGGCGCTCATCGAGCGCGCCGAGGCGCTCGCGCCGCGCGGCGCCGACGCGGTGCCCGAGTACCGGCGCCTGCTCGACGAGTGGAAGCTCGCCGGCCGTGCGGGCAAGAAGCTCGACGACCAGCTCTGGGCGAAGTTCAAGGCCGCCGGCGACGTGCTCTACCAGGCCAAGGCCGAGGTCGACGCCGTCACCGACGAGGAGTACCGCGAGAACCTCGAGCTCAAGCTCGCGATCCTGACCGACGCCGAGCCGATCCTGACCGACCGCGACCCGAAGCACGCCCGCAAGGCGCTCGGCGCGATCCAGGACCGCTGGGATGCCGTGGGCCGCGTCCCGCGCGACCAGGTGCGCAACGTCGAGGACCGCATCCGGAAGATCGAGACGCACGTGCGCTCGCTCGAGGACGAGCAGTGGCAGAACGAGGACCCGGAGAAGAAGGCCCGCTCCGAGGGCATGCTCGGCCAGCTCCACGACGCCATCGAGAAGCTCGAGAGCGAGCTCGCCGACGCGGAGCGCTCCGGCGACAAGCGTGCGATCAAGGATGCCTCGGAGGCCCTCGAGGCCCGTCGCGCCTGGCTCAAGGCGATCGGCGGCTGAGCCAGTCCCTTCCTCTGGAGAACCCCTCCCGCGTTCCGACGCCGGAGGGGTTCTCCACATTCCGGCGTCATCGCTCCCCCGGCGCCGCCCGCGGCCCAGGATGGAACCCATGCCCCGGCTCCCCGACGTGCTCACGACCGCCGATCTGCCCCTCGCCGAGCTCTGCGCCGCGCGCATCGACGGCGATCTCGTCCGGCTCGCCGCCGGTTGGACCGCGGTCGACGAGCCCGACCTCCGCGAGACCCGAGCGGCGGCGATCGCGGTCGACGTCCCCGGCGGATTGATCGCGGTCCGCTTCACCGCGGCCTGGGTGCACGGCGCCGTCGACGCCCCACCCGTCGTCGGGCAGTTCGCGAGCGATATCGCCAAACGCCGTTCGAGCATCCTCGCGCCGACCATCGAGCACTCGGAGCTGGTGCTGGCGAGCGGCGACCTCGCCCGTTACGCCGGAGTTCCCTGCACCACCCCGGAGCGCACCGCGTACGACCTCGCGCGCGACCGGCAGGCCGACGACGAACGGGTCGTCCCCGCGCTCACACGACTGCTCGCCGGGCGAACCGACGTCGCGGCGCGCGTCGCCGAGCGGCTCGACGTGCCGCATCTGCCGCATGCCGCGCTCGCCCGCGGCCGCCTCGCCGCAGCGCTGCGCCACCTCGCGGCCGGCCGCGCCTG
>NZ_WSTA01000118.1 GCF_009789225.1 Agromyces seonyuensis | reverse complement strand
GGCGGCGAGCTGCGCCTCGACCCCGCGGGCGAGCGAGCGGTGCTCGCGGGTCGCCGCCACCAGTCCGGGCGCGACCGAGTCGACCTCGAGCACCTCGGGGTCGGCGGAGTAGACGCCCGCGGCGATGGGGGTCACGAGCCGGTCGAGCACACGGGCACCGAGCCGGGCGCGCACGAGCGGGCCGAGCATGACGGGGTCGCGGTGCAGTCGCCGTCCGAGCGGTCGGAAGCGGTCGGTCGCGGCCCGGAGGGCGCCGCCGAGCCCGACGATGCGGCGCACGTCGGCCGCGAGCGGGTGGGCCGGGATGCCGAGCACGCCCGTCTTCGGCGTCGGCGCGGCCGACAGTGCGCCGCCGCGGCCCGCCGTCACGAGCCAGGAGCCCGCCGGGTGCGGGTCGACGATCGCGTCGCCGAGCCCGAGCGCGTCGATGAGCGGTGCGACGGCGCCCCCGCGGGTCGCCCAGGACTCGGCACCGCTGTCGAGGGGGACGGGGACGCCGGCCGCCTCCACGCGGCCGACGCAACCGCCGAGCACCTCGGACGCCTCGAGCACGACGACGTCGTAGCCCGCTCGGGCGCAGTCGAGCGCGGCGACGAGCCCCGCGACCCCGCCGCCGACCACGACGACGTCGCGTCGGCCGGCCGGAACGGCGGGGCGATCGTTCATCGGGCGCCGGCCTCGTGGACGAACGCCACCAGATCGGTCAGCACGCCGGGGTCGGCCGAGGGCGGCACCCCGTGGCCGAGGTTGAAGACGTGCCCCGGCGCCGTGCGGCCGCGTCGGACCACGTCAGCGGCCGCCGCCTCGAGCACTGCGCGCGGCGCCGCGAGGTAGGCCGGGTCGAGGTTGCCCTGGAGCGCGACCTTCCCCTCGGTGCGGCGGGCGGCCTCGTCGAGCGGGGTGCGCCAGTCGACGCCGACCGCGTCGACGCCGACCGCGGCCATCTGCGGGAGCAGTTCGCCCGTTCCCACGCCGAAGTGGATGGTGGGCACGCCGAGGTCGCGGGCGACGCCGATCGCGCGAGCGGAGGCATCCTGCACGAAATCGCCGTAGTCGGCGAGCCCGAGCGAGCCGGCCCACGAGTCGAAGAGCTGGGCGGCCGAGGCGCCCGCGAGCACCTGCGTGCGCAGGAAGTTGCCGGAGACCGCCGACGTCCAGTCCATGAGGGCGCGCCACGCGCCCGGGTCGGCGTGCATGAGGGTGCGCGCGGCGAGATGGTCCTTCGAGGGGCCGCCCTCGACGAGGTACGCGGCGAGCGTGAACGGCGCGCCCGCGAAGCCGATGAGCGGCGTGGCCGCGCCGGAGCCGTCGTCGGTGCGGTCGAGCTCGGCGATCGTGCGCTGCACGGCCTCGACGATGGGGCCGGATGCCGCCTCGAGCCCGTCGGGGTCGATCGCGGTGAGCTCGGCGACGGCCTCGGCGGTGTCGTGGCGGCGCCCGAACACGGGGCCGCGGCCCGGCTGGATCTCGACGTCCACGCCGAGGAGCTTGAGCGGCACGACGATGTCGCTGAAGAAGACGGCGGCGTCGACGCCGTGGCGGCGCACCGGCTGCAGGGTGATCTCGGCGGCCAGCTCCGGCTCGAGGCACGCGTCGAGCATCCGCGTGCCGACCCGCAGCTCGCGGTACTCGGGCAGCGAACGCCCGGCCTGGCGCATGAACCAGACGGGGACGGTGTCGGCGGCGCCGCCGCGCAGCGCGGTCACGAGGCGCGAGCGATCGGTGCGGCCCGCAGCGAGCGGGTGGGCGTCGGGAAGCTTCACGGGTCCAGTCTCGCAGGCGCTCCTTCGGAGGATGCCGGGTGCCGGAGCCGAGGTTTCGTCATCTCAGTGTCATCCTGGGCGAATTCGGAGTTCCACCATCGGTAGAATCCCACGGTGCTCATCTGTCTGACCGCGAGCCACAAGAACGCGGGCTTCGACCTCCTGGAACGACTCCAGGGCGCCGCCGACGCCGCGCGCGCGATGACCGACGCCTCCGACGCCGGCATCTCGGGCGCCGTCGTGATCTCGACGTGCAACCGCTTCGAGGCCTACCTCGACGTCGACGTGCCCGAGGGGCAGTCGCCCATCGAGCCCGTCCACTCGGCGCTGCGCATCGTCGCCGACACCGCCGACCTCGCGCCCTCCGAGCTGCGCTCGACCGTCGACCTGGTGCACGGCCAGGCGGTCGCGCACCACCTCTTCTCCGTCGCCTCCGGCCTCGAGTCGGTCGTCGTCGGCGAGGGCGAGATCTCCGGCCAGGTCAAGCGCGCGCTCACCCGCGCCCACGGCGAGGGCACGACCACCCCGGAGCTCGAGCGCCTCTTCCAGTCCGCCGCACGCACCTCGCGCCGCGTGAAGAACGACACGCGCCTCGGCGCCGAGGGCCGTTCCCTCGTGCGCCTTTCGCTCGAACTCGCCTCGAGCCGCATCTCCGACTGGTCGGGCGTGCGCGTGCTCCTCGTCGGCACCGGCCGCTACGCCGCCGCCTCGCTCGCGGCCCTGCGCGACCGCGGCGCCGCCGACATCCGCGTCTATTCGCCCTCGGGACGCGCGGCGAAGTTCGCGAAGTCGCACGAGCTCGACTGGGTGCGCGAGGACGACTACCACGCCGAGGCCGCCGCCGCCGAGCTCATCGTCACCTGCACGACGAGCGAGGCCTTCGTGGTCGACCCCGCGCTGCTCCAGGCCGGGCGGGCGGCGCTCGCCGTCGACGACGCCCTCCCCCGCCTCCACGCCGCCGACGCCGTGCTCCGCGCCGCGGAGCGCCAGCTCGTGATCGACCTCGGACTGCCCCGCAACGTCGACCCGGCCGTCGTCGACGTGACCGGCGTCGAGTTGCTCGACCTCGAGACCGTGCGCATCCACGCGCCGCTCGGCGACTTCGACCAGACCGACGCCGCCCGCGAGATCGTGCACGTCGCCGCGCGCGAGTTCGGCCACGGCACCGAGGCCCTCGACATCGCGCCGGCCGTCGTCGCGCTCCGCAAGCACCTCTTCGACGTCCTCGACGGCGAGCTCGAGCGCGTCGCGGGCCGCGACGCCGACGGCCGCATCGAGGAGGCCCTGCGCCACCTCGTCGGCCGCCTCCTGCACACGCCCATGGTGCGTTCGCGCGACTACGCCGCCCGCGGCGAGCAGGCCGAGTGGATCGCGGGCCTCGAGGCCGTGCACGGCGTCGTGGTGCCGGGAGCGCCGTCGCAGTCCGCCCCGAAGCTCGACGACCTCGGCCGCCGCCGCAGCGCGGCGTTCCGTGAAGCGGGCACCGCCGCGAGCCCCTCGTCGGTCGACGGCGGCCCCTCGGCCCCGCGCCGCCCCGGCGCCGAGCGGAGCGCCTCCTGAGCGGGGACGCCCCCGAGCTCGCGGTGCCCTTCGACGCCGCGCCGCTCGCCGCCGAGCCCCTCGAGACGCCGCGGCTCCGCATCCGGCCGCTGGCCTCCGCCGACGGCGACGACGTGTGGGAGTACCAGCGCCTGGCCGACGTGCTGCGCTTCATCCCCTGGCCCGAGCGCGACCGCGCCGAGGCGCAGGAGCACACCGATCGGCGCGCGGCCTCGACCGTGCTCGCGGCCGCGGGCGACGGCATCCACTTCGCATGCGAGCTCGTCGGCGAGCCGGCACTCCGCGCCGGCGGCGGAGACCGCGTGGTCGGCGACGTGATGCTGCGGCTCGACTCGGTCGAGAGCGCGCGCGTGGAGATCGGCTGGGTGTTCCACCCCGGTTTCCAGGGCCGGGGGCTCGCGTCCGAGGGCGCGGGCGCCGTGCTCGACCTCGCGTTCGAGCGGCTGCGCGCCCACCGGGTGCACGCGATCCTCGACCGCCGCAACGACGACTCCGCGCGGCTCTGCGCCCGACTCGGCATGCGGCTCGAGGCGACCCACCTCGCCGACGACTGGTTCAAGGGCGAGTGGACGGACACCGAGGTCTGGGCCGTCCTCCGCGAGGAGCGCACCGCGTTCGTCGCGCGCTGATCGGCCCGTCAGATCGCCCCGTCCTTCGGCGCCGTATGTTCGGGCCGGTCAGTCGGCACGGCCCGACGCCCCGCGGAACGCGAGACGTCGGATGCGCCGGGCCGCGGCGCGCGAATCGGGCACGACCCGCGAGAGTCGGGGCCCCGCCAGCCATGCGCCCGTGAGTTCGAGGCCGGGCACCGCGTCGACGGCCTTGCGCACGAGCGCGATCCGCTCGCGCTGCCCGATGAGGAACGCGGAGCCGGTGTCGCGGTGGGCGACCCGGGCGGCGCCGACGAGGCGGTCGCGGTCGAGCGGGGCGTCGAGCGCGCGGGCGGCGTCGGCGAGGGCGAGGTCGATGAGCGCCTCGTCGTCGAGCGCCTCGAGCTCGGGATGCGCCTCGGGGTCGTAGTGCAGCCGCAGCACGCGGAGGCCGGGGCCGGTCTGCCCGTCGAGCCACTCCCAGCGCGCGGTCTCGTCGGCCACCGATCGGGCGGCGATGTCGGGGTCGGCGCGGGGCACGAACACCACGCGACGCTCGCCCGCGTCGAGCTCGGGGGCCTCGACCAGCAGCACGACGGTGTCGGTCGCCCCTGGTCGCCAGTCTTCCGCCGCGAAGCTCGCCCACGGGCCGCCGAGCCCGCCGAGCAGCCCGAGCGCGGCCCGGGCGGGCGCGGCCACGACGACGTAGCGGGCCGCGATGCGCTGCTCCACGGGCTCCTCGCCGTCGAGTGCCTCGGCGCGGACGAGCCAGCGATACGGGTCGGCGGGTCGGAACGGCGGATCGCCCAGCACGTCGGATGCGGCATCCGCGTCGGCATCGGCGAGGGCCGCGTCGCCGTCGAACGGTTCGAGCGCGACGACGGAGCTGCCCGCCTCGAGGCGGGCGTCGTAGTGCCCGAGATCGCGCAGCAGCGCGTCGACGAGGCGGGTCATGCCGCCCCGGATGCCCGCCGCGTGCACGTCGGGGCGGTTGCCGAGGACGTCGGCGATGCCGCCGGAGAGCGAACCCGTGCGGGTGATCGCCTGGTTGAGCCCGGGCACCACGAGGTCGACGTCGACGTCGTCGGCGTTGTGGACGAAGAGCCCGTAGAGCGTCGTGAACGCGAGCCGGTCGGCGACGAGGTCGCCCATGCGCGTGCGCACGAGCTTGCCGAAGCTCGTCGCCCGCCCGATCTTCAGGAACGGCATGACCCGGTCGCCCCACGCGCGCATGACGCCGCGGCCGCCCACGATCTCGCGCACGTCGGGTGCGAGCGGGTTCGACGGGACGCCCCAGATGGACTCCGCGGGCAGCGGCAGCGCGCGCGAGCGGCCGGCGCCGTCGAGCGGCGGCACCCAGACGTGCACGCCCTCCTCGCCGCCGGCGACGATGTCGCTGCCGAGGCCCAGCTCCGCCGCGAGTTCGGCGACGGAACCGTCGCCCTGCTCGAAGTACGACGCGCCCGCGTCGACGAGGTAGCCCCCGAGGTCGACGCGTCGGACGCAGCCGCCGAATCGGTCGGATTCCTCGAGCACGACGGTCGAGAGTCCGACCCGCGCGCACTCGCGCGCGGCGACCAGTCCCGCGACGCCGCCGCCGATCACCACGACGTCGGCGACCGCCGGCGCCGGCTCGCCCAGCCGTTCCATCCTCCGATCTTCCCAGAAAGCGGCCGATGATGAGAGGTCGCTCATGGATTCCAGCTTGTGCTCAGGGTCGGGCGGAGTAGAGTCTCCGCTACGCATATGTCCCCCATATGCCCGACACGGTCGCACACCCCGAAGCGACTGTGCGCCGACGACGTTGGAGCCCGACAATGGCGAAGCCGTATTCCACCTCCCACGTCGTGGCGCGCGTTCACGCGGACGCCATCGTCGTCGTCTCCGCGTGGCGCTGCCTCGTCGCCGCCGCTCGCACGGAAGGCATCCAGGCCCGATGACCTCGAAGAAGCGCACGGGCGGCGGATTCAAAGCCGCGATCGTCCTGTTCGTCTTCTTCGCACTGCTCGCAGTGGTCGTCTTCGCCGACGCCATCGAGACTCGCATCCAGCTCCTGCCCACGCCCGAGCGTCCGGCCTTCGCCCGCCCGCTCGCCGTCGCGATCCTCATCGCCCTCGGCATCGTCGTCCTCGTGCGCTTCGCACGCAGCCGCCGCGCCTCGGGCCGCACGCTCCGCGTGCGGGACGCCCACGACGGCGTCGCCGCGACGGCCACCCGCACGCGCGCCTTCGTGCAGGCATTCGAGGGCCTCTACCCCGAGGTCTCGGTGCGCCGGCTGGGCTACCGCTTCACCCTCCTCGCCGACGGCGAGGGCATCGCCTTCTGGAGCGGCGCGGGCCGCCGCCCCGCCCGCGTGCTGCTCGTCTCGTGGGACGACGTGCGCTCCGTTCGCAGCGACACGGTCTCCGTCGGAGAGGCGTCGCGCCCGGCGCTCATCGTCCGCATCCGGCACGCCGGCGCGAGCCTCGAACTGCCCGTCCTCCTCACGCCGGGCCGCCGCGAGCAGTCCGTCGGCGGCGAGGAGCTCGGCAAGCGCGGCGAGGCGTCCTTCGCCATCGTCCGACTCGTCAAGGCCGCCCACCGCAAGCACCTCCTGCGCGGCGGCATGACGTTCGAGCAGGCGATGGACATCGCGCCGATCACGAGCCCGATCGACGTCGCCACGGCCCGTGCCGAACTCGACCGGCTCCACGCCGAGCAGGCGAAGGCCGCCGCGCAGCCGGCCGCGATGCTCGACGCGCCGATCACGGTGGTCCGCGCCGAGCCCGTCCGGCGCACCCCGATCAGCGCCTGACCGGGCGAGCGCTCGACGTCTGAACCAGGCGGGCGCCGGCGTCGCGACATCCCGAACCCGATGGATGCCCGGTCGCGACGCGCTGGGCCCGACATCCGCGCGCCGCGGCATCCTCGGGAATTGCGCGAGGCCCAGCCGGTTCGGCTGGGCCTCGCGCGTTCGGCCTCGGCGGGGCGGCATCCGATCGATCGAGCGGATGCCGCACCGCCGCGGCTCAGGCGCCCTTCAGGCGGACGGCGAGGTACGCGTAGAGCTCGTCGATCGCGACGCGCTCCTGCTGCATCGTGTCGCGGTCGCGCACCGTGACGGCCTTGTCCTCGAGCGAGTCGAAGTCGACCGTGATGCAGAACGGCGTGCCGATCTCGTCCTGTCGGCGGTACCGGCGGCCGATGGCGCCGGCGTCGTCGAAGTCGACGTTCCACTGCTGACGCAGGTCCGCGGCGATCTCGCGCGCGAGCGGCGACAAGGCCTCGTTGCGCGAGAGCGGGAGCACTGCGGCCTTGACCGGCGCGAGGCGCGGGTCGAGCTTCAGCACCGTGCGCTCGTCGGTGCCGCCCTTCGCGTTCGGCACCTGCTCGACGTGGTACGCGTCGACGAGGAAGGCCATGAGCGAGCGGGTCAGGCCCGCCGCAGGCTCGATGACGTACGGGATCCAGCGCTCGTTGTTCGCCTGGTCGAAGTAGCTGAGTTCCTTGCCGGAGTGCGTCGAGTGCGTCGAGAGGTCGAAATCGGTGCGGTTCGCGACGCCCTCGAGCTCGCCCCACGCGCTGCCCGTGAAGCCGAAGCGGTACTCGATGTCGACCGTGCGCTTCGAGTAGTGCGAGAGCTTCTCGGCCGGGTGCTCGAAGAGCCGCAGGTTCTCGGGGTCGACGCCGAGGTCGACGTACCAGTTCCAGCGGTAGTCGAGCCAGAACTGGAACCACTCGTCGTCGGTGCCGGGCTCGACGAAGAACTCGAGCTCCATCTGCTCGAACTCGCGCGTGCGGAAGATGAAGTTGCCGGGGGTGATCTCGTTGCGGAACGACTTGCCGATCTGGCCGATGCCGAACGGGGGCTTCATGCGCGCCGACTGCAGCACGTTCGCGAAGTTCACGAAGATGCCCTGGGCCGTCTCGGGGCGGAGGTAGTGCAGTCCCGACTCGTCCTGGACCGGGCCGAGGTAGGTCTGCAGCATCATGTTGAAGTCGCGCGGGGGCGTCCACTGGCCGCGGGTGCCGCAGTTCGGGCAGACGATGTCGCCCATGCCGTTCTCGGGAGCGCGGCCCTTCTTCTCCTCGAAGGCCTCGAGCAAGTGGTCCTCGCGGAAGCGCTTGTGGCAGTGGAGGCACTCGACGAGCGGGTCGGTGAAGACGCCGACGTGGCCGGAGGCCACCCACACCTGCTTGGGGAGGATGACCGACGAGTCGAGGCCGACGACGTCGGCGCGGCTCGTGACCATGTACTTCCACCACTGCCGCTTGATGTTCTCCTTGAGCTCGACGCCGAGGGGGCCGTAGTCCCATGCTGAGCGGGATCCGCCGTAGATCTCTCCGGCTTGGAAGACGAATCCCCGGTGCTGGGCGAGTGCGATGACGGCGTCGAGTCGGCTGGGTGCGGCCACGGTGGCTCCAATGGTGCAGTGAAGTGTGCGGATTCCGCCCGGAATCGGGCTTCCCGCAATCCTACGTGGCCAGTCCGGGGCACGATCGCGCCGATCGGCGCAGCCGGCTCAGCCGCAGGCGAGCGAACCGTCGAGCGTCGCCGCGTCGTCGACGACGTCGCCGTCGTGCCCGTCGCTCGACTCCAGGATCTCGCCCGCGTAGGACTCGAAGGCGATCCCCGCGTCGTCGGCGTCGAACGGCTCCGTGCCGACGAACAGCAGGCCGCCCTCGAGCGGCACGCGCACGATGTACTCCTCGAGCTCCGTCGCGACGGTCGCCGTGAGTACCGGGTCGTCGCTCTCGGCGGCCTTGGCGGTGTAGGTCGGGATCGCGCCGATGACGTTGCAGGTGAGCGACCCGACGGCGATGCGCTGGTCGCCGGACGCTGCGGCGACGTCGAGGTACTGGGCCTCCCCCGTCCCCGCGGAGCAGGAGGTCAGCGCGGCGGTCGCCGCGACGGCCAGCGGCGCGAGCGCGAGTGCGAGACGGCGGCGGGAGCGGCGGCGAACGTCCATGGTCGAAGCGTAACCGGATGGACCCGAACGACCGTCCCCCGAACCGGACGGTCGTCGAACCCGAGCGGGGCGACCGAGCGCCGCAGCCGCCCGGGCGCCCCGGCATCGGCGAGGACGGGCCGTAGGCTCGGAGGATGACCGTGCTGCCAGACATCCTGACGGCCGCCGTCGCCGTCATCCGCGATCGCAAGGTGCTCATGGTGACGGCCCGCGGCCGCGAGGTCTGGTACATGCCCGGCGGCAAGATCGACCCCGGTGAGACGCCCGCCGAGGCGGCCGCCCGCGAGGCGTTCGAGGAGGTCGCGCTCGAGTTCGACCCCGCGGCGCTCGAGCACCTCTTCGAGGTGCGCACCCAGGCGCACGGGGAGCCCGACGGCCGGATGGTCTCGATGCACGTGTTCCTCGCGCGGACCGACGCCGAGCCCGCCGCGTCGGCCGAGGTCTCGGCCCTGCACTGGGCCGGCGCCGACGACGGCGACCGCTGCCCGCCCGCGGGCCGGGACGTGCTGCGGCGGCTCGCCGCGGCCGGGCG
>NZ_WSTA01000117.1 GCF_009789225.1 Agromyces seonyuensis | reverse complement strand
GCGCCCGCCGGCGCGGCCGCGCCGGCCACGGCCGTCGCGTCGCCCGTGAACGCGCCGACGGCGCGCTCGGCGCGCTCGAGGTCGGCCAGGACCTCGGTGCCGTAGTCGTCGGCGGCCGTCGGTCGTTTCGCGCCCTCGAGCGCCGTGTCGAAGCCGCCGACCGCGGAGCCCGCGCCGAGCACGGCGTCGAGGTCGGCCGTCTCGGCGTGCGCGAAGTCGGGGTCCTCTTCGCGCTTGGACGCGTTGCGCCGCCACCACGGCAGTATCGCGGGCGCGGCCTCGTCGTCGAGGTCGTCGAAGCCGTCGAGCGGCGCCGGCTCGCTCTTGCCGCGCCGCTTCGACTTGGTCGCCGCTTCGGCGGCGGGCGCAGCGGCCTCGCGCTCGGGTGCACCGAACAGCCAGCGGTAGAGCTCGCCGAGCCGCTCGCCGATGCGGTTCGGCGGCGTCTTCGTGATGATGAGGATCGAGAGCACCCCGAGCACGATGAGCACCGCGCCCGCGCCCCACACCGTGATGAGCGCGATGAGCGGCGCCGCGAGCATCCACCCCAGGATGCCGCCCGCCTGCGCGAGCACCGGCATGCCCTCGGCCGGCTGGGGCTGTCCGCCCCACAGGTGCGAGAGCCCCGCGATCGTCAGGAGCAGCAGGCCGAGTCCGATGCCGATGCGCGTGTTGTCGTGGACGCTCGCCGGGTGACGGAACAGCCAGACGGCGAAGCACAGCATGATCACGGGCAGCGCGAACGCGAGCCGGCCGAAGAGGCCGCCGAACGTCCAGGCGTCGAACTGGCGCGCGAGGTCGTCGTTGATGAAGAACCACTCCACCACCGCGCCAGCGATCGCGAGCAGGACGAGGAAGAACGGCAGTCCGTCGCGACGTTCCTCCTTGCCGAGCGTCTCGGGTCCGAGCGCACGGGCGGCGCCGCCCGTCACATGGGCGAGGCCCATCCACATCCGGACGAAGACGTTCGGCCCGGTCGGGACGTTCCGCGGGAGCTTCTTGGTGGGCGCCGTCTTGGACGCCGAACGCGCCGCCGGCCGGGACGTGCCGCGCGCGCTGCTGCCGCGCGCGGGCGTCTTCGACGCGCGCGAGTTCGTGCTGGTGCTGCCGGCCATGCGTCCAGGGTAGGGGCGCGCGCCGACATCGCCCGCCAACGCCCCCGGGGTGTGCGGAACCGGCGATCGGCCGCTCCGGGCGCGTCAGCGCAGGATGCGCACCATCGTGTCGCGGTCCCCGGTGTCGACATGGTGCTCGAAGCCCTCGGCCCGATAGAGCCCCTGGGCGAAGTTGCCGTGCTCCACCGACAGCCCGATGCGCGCGTAGCCCGCCGCTCCGGCCTCGACGATGAGCCGGCGCAGCAGCGCACGCCCGACGCCCTGCGCGCGCCACATCGGCCGGACGCCGATGATCAGCTCGGGCACGCCGCGCTCGACGTGGCCGTGGACGGGCGCGTCGGCCGGGAAGATGCGATACCAGGCGGCGCCGATCGCCTCGCCGTCGGCACTCATCGCGACGACGCCGCGATCGGCGGGGCGCTGCCAGCCGGAGATGTACGACGCGTAGACGGGGTCGCCCAGGATGCTGACGCGCGGCCGGGCGATCTCGGGGCGCCAGTTCGCCGCCTCGACGACCATGTCGGCGAGGAAGGGGCCGTCCGACGGGACGGCCTGTCTGATCGAGACCGCCTCCATGGCGGGAGCGTACGCCCGACATGTTTCACGGGGGTTTCGGGAGGCGGGAGGGGCGGCGGAACCGCCCCTCACGGTCATCCGGCTCAGAAGCGGATCGCGTCGATGACCTTCACCTTGACGGCGGTGAGCGCCGGGATGAGGCCCGCGAGCGCCCCGACGAGCACCGCGGCGCCGATGCCGACGACGGCGGCCTCGACCGGGAAGCCCGGCAGGTCCTGTACGTCGTCGGTGTTCAGCGCCATCGCCGCGAGGGGGCTGCGCACGAGCGCGATCGAGATGCCGACGCCGACGACGCCCGCCAGGAACGTGCCGACGACGCTCTCCATCAGCACCGAGAAGAACACCCGCCCGGCGGTCGCGCCGAACGAACGGCGGATGCCGATCTCCCGGATGCGCGTGCGCACCGTCACGAGCGCGATCGTCAGCAGACCGAGCGCGCCGAGCAGCAGGACGACCGCGGCGACGCCGCCGATGACGAGCTTCAGCTGGGCGAACGGATCGTCGCCGTACGCCGCGTAATCCGTGCGGTACTGCGACACCTGCACGTCGACGCCGGCCAGTTCGAGTTCGAGCGCGTCGACCACCGAGGAGGCGATCGCCTCGGCATCGCCCTCCGGCAACCACATGGCGTACGTGACGTAGAGCCCGCCGAACATCGGGTCCGGCGACGGCGCCATGAGCGCCTCGGCATCGTCGAAGAGCAGATACGCCCAGGGGTCGGTGTCCCACTGCCCGCGATTCTCCACGACGCCGACGACCACGCCGGTGCGGGGTTCCGCGCCGACGAACTGCACCGTCGGGTGCGTCTCGAGCGGTGGGCTGCCGAGGCGCTCCCAGAAGTTCTCGTTCACGATCACCGCGGGGGCGAGCCGTCCGGCGTCGCCGTCCGCGAACCATTCGCCGAGGATCGGCTGGACCCGCCGCATGGGGCCGTAGTCCGGATCGACGGCCTCGATCGAGGTGCTCACGACGCCGTCCGCGAATTGCACGTCGGTCATGAACTGGGCGGATCTGGCGGCGAACTCGATGCCGTGCCGGGCGAGCGCGGTCTCCCACGCGGGTGCGGCGGTCGCGGGGTCGAGCGGACCGCTCATCCCGGACAGGTCGATCTGATAGGTCGCCGGCCTGCCGCCGTCGCGTTCCTGCTGCTCCCGCATCGCCTGCTCGGCGATCGAGCCGGCCGCCACGACGGTCGCGAGCGCGCAGATCGCGACGGCGACGCCCACGAGGGAGAGCAGCACGCGGCCGCGATGGATGCGCAGTTCCTCCCCTGCCTCGACGATCGTCGACACGGCACCCGTCGCCGCGCGTCCGAGCGCGCGGATCATGCCGTGAGCCGTTCGTCGAGGGCGGGATCGACGGAGGAGGCGAGCGTGCCCGGTGCCGGGACCGCGGGCGCCGACGGCGCAGCATCCAACGGCTCGAGACGGCCGCCGACGAGGCGGAGGTGCCGGTTCGAGCGGGCGGCGATCGCGAGGTCGTGCGTGATGGTGACGAGCGCGGCGCCGCTCTCGTCGGCGACGGACTCGATGAGCGACATCACCTCGGCGCCGGTCTCGAGGTCGAGGGCGCCGGTCGGCTCGTCGGCGAGGATGAGCTTCGGCTTCCGGACGAGCGCGCGGGCGATCGCGACGCGCTGCTGCTCGCCGCCGGAGAGCCGATCGGGCTTGGCCTCGAGCCGCGCGCCGAGCCCGACGCGTTCGAGCATCTCGCGGGCGAGCCGCTCGCGCTGCCAGAACCCGGAGCCGCGATCGTAGAGCAACGGCGTCTGCACGTTCTGCAGGGCGGTGCGGCCGGGCAGCAGATTGAACTGCTGGAAGACGAAGCCGACCTCGCTCCCCCGCAACCGGTCGCGCGCACCGCTGGAGAGGCGCCGCACGTCGCGGCCCTGGAACTCCAGCTCGCCGTCGGTCGGAGCATCCAACAGCCCCAGGAGGTTCAGCAGCGTCGACTTGCCCGAGCCGGAACGGCCGACGATCGAGATGCGGTCGCCCTCCTCGACGACGAGGTCGACGCCCTGCAGGATGTCGAGCCGCGACCCGTCCGGCAGTTCGACCCGACGCCCGACGCCGTGCGCCTCGACCAGGGTCACTGCGTCACCTCGCCGCACCAGGTCATGCCGTCGGAGGAAACGCACGCCTCCTGCTTCGCCTCGCCGGCGGCGCCGGGCACGAACTGCAGGACGCGATCGCCCTCGGCGAGCCCCTCGACGACCTCGACCTGCGTCCCGTCGGTGATGCCGAGCTTCACCGGCTGCTCGGTCTGCTCCCCCGACTCGTCGAGGACCCAGACGACGCCGCTCTCGGCGCCGCCGGAGACCGCCGTCACCGGCACGACGAGCACGTCGGCCGCGGCGCCCGCTGAGATCACGACCTTCGCCGCGAGTCCCGGGAAGACCCGGACGTCGCCGGGCACGGCGCAGCGCACGGTGGTGCCCGACCCCTCGACGCCCGTCGAGACGCCAGTCGCGCCGTCACCGCCGCCCGCTCCCGAGAGCGGCGTCGTGATCGTGAGACCGCCGCACGCGAACGGGGCCGGGCCGCCCGTGATCGTCACCGTCGCCTCGGTCGGCGCGCTCGCGAGCCGGTACTGCTGCTCGGGGCTGAGGGTGGCCGTGACGTTGAAGCTCGGCGGTGCGACCTGCCCCGAGACGGCGCCCGTCGAGACGGGCTGCCCGGCGATGACGTCGAGCGAGGAGAGCACGCCCGCCACCGGGGCGAGCACCTTCTCGTACCGGTAGGTCTGCTTCGGCACCGTCACGACCGGGACGCCGTCCTCGCCGACGGTCTCGACCGGTTCGACCTCGTTGGCGACCTTGATGTCGAAGAGCTTCTGGCCCGCGGTCACGGTCGTGCCGACCGCGACGAACACCTCGTCGACTTCGCCGGTCGCGGCTGCCTTGACCGGCACGGCGGCGTCGGCGTTGACCGTGCCGTCCAGGCGCAGGTCGTTCGCGATCGACCCCCGCTCGACGACGACGTCGGGCTCCACGACCGTGCCCGTCGGCACGAGTGCGTCGGCGGCCGAGGGATCGCGGTCGGGGAAGAACGCCAGCTTGACGAGCGCCGCGGCGATCGCGGCGACGAGGACGATTCGGATGGCGGGGAAGACCCACTTGCGCCAGACGCCCACAACACTCCTTCGGGTCGGAATCGCCCGGCGGTTCGGGGGCCGGGCCGAGCCGAGCCTATGGGGTCGCTGTGCGCGGGCGGTATCCCCCTCGGGGTGGAATCAGGGGCGTCTCGGGGTCGGCTCGGGGTGCCGATCGCGGACTGCGCTCGGCCGCGTCATCCGCGCCGAAGACCGCGACGGCCGGGCGGGCGGGAATCGCCCGGCCCGGCCGTCGCATCCGGATGCCCGCCTCAGGCGGCGATGACGACCGGCACGAGCATCGGGCGTCGGCGCAGGCGCCGGTTCACCCACGTGCCGACCGTGCGGCGCACGACCTGCTGGAGCGCGTGCGGGTCCTGCGTGCCCGACTGCACGGCGTCGAGGATCGCCGAGCTGATCTTCGGCTTGACCTCGTCGAACACCGCGTCGTCTTCGGCGAAGCCGCGCGCGTGCACCTCGGGGCCGGTGACGATCTTGCCCGTCTGGGCGTCGACGACGACGATGACCGAGATGAAGCCCTCCTCGGCGAGGATGCGGCGGTCCTTGAGGTCTGCGTCGGTGATCGCGCCGACCGTCGAACCGTCGACGTAGACGAAGCCGAGGTCGAGCTGCCCGGCCTCGCGCACGTCGCCGTCCTTCAGGTCGTAGACGGTGCCGTTGCGGCCGATGAAGGTGCGCTCGGGCGAGATGCCCGTCGACTGCGCGATCTTCGCGTTCGCGACGAGGTGGCGGTACTCGCCGTGGATCGGCAGCACGTTCTTCGGCTGGAGGATGTTGTAGCAGTAGAGGAGCTCGCCGGCGGCCGCGTGGCCCGACACGTGCACGCGGGCGTTGGCCTTGTGCACGACGTTCGCACCGAGGCGCGTGAGGCCGTCGATCACTCGGTAGACCGCGTTCTCGTTGCCCGGGATGAGGCTCGAGGCGAGGATGACCGTGTCGCCCTCGCCGATCTCGACCTGGTGCTCGCGGTTGGCCATGCGGCTGAGGACGGCCATCGGCTCGCCCTGCGAACCCGTCGACATGTAGACGATCTTGTCGTCGGGGATGTCGCCGGCCTTCTTGTAGTCGACGAGCACGCCGTCCGGCACCTTGAGGTAGCCGAGGTCGGCGGCGATGCCCATGTTGCGCACCATCGAGCGGCCGAGCAGCGCGACGCGACGGCCGTTGGCGTGGGCGGCATCGAGCACCTGCTGCACGCGGTGGACGTGGCTCGAGAAGCTCGCCACGACGACCTTCTTCGTCGCCCGCGAGATGACCTGGTCGAGGACCGGGCCGATCTCGCGCTCGAGGGGCGTGAAGCCCGGCACGTCGGCGTTCGTCGAGTCGACGAGGAAGAGGTCGATGCCGTCCTCGCCGAGCTTGGCGAACTCGCGGAGGTCGGTGAGGCGACCGTCCAGCGGCAGCTGGTCCATCTTGAAGTCGCCCGTGGCGAGCACCGAGCCCGCGTCGGTGAAGATCGCGACGGCGAGGGCATCCGGGATCGAGTGGTTGACCGCGACGAACTCGAGCTCGAACGGGCCGAGCTCCTCGACCTGCCCCTCCTTCACCTGCAGGGTGTAGGGCTTGATGCGGTGCTCCTTGAGCTTCGCCTCCACGAGGGCGAGCGTCAGCCGCGAGCCGAGCAGGGGGATGTCGCCCTTGAGCTTCAGCAGGTAGGGCACGCCGCCGATGTGGTCCTCGTGGCCGTGCGTGAGCACGACGCCGAGGATGTCGTCGAGACGGTCCTTCAGGAAACCGAAGTCGGGCAGGATCAGGTCGACGCCCGGCTGGTGCTCCTCCGGGAAGAGCACGCCGCAGTCGACGATGAGGATCTTGCCGTCGATCTCGAACGCGGTCATGTTGCGGCCGACCTCGCCGAGGCCGCCGATGGGGATGATGCGGAGCGTCCCGGCCGCGAGCGGCGCCGGGGCGATGATGTCGTCGGGCATGCGCCCTCCTTTGTACGATGTTCGGTTGGATGGGTCGGTCCGGCCCGCGGGCCGGGACCGTCAGCGCGTGGTGCCGGCGATCTTCGGCAGGGCGCCGCCGGCGGCGGCGTTGCGATCGGGGCGGAATCGGGAGAAGTCGACGCCGTCGATACCGGAGACGAGCCCGATCTCGTCCTCGATCATGGCGGCCTCCCACTCCTCGGGACCGACGAGCGGCAGCCGCACGCGCGGCGAGCCGATGCGGCCGAGGCCGTGGAGGATGTACTTCGCCGCGACGGTGCCGGGCACGTGGGTCATGGTCGCCCGCACGAGCGGCTCGAGCTTGCGGTGCTGCTCGGTCGCCGCGGCGAGGTCGCCGCGGTTCACCGCGTCGACGATCGTGCGGTACGGCGCCGGGGCGATGTTCGCCGTGACCCCGATGAGGCCCGTGGCGCCGATCGCCAGGTGCGGGAGCACGTTGGCGTCGTCGCCGGAGAAGTACATAAGGTCGGTCTGGTTCAGCACCCGGCTGACCTCGCTGAAGTCGCCCTTGGCGTCCTTCACGGCGAGGATGTTCGGGTGCTTGGCCAGGCGCAGGATCGTCTCGTACTTGATCGGCACCCCGGTGCGCCCCGGGATGTCGTAGAGGATGACCGGCAGGTCGGTCGCGTCGGCGACGAGCCGGAAGTGGGTCAGGATGCCCGCCTGGGTGGGCTTGTTGTAGTACGGCGTGACGATCATGATGCCGTCGGCGCCGGCCTTCTCGGAGGCTCGGTAGAGCTCGATCGCGTGCGCGGTCTCGTTCGAGCCGCCGCCCGTGATGATCTTCGCGCGGCCCGCCGAGACTGACTTGCCGACCTCGACGAGCTTGAGCTTCTCGGGGTCGGTGAGCGTCGACGTCTCGCCGGTCGTGCCCGTCACGACGATGCCGTCGGCGCCGGCCGAGATGACGTCGTCGATGTGCTGCTCGACCGCGGGCCAGTCGACCTCGCCGTCGGCGGTCATCGGGGTGATGAGGGCGACGAGCACTTGGCCGAAGGGGTTCTCACGAGTCACGCCCTCCAGGCTATCGCCTCGGCGGCCCCTCCGACCGACCGCGGCGTCAGCGCTGCAGCGTTCGGAAGCGGTATCGGATGCCCGTTCGCGAGGTCGCCCACCCGGACTCGACCGTCACGCGCCACTCGGGCCCGCGCGCGGGAGCGCGGGTGTCGCCGTCGGCCGCGAGGTCGAGCTCGGTGATCTCGAGCACGTCGGCCTGCGGGAGCGCGGCCGTGTAGAGCTGTCCGCCCCCGATGATCCAGATCGTCGGCGCGGAGGCATCCTCGATCTCGTCGAACTCAGCGGCGTCGATCGATTCGGCGGCGAGGGCGAGGGCCTGCTCGAGCGAGGATGCCCGAACGGCGCCGTCGGCCGCCCACTCGGGATCGCGCGTGACGACGAGGTTCGCACGGCCGGGCAGCGGCCGGAACCGCGGCGGCAGCGACTCCCACGTGCGCCGCCCCATCACGACGGGGGCGCCGAGGGTGACCTCCTTGAAGTGCGCGAGGTCCTCCGGCACGTGCCACGGCATCCCGCCGCCGGCGCCGATGACCCGATCGCGGGCCTCGGCCCAGATCAGCCCGAGCCGGGGGGCGGTCACACGGCCACCGCGGCGCGGATCGCCGGGTGGTGGACGTAGTCCTCGACGATGAAGTCGTCGAACTCGTAGTCGAAGATCGAGTCGGGCTTCCGGGCGAAGCGCAGCGTCGGGTATGGGTAGGGCTCGCGGGTCAGCTGCTCGGCGACCTGCTCGCGGTGGTTGTCGTAGACGTGGCAGTCCCCGCCCGTCCAGACGAAGTCGCCGACCTCGAGGCCGGTCTGCTGGGCGACCATGTGCGTCAGCAGCGCGTAGCTCGCGATGTTGAACGGCACCCCGAGGAAGAGGTCGGCGCTGCGCTGGTAGAGCTGCAGCGAGAGCTTGCCGTCGGCGACGTAGAACTGGAACAGCGCGTGGCACGGCGCGAGCGCCATGTCGGGGATGTCGCCCGGGTTCCACGCGGAAACGACGAGCCGACGGGAGTCGGGGTTCGTGCGGATCTGGTCGATCACGTCGGCGATCTGATCGGTGACGCGACCGTCGCGGCCCGTCCAGGTGCGCCACTGCACGCCGTAGACCGGGCCGAGCTCGCCGCGTTCGTCGGCCCACTCGTCCCAGATCGTCACGCCGTGCTCCTGGAGCCAGCGCACGTTCGACTCGCCGCGCAGGAACCACAGCAGCTCGTAGGCGATCGACTTGAAGTGCACGCGCTTCGTCGTGATGAGCGGGAAGCCCTGCGAGAGGTCGTAGCGCAACTGCCGCCCGAACACGCTCGTCGTGCCCGTGCCGGTGCGGTCGGACTTCTCGGCGCCCGTCGCGAGCACGTCGCGGAGGAGGTCTTCGTACGGAGTGGGGATCGGCTCGCTCACCCTCTCGAGAGTAGTCGCGGATGCCTCGCACGCACCCTGCCCCGCCGATCGGCGCGCGGCCGCCGCCTCGACGCCGGCCGCGGGCGCACCCGATCGAGGATGCCTCGCGGCCTCGCCGCCCGTCACACTCGGACACACTGCGCCCGGCCGGCGGCCGCGCTGCCTAGCATCCCCGTCATGGACCTGCCGCTCGCGCTCGCCGCCGCCGCCGCCCTCGTCGCGGTCGCCACGGCGATCGGCCTCGTCGGCCGCGCACGCGCCGGGCGGGCTCGGGCGGTC
>NZ_WSTA01000116.1 GCF_009789225.1 Agromyces seonyuensis | reverse complement strand
TCACCGGCCGCACGCGGCCGCACACCGCGCCAGCGCCGGGCGCACCTGGCGCGCCCGGGCAGCGCGGCGTCGCCTGGGTTCGCGCGTCGGACCTGCTCACGCAGGGCGCCGGACGCGTCGCCGGCCTCGGCATCGACCTCGAGTCGGCGCTCGTCCGCCACGCACGCAACGTGCCGACGAGCGCGGGCCGGGCGATCCGGGATCGCACTCGCAGGCTGGCGCCCCTCTCCGAGTTCGGGCGCGCGCCGGAGACTCCGGCATTCAACCGGCACGGCCTCGGGCGGAGGTGAGCGATGTCCATCGTGTTGACCGCGGACATGCACACCGACGAATCGAGAGGTGCCGCGATGAACCAGAACCCAGGGGCGAAGGATGCCCGCCCGCTCACCTTCCGCGACTCCGAGGGGCTCCGTCGCCTCCTCACGCGGCTCGGCTCGGCCGGTCAGGATGCCTGGCGCCGCGACCCCGAGGCATCCGAACTCATGGCCTTCACCGCCCAGCGGTACGCGGCTCTCGCGCGCAAGCACGGCCTCGACCCGTGGGAGGCCGCGACCGCCGCGTTCGTCGTGATGCGGGCCGCGGCGACCGTGCGGGCCGACGACCCGTGGGCGGTCGTCACGCAGGCGGTCAAAATCACCTGCATCGCCGAGGAACGCTCGCAAGGGCTGCTGTGCTCGGTCGACAAAGCACGCCGCGCCGAGGTCTCGGTGCACCACGACGCCGAGCGGTTCAGCGATCGCGAGCACGAACTGCCCGAGTACCACCCGGCGTTCCGCTCGGCACCGGCCGACGAGGTCCTCGAGGTGGCCGGGCAGCACCGCGTCGTCGCCTCCGCCGTGCACGACGCGGTCACGTTCTTCGTACTCCTCGGCTGGCCCGAGTCCCGCTCGCACGAAGGCGTCGAACTCGTCTGCGGACGCCTCGCGGATGCCCCGTCGCGGATCTCAGCGTTCGACACGCTCCGCCGCGACGTCACCACCCGGGTGCTGCTCGACCTGCCGCAACGGGCCTGGACGACCATGCTGCGGGCTCTGCTCGGTTCCTGCGACGACGTCCGCGAGCAGACCATGCGCGGACGAGGCATCCTCTACCGGCTCATCAGCGGCGAGTCCGTGCGCGACCTGCTCGGCGACGAAGACCTCGTCGAGCCCGTCGTCGTCAACGCCCCGAGGATGCTCTCGTGACCGCCGACCGCGGGCACGTCGAAGTCGCGCGCACGCTCGACTCGATCCGCGTCGGCGCCCGCCACCGCGCCGACCTCGGCGACATCGACGCCCTCGCGACCTCGATCCAGGCGCACGGCCTGCTGCAGCCGATCACCGTCACGCCCGACGGGCTGCTCGTCTGCGGCGCGCGCCGCCTCGCGGCGCTGCAGCGGCTCGGGGTGCGCACCGTCAATGTGTGGGTGCGGTCGGGGATCTCCGACGAGCTCGAGCGCCTGCTCGCCGAGCAGGACGACAACAGCCTGCACAAGCCCCTCAACACCATCGAGGCGGCCGCCCTTTACCGGGAGGCGGTGATCCTCCTCGCCGAGGATGCCGCACGCCGCCAGCAGGCCACACGATTCACCGCCGGCGGAAAAAACCCCAGGTCGCACGGTACCGATCCCGGATCGGCACCGTCGGACGCCGACCTCTGGGAGCACCGCGGCGACACCCGCGTCCAAGCGGCCCAGCTCGTCGGCGGACACTCCTTCAACACCCTCGAGCGCGTCGGCAAGCTGCAGGACATCGCCGACGACGAGCGCGTCGACGACGAGACCCGCGCCCGTGCCGCGCAGGCGCTCGCCGCGATCGAGGCCGGCGCGACCGTCAAGCCCGAGTTCCAGCGGGTCAATGCGGGCATGGCGATCGCCGAGATCGAAGCGATCGGCGCGGACGCCTCGCAGCCGACGAGCACGCAGGATGCTGCGCTCCAAGCCGCAGCGCACCTGCGCACTGCCGAGCAGGCATCCAACGCCGCCGAACTCGAAAGGCTCGCGCAGGAGGCGCTCGCCCGCGTCCGATCGGCTCGCACCCGCAAGCGGGGTGCGACGCCGGCACCCGCCGTGCCGACCGCCACGACGCTGCCGGTCAAGCACTTCGTCTACCTCTGGGGCGACCTCGACGGCTGGTGGAACCGATACGACGCCGACGAGATCGCCCGCGACCTCACCGCCGAGCAGTGGGAGCAGTTCACCGCGACGCTCGCCGGCACCGTCGAGTTCGCCGAACGGCTTCGGGCACTGCGCGCCGACGACGCGAGCACGGCTTCGGCGAAGCTCGACGTCTCCGCGTGAGGCCGACCGATGCGCTTCGCTCCTCGCCGCCGGCTGCTGGTCGCACTCATCTCGACGGGCGTCGTCCTCCTTGCGTTCATCGGCTTCGGACTCTACGGACTGCTCGCCGACAACACCGAGACGACGCAGTCGGTTGACACGGCGGTGACGCCGAGCACGGAGCCTGCCGCAGTTGTACCCGCCGCCCGGATCGAGGCGCCCCGCCCGGTGCTCGAGACGACCGAGGCCGACCGCTTCGCGCGCGATGTCGCCCGTGCTCTCTTCACCTGGGACACCCGCTCATCCGACGGCCTCGTCACCTGGCAGCAGCCCCTCGTCGACGCCGCCGACCACGACGAAGCCGCGGGTCTCGCCGCAGACATCCGCGACTACCTGCCAAGCACCGACATGTGGGCGCAGCTCCGCGAGTACGGCACCCGCCAGTGGCTCGAGATCGACACCGTCACCGAACCCGCCGCCTGGAGGACCGCCGTCGCCCAAGCCGCGACGGGCCAGATCCCGCGTGGTGCCGCTGCCTTCACGATCACCGGCACCCGGCATCGCGAGGGCATCTGGAACACCGAGCCGCAGCACTCGAGCCGCCCGGTCGCCTTCACCGTCTTCGTCGTCTGCCCCGCCGACGACCCGTGCGCACTGCTGCGCCTTTCCCGTCTCGACGCACCACTCGAGTGAGGCCGGCACATGAAGAAGCTCATCGGCATCCTCATCGCCCTCATCATCATCGGCCCGCTCGGCACCGTCGTCGCCGTCGCCGCCCTCGTCAACCCGGCCATGGCATCCTGCGCGTCTGGCTCGCTCGTCGTCGGCGACGTCCCCGACACCCTCACCGCGAAGACCCGCTCGGGCACGAGCGTCACCCTCGACAAGCAGCAGCTCGCGCACGCGGCGACGATCACCACGATCGGATCGCAGACCCCCGGCGTCGGCCGTGCCGGCGTCATTGTCGCCCTCATGGCCGGGCTCACCGAGTCGCGCTTGCGGATGCTCGCCAACACCGGCGCCTACCCGGAATCGGCCGACTACCCCAACGACGGGGATGCCTCCGACCACGACTCCCTCGGCATCTTCCAGATGCGCCCAGCCGCAGGTTGGGGCACCGTCGCCGAACTCATGGATGCCGGCTACCAGACCCGCGCGTTCATCGGCGGACCGCTCGGCCCAAACGGCGGCTCACCGCGAGGACTGCTCGACGTCCCCGGCTGGCAGCAACTCGACCCCGGCGCCGCAGCGCAGGCTGTCGAAGTCAGCGCCTTCCCCGATCGGTACCGGGAGTACCAGCCGGTCGCCGAAGCGATCCTCGCCGCGCTCACCCGCGCAAGCGCCGGGACCGGCGGCGCCGATCCCGGCGTGCCGGAGACCTCCCGAGTCGTCTTCCCGCTCCCGGAGGGCACGTACACGAGCACCGACAGCTTCGGCTGGCGCATCGACCCCGTCACGGGCGCCCGCGCGTTCCACGCCGGCAGCGACCTCGCCGCCCCGGCCGGCACCCCGATACTCGCCATCGCCGACGGCCGCGTCGTCTTCGCCGGCCAACGCGGCACCTACGGCGGACTCATCATCATCGAGCACACCATCGACGGGCAGCCGGTCGCGTCGTTCTACGCGCACATGTACGAATCGGGCATCCACGTCGCCGTCGGCGACAGCGTCGCCGCCGGACAGCACATCGGCGACGTCGGCTCAGCCGGCAAGTCCACCGGCCCGCACCTGCACCTCGAAATCCACCCCGGCGGACAAACCCAGCCCGCCGTCGACGCACTCGACTGGCTGAACGCCCACGCCGCCGGCGACATCGACGGCGGCACGATCAGCCTCTCGGGATGCCAACCAGGACGGAGCACATGAGATGGACATCTTCCCCGACTTCGGCGCCGTCGGCGGCGCCGCCGAACTCCGCAACATCATCGGCGCCCTCATGACCTACACGCTGATCTTCGCCGTGCTCATGATCATCATCAGCGCCATCACCTGGGCCCTCGCCACCGCCAACGGCCACTACCAAACGGCCACCCGAGCCCGCCTCGGCCTCTGGGTCGCCTGCGGCGCCGCAGTCCTCGCGGGGCTCGGACAAGCGTGGGCTCAGTTCCTGCTGCGTCTCGGCGGAACATTCTGACCGCCTATTCGATCTAGGCAGGAGCAGGCCAACCGAACAACTTCTGTGCGCGCGGCGTCGACGTGTATCGAGTAGCCCGGTCATCGAAAGCACGCGCACGACCCAGGTGCGTGGCTACTGCCTTCCGGCGATCGGCCCGCCAGCGGAAATGTCGCGAGCCTCGAGTCAACGATCCGCCGGCACCCCGTCAGGACGCAGCGTACAGCTCGTGCGGTGGACAGGTGGCCAGGCGAGGTCGTCACGGGGCTCATACTTGACGACGCGGACTGGAGCGCGGCGACACCTTCGCGCCTCCAGCAGGAACAGGGGACCAAGCGTCCCTTCATCTGCCGCGAACACAGCTCAGCTCATGCCAACACGTCGTGAGGCAAAGGACACACATGCAAACAACAACAGTCGAGCCAAGCGTCAAGCAATGGCCAATGTTCATGGCGCTACTTGGCGCAGTGGCGCTGATCGGGGCGTTACTGACGGCCACCCCCGTTCACGCCTTGAGCGACACTGGCACGGGCGGAGTCTTCGTGCCGACCAACGGTCGTATCCTCGACACAAAGAACGCACTCGGTGGGTACTCAACCCCAATGCCCGCTCGCACCTGGCGAACTGTGAACGTTGCCGGCCTTGCAGGAGTGCCGAGTGATGGCAGCGCGGGGTCAGTTTCCGTCGTGGCTACAGTTGCTGAGATTGCAGCGCAGGGCCAGCTTTTTGGCCGTCCAAATGACCAGTCACCGTCGACACTAATGGGAATCTACGGCGGCGATGACAGGCAAAACACGTCCTTCTCCGCCGTAGTTGCGTTGAGTGACGATGGCACCATTCAGCTGCAAACGGAATCTGTTGCCAGGCTAGTGATCGACGTACAAGGATACTACACCGAGAGCGATGACGGCACGGCCCCGGGCGGATTTGTCCCCATGAATGGTAACCGAATTGTCGACACTCGATCCGGACTTGGCGCAGCAAAATCCAGTCTAGGGAATGGCGCCAGTATTGACGTGCAAGTCACTGGCGCGGCAAACATTCCCGTCGGGGCATCGGCAGCGATCGTAAACCTAATTGCCGTCAATACATTGACAAACACTGGATACCTAACACCGTATGCAAGCGGCACACCCCGGCCACTAAACTCCTTCAACTACGCGGGAAGTGTCGCGACCTCGATGCAGGCGCAAGTGAAGCTCTCGCCCGCCGGCAAGTTGACGATTTACAACTATGGCAGCATTACCAACTTGGTTATTGATATCCAAGGGTATTTCACGGCGACGGGCGCCAAGGGGGCGGTGTTTACTCCAGCCACGGGACGAGTCTTTGATAGCCGAACTCCTGAATTCGGCCCATTGGGAAAGAATGAGACGCGGGCAATTCAAGTTGCTGGGCGCGCAGGAGCTCCAGCCATGGGTTCGGGCATTACTGCCGCCGTATTGACATTGACCAGCCTCGCGACGAATGGGCCAGGAAATGCAACGGTGTGGGCGGATGGGACCTCTCGCCCGAATACTACATCGATCAATTTCGACGATGGAACGATCCGATCAAACACTATTACTGTTCCTTTGGGCAGCAATGGCAAGATTAGCCTAAACAACGTCGCCGATGCCACAAACTACGTGATCGACTTGCAGGGCTGGTACTTCAATGCCACCGTGCCCAGCATTGCCTGCCCCGCACCGTATTCTGCTGGCTCATGGAATGCTGTCGTTCCGACGGAAGAGATTATCTGCGTTGTATCAGCGCCGATCGCGTCGACTAGTGACGCGTCGACAGTCATCTCGGTTGATGATGTCGAATTGGATCCCTTGGCCATGACGGGCTCTGTGACCTCAACCGAGGTCTACATTGCTGCCACCGCAGGCGCGCACAGGATCTCTGCGCGAGTCGGCGGTGGGTCGATCGGGAGTCAGGCAGATACCAATTCTTACCAGTTTGGTCTCGGCGATTGGAGCAGCAAGCCGCTAGCGCCAGACTTGGCTGATGGTGCGTTTACGCCGACCTCACCGTCGCTGTCGGTTTCATCTACACAGAATGATGACTTCGCCCCAGGGACTCAGGTCCGATATCGAGTATCAACCAGCATTGCCGGACTTTCTGTTCCCGAGGTAGACAGCGATTGGCTGGACGGAGCGTTTGATGTCCCCCAGGGCACTCTTGCGATGAACACCACGTATTACTGGCAAGTTGACGTTCGGGGGCCGTCCGGGGAAACCGGTACAGTCGTCAGCGTGCGTTCACCAGCATGGTCGTTTACGACAACAGACGTCGACAACGTAGCATGGGCGGAGGCCGCCTGTGCGGAGATGGCAGATGAGGCGATCTCAGCCGGTCAGTCCGGAATTGATCCAGCGACAGAGCAACAAGTCTCGTGCAACGAAACAACTGTTCAACTCTCTCAATCCACGGGGGATGCAAATCTTGACGCACAGGTGATTTCACCCCTCTCAGACAAAAGTAGCAGCTTCTTTCGGACTGCGGCCACGGGAACGACCTATGCTTACAATGTCGAGACCGGGATGGGCGTTAGCCTAACCGGACTCGATGACGATTCCGCGGCCGCCGCAGTTGATTCCATTCAGCCGAAGCCGACTGATGACGGCGCAGCTTCCGAGGAGACCGGCGCGTCACGCACGGATCTTGCCCGAGTTGCGGCGAGCACACCGGGCACGGGCGGCCTAACCGGAACCTATCGCGTAATCAACTCCACCTATAAGGAGACGATTGGCGCAACACTTGTCTACGGGCTTCGCCGCGAAGGAAAGTGGCTATCGCGTTCCACTATTCAGAACAAGGTTGTACTAAACCTAGGCTCCTATGCCTACGCCAAGGTTTCATATTCTTGGGCCTCCCTGTCGGGGAGGCAGATTACGGCCAGCATCTACCCGACGCTCTATCGCCAGAATGGATATGCAGCCCCTTCTTACCTAGATGCAATCAATCTGGGCCCGAGCAGTGGCCCCAATTACGTATTCCGCACTAGGTACACCGATTCGGGATCGCTCCTATTCGACCGAGGCGCAGCCAAATATCACATTGAGCCCCGGACCCTAGTTGTCACGGATCGTCTTTACAACCATCGCTTCACTTACTACTCGGCGATTGGAGTCGGTCATCGATGGCAGTGTTACAAGACGGTTGTCTGCAAGTTCCCAGGTGGCAAGGAGGCGGGAGTATGACCACGGATCTGCTAGTTCGTTCAATTGCCACCCTACTGTCAATCGGCGAGGTTCCACCTCCAGTTGGTGAACTCGGCGAGATCCATGGATTTGTTCGAGATCACAGAGCCGGGAATGCGCCCACTATCCATGAGATCTGGACATCAGCCTATGCTGGCTGCTGGGAAACCTGGAGCCCTGAGTTCGCCGAACGCCGCATCTACAACCCAGTTGATGGCGTGCTTGTTACCGAGAAAGGTCGTCGCGATGAGCTACCGGTAACCCCAGGCCAGAAGCGCTCCTTTCCGCCCGCAGTACAGCTTGCCTTCCCGCTGCGACTCCCCATTTGGGGCCGTCAGCCAATCGATACGTGGCGCATGACCGAGGCAAGCTCGTCCGGAATGGAAACGACGATCGAGCTGCGTCGCCTGCATGGCGAAAAGGACACGGGAAAGTTGCTCCTTCATGAATCGGGACTCCCCCGCGCACTGCAGACACCCGATAGAACTCTAGAATTGTTGGAGTGGGAACCACTCTTTGCACACCCAGATTTCTGGTGGGGCGCTAATAGAGCTTGACAAGGAATGAGGCTGGCTTGTGCGGGCTTCGGCCCGCGCAAGCCATTCACGTGACACGAGGGAACTGCCCCACTGCCTCTTCAGGGCCCGCTCGTCGAAAGCATGAACTGTGCATGTTGCCGTGCACGGTTGACCAACCGACACCTGCTGGCATGGGTACGACCAGCGCACCTCTCAGTCGACCCTTCCCATTCGACCGAGGAGCTCCCCATGATCGACATCGACCCCAATGGCACCGGTTTGCCCGGCATCGAGCAGCTGCGCATCATCGTCGGCGCCGTCATGACGGTCGGACTGATCCTGGCCGTGCTGGCGCTGATCGTCGCGGCAATCGTGTGGGGGTTCGGCGCGAACTCGTCGAACCCGCACCTGGCCTCCCGCGGGAAGGCCGGCGTCCTCATCGCGTGCGGCGCGGCCGTGATCTGCGGGGCCGCGGTGACGTTGACGAACTTCTTCTGGAACGTCGGCCAGGCCGTCTGAGGCGAGCCGCGCATCCACGGGGTCGGATGATGAGCGTCTGCGACGTCCCGGTCATCGCAGCGGTCTGCGATCAGGTCGGCGAGAGCACCGCCTCGCTGATCTCCGCACCCTTCGACTGGCTGGCCGCCTCGATCGGCGCCGCCGCGGCCTGGATGTTCGAGTCCGTCTGGGCCGCCTTCGACACCACGACCCTCGTCGACCTCACCGACCCGTCCTACCTCTCCGTCTACAACGTGCTCTTCGGCGTCGCCGTGCTCGTCACCTTGATCTTCTTCTTCCTGCAGCTGATCACCGGACTCATCCACCGCGACCCGACCGCCCTCTCCCGGGCGGGGGTCGGGTTGGCGAAGTCCGTGCTGGGTTCCTTCGTGATCGTCGGCCTCACGGGCATCCTGCTCGAGGTCACCGACCAGCTCACGATCGGCGTCGTGCAGGCCTCCGGCAACACCATGGAAGGCATGGGCGATCGCATCGCCCTCCTCGTCGGCGGACTGGGCGCGATCAACATCGCCTCCCCCGGCGTCGGCGCGATCGTCACGATCTTCCTCGGCGCCATCGCCGTCAGCGCCGCCGCGATCGTCTGGTTCTCCCTCCTCATGCGCAAAGCCCTGCTGCTGGTCGCGATCGTGTTCGGACCGATCGCCCTGGCCGGCATGACCTGGGATGCCGCGAAGGGCTGGTTCGGCAAATGGGTCGCGTTCGTGATCGCACTGATCCTGTCCAAGCTCGTGCTCGTCGTGATCTTCCTCGTCGCCGTCGCCCAAGTCTCCGCACCCATCGACGCCGACCTCGCCTCGGTCAGCGACCCGATCGCCGGCATCGTGCTCATGTTCGTCGCCGCCTTCGCCCCCTACATCACGTACAAGTTCCTCAGCTTCGTCGGCTTCGACATGTACCACGCCATGTCGAGCGAGCAGGAGGCGAAGTCGGCGCTGAATCGGCCGGTCCCCATGCCCAGCGGGCCGACCCTGAACAGTGCCAAGAAGGTCCTCGACGGCGGCGGCAGCGGAGGCGGTGGTGGGCAGCGCGCTCAGGGCGGTGCGACCCCGACCGCCAGCTCGGCCGGACACAGCGCATCGTCGACGGCGAGCGCTGCGGGTTCGGGCACGGGCGGAACCGCAGCTGCATCCTCGGCCGGGTCCGCGGGCAGCAGTGCCGCTGGCGCGAGCGCGGGCGGGAGCGCCGCCGGTGCCGGGGCCGCCGGTGCAGGCGCCGCGGCCGGGCCCGTCGGGGTCGCGG
>NZ_WSTA01000115.1 GCF_009789225.1 Agromyces seonyuensis | reverse complement strand
AGCCAAGCTGACTGGAGTTCAGTCGTCTGCTCTCCCGATCCCCGGCGAGCGCGCCGACGCACGAGCGGCCGCGACCGCCGCCTAGCGCGTCGACGCGCCCCGCAGCCAGCGCTCGACCGCATCGTAGGCGGCCTGCCGCGCCGGCTCGAACGACAGGAACACGTCGTGGAGGGCGCCGTCGATGCGGGCGATCGTGACGTCGGGACCGAGCCGCACCGAGCGCGCGGCGATCTCGTCGACGACGAGCACGATGTCGCTGCGCAGCATCTCGTCGCTCCAGCGCGGCTGGATGAGGGAGCGCTTGGAGAGCAGCGTCAGCACCGGCACCCCGATGTCGAGGCCCGCCGCGACGCGCGACTGACCGGCGAAGATCGCGGCCAGCCAGGCGGGATGCGTCGGCGCACCGGCATCCAATCGCCATGAGTGGTCGTACTCCCACTGCCCGTCGCGGTTCTTGTCGATCGAGCGCGCGTAGAAGCCGTAGTCGACGTTCGGCATCACCGCGGTGGGCCGCACCATCGCGGCGAGGTTGAGCGCGGGGGCGATGGCCTCGCGCCCCACTCGGCTCGCCTGGAACTCGAGCCAGGGGCTGTTGAGCACGAGACGGTCGGCACGACCCGGATAGCGCGCCGCCCACAGGCTCAGCACGAGGCCGCCCGTCGAGTGGCCCACGAGGACGAGCGGCCGCTTCGGGTCGTCGTGCTGGCCGTGGCCGATCGCGCCGAGCGCGGCCTCGAGATCGGCGTCGTACGTCGTGATGTCGGTGATGTAGCCCGGCGAGCGGCCGGGACGCAGCGATCGGCCGTAGTTGCGCAGGTCGAGGGCGTGGAACCGTGCCCCGAGACCTGCCCAGAACCGGGCCAGCTCGGGGTTGAAGAAGTAGTCGTTCCAGCCGTGGACGTAGAGCACGTCGGCGCCCTGCACGAGCCCGCCGAGCGGCCGATGCCGGCCCGTGTAGCGCACGACCGTCGCGACGATGGGTCCGATGTCGTCGTCGCCGAGCGGCAGCGTCCGCTGCTCGAATCCCGGCCCGAGCACGTCGGGCCGCCATCCCGCGACCTCGGCCATCGCGCACCCCCGTTCGGCTCGGCTCTCCGCCACCCTACCGAGCGTGCTGGGAGGTTCCCGGTCCGGATCGGGCGCCGAGCGCCGGTCGGAGCGCTGCTGCGACCGCATCGACGCAAGCGAGGCATCCTCGTGTTCTGCGCTCGCGCCTGCCACCATGGCCCGTATGGATCCGTCGTATCCGCTCGTCGTGCGGGCCCTGTGCGAGTTCATCGGCACCGGGGTGCTCATCATCCTGGGCAACGGCGCGGTGGCGAACGTGCACCTGAAGGGGTCGAAGGGCTACCGCGGCGGGTGGAGCCTCATCGCCATGGGCTACGGCTTCGGCGTCATGATCCCCGCGATCATGTTCGGCGCGATCTCGGGCAACCAGATCAACCCCGCCTTCACGATCGGGCTCGCGACGTGGGGCCTGTTCCCGTGGTCGGAGGTGCCGATCTACATCGCCGCGCAATTCGCCGGCGCCATGGCGGCGCAACTCGCCCTCGTCGCGATCCACAAGCCGCTCTACGACCGCACCGAGAACCCCGAGGACATCCTCGCGACGTTCTCGACCATCGACGCCGTGCACTCGAAGCTCAACGGCTTCCTCAGCGAGCTCCTCGGCTCCGTCGTGCTGTTCGCGAGCGCGCTCGCGCTCGTGAGCTCGCCGCTCGACAGCTCCGGCGTCGAGCACCTCGCGCTCGGCTTCCTCGTGTGGGGCCTCGTCGCGGGGCTCGGCGGCCCGACTGGCCCGGCGCTCAACCCCGCGCGCGACCTCGGCCCGCGAATCCTGCACGCGCTGCTCCCGCTCAAGCACAAGGGCTCGAGCGAGTGGGACTACGCGTGGGTGCCCGTCGTCGCACCCATCCTGGGCGGTCTGATCGGCGTCGGCTGCTGGCAGCTCATCTTCGGCTGGGCCGTCTTCGGCTGAGCGGCCGAGCGCGACCCGTCCGAGCGAGACCCGGCCGAGCGCGACCCGACTGAACGCGACAGCGCAGCGCACCGGGATGGGGCCGGATGACCCGTGCCACGGACTCAGCCGAGCAGCAGCCCCGCGATCGCCCCGGCGACCATCGACGGACCGAACGGGATCGCCGAGCCGAGGCCGGCCCGGCCGCGCGCGAGCGTCACGAGCGCGACGAGGCCACCGACGAGGAACGCGCCGAGCAGGCCGATGACCCACGTCGTGAGGCCGAAGACGCCGAGCGTGATGCCGATGATGCCCGCGAGCTTGACGTCGCCCATGCCCATCGAGCGCGGCGACAGCAGCGCGACGACCCCGTAGACGACGAGCATCGCCGTGCCGCCCGCGAGCGCCTGCCAGAGCACCTCCGGCCCGACCGTGAAGCCGGCGGCGGCGACGCACACCGCGATCACGAGGAACGCGGGCAGCAGGATCGCGTTCGGCAGCCGGTGCTCGACGAGGTCGACGGCCGACGCGGCGACGCCCGCCACGGCGAAGACGAGCGCCACCGGCAGCAGCGGGCTGAGGCCGACGCCCCACACGATCGCGAGGAACACGAGCGACGTGACCGCGGCGAACACCCAGCGCGACGACGCTGCGAAGCGCCCGCGCGCGTTGACGTGCTGGGCGGCGAACTGCCGCACGGGCCACCAACCGGCGGCCCACCCGCCGACGACGGCGCCGACGAGCAGGGCGGCGGTCACCTACTCGCCGCGCGAGACGTCGACCATCTCCTCGCGGGAGACGAGCTTGATGCGCGCGCGGTCCTCGGCTGCGCCGAGGGCGATCTCGTGCTCGTCGAGGCGGTGCCAGCCGTCGAGGTCCGTCCAGCGGATGCCGCGCTCCTCGAGCATCGCGACGACGGAGTCCTCGGTCGGCGACTCGGGCGTCCACCAGTTGCCGAGGTCGTTGATGAGGTGGGAGATCGTCTCCATCGCATCCGACTTCGTGTGGCCGATGAGTCCGACGGGGCCGCGCTTGATCCAGCCGGTCGCGTAGACGCCGTACATCTGGCGGTTCTCGCCCGTCGCCGGGTCGTGCACGAGCACCTGGCCCTCGTGGTTCGGGATGACGCCGCGCTCGGCGTCGAACGGCACGTCGGGCAGCGGCGAGCCGAAGTAGCCGACCGCGCGGTAGATCGCCTGGATCGGCAGCTCGCGGATCTCGCCGGTGCCGACGACGCCGCCCTGGCCGTCGGGCCGAGTGCGCTCGTAGCGGAAGGCCGAGACCTTGCCCTGCTCGTCGCCGACGACCTCGACGGGCTTGGCGAAGAAGTGCAGGTGCAGGCGACGAGAGGCCTGCCCGACCTCGCGCTGACGCCACTGGTTCAGCACCTTGTCGATGACGAAGACCTGCTTGTTGCCGGCGACGGCGGCGCGCGCCGCGTCGTCGTAGTCGAAGTCCTCGTCGTAGACGATCATGTCGACGTCGCGCAGCTCGCCGAGCTCGCGGAGCTCGAGCGGGGTGAACTTCACCGAGGTCGGGCCCCGGCGGCCGAAGACGTGCACGTCGGTGACGGGCGAGGCCGCGAGGCCCTCTGCGACGTTCGCCGGGATCTCGGTGACCATGAGGTCCTCGACGTGCTTCGCGAGCATCCGCGACACGTCGAGCGCGACGTTGCCGTTGCCGATGACCGCGATCTCCTTCGCCTCGAGGGGCCAGGTGCGCGGGTAGTCGGGGTGGGCGTCGAACCAGTTCACGAAGTCGGCGGCGCCGTAGGAGCCGTCGAGGTCGATGCCCGGGATGTTGAGGTCCGCGTCGCGCACCCCGCCCGTGGCGAAGATGACGGCGTTGTAGTGACGCTTGAGGTCGTCGAGCGTGATGTCGGTGCCGAAGCGCACGTTGCCGAAGATGCGGATGTCGCCGCGGTCGAGCACGTCGCGGAGGGCGGTGATGATGCCCTTGATGCGGGGGTGGTCGGGCGCGACGCCGTAGCGCACGAGGCCGTAGGGCGCAGGGAGGTGGTCGAACAGGTCGATCGACACGTCGAAGTTGCGCTCGGCCTTCAAGAGGATGTCCGAGGCGTAGATGCCGGCGGGGCCGGCCCCGACGACGGCGAGGCGCAGTTTGGTTCTCGTCACTAGTTGTTTCTCTCCACGATGGACTCGGCGAATGCCGTGAGGGCCTTCTTCACGCTGCCGGCGGGCAGCGGCGCGAGCGCGGCGACGGCGTCGCGCGACCAGGTTCGTGCTTCGGCGAGCGTCTCGGCGGTGACCGAGTGCTCGCGCAGTTCGCCGACGAGCGCGTCGACCATCGCCGGGTCGGGGGCGAGGGCGATGGCGGCGGTGTTGGTGTCGAGGGCGTCGACGAGCTGTTCGCGGGCCGTGCGGATGACGTACCGCTCGAGCCGGCCGAGGAGGTCGGCCGCGTCGGCGTCGCCGGCGGCCGCGCGCTCGCGCAGCTTCAGCAGCGGCAGCGTCACGACGCCCGCCCGCAGGTCGGTGCCGGGCACCTTGCCGGTCTCGCCCGGCTTCGCCGAGAGGTCGATGACGTCGTCGACGAGCTGGAAGGCGATGCCGACGCGTTCGCCGAACTCGAGCATCGCGCGCTCGTAGGCGGGGTCGACGGCGTCGGCGTTCGAGAAGAGCACGCCCGACTGCGCGGCGGCCGCGATGAGCGAGCCGGTCTTGTCGGCGAGCACCTGCACGTAGTGCGCCACGGGGTCCTCGCCGGGCTGCGGGCCCAGCGTCTCGTGGAGCTGGCCGAGCACGAGTCGCTCGAAGGTGTCGGACTGGAGGCGGATGGCGCGTTCGCCGAGCCGCGACATGAGCTGGTTCGCGCGCGCGAACAGCAGGTCGCCCGTGAGGATCGCGACGGTGTTGCCCCACACGGTCTGGGCGCTCGGCACGCCGCGACGGCGGTCGGCGTCGTCCATGACGTCGTCGTGGTACAGCGAGGCGAGGTGCGTGACCTCGATAGCCTGGGCGGCGGTGACGACGTCGTCGGTGACGCCGTCGCCGAGCTGGGCGGCGAGCAGGGTGAGCATGGGCCGCACGCGCTTGCCGCCGGCCTCGAGGAGGTAGCGCGTCGAGACGTCGGCGATGGGATCGGCGAAGTGCACTTCGGTCGCGAGGCCCGCCTCGACGCGGTCGAGTCCCTCGTCGACGACCTTCGCGAGACGGCGGTCGGAGGCGGAGGCGAACATCCGCTCGCTGAGGCCGAGACCCGCCACGAGCGACGAGCCGCGACGGACGACCGCTGGCCTGGAATTCACGCGTTCCAGCCTAGCGGGCCCCTGCCTGCGTACTTCCCTTGCGTCTCTCGACGTCGAACGGTCGGCGGGCCCGCGCGTCGGGCTCAGGATGCCGTGCGCGGCGCGCGACCGAACGCGAGCCAGGCGCTCGAGGCGACGTGCAGCAGGTCGTCCTCGGCGACGAGCTCCGAGGCGGCTCGGTCGTAGGCGGTGCGCATGGCGGCGCGCGTCGACTCGTCGGCGGCTCGGTAGATCGGTCCGACGACGGCGACGCCTGCCGGTGCGGCGGCCCAGAGGCCCTCCGGCGCGATCGCGAACTCCCACTCGATCTCGACGACCTCGACCGGCTCGGCGCCGCCATCGGCGAGGAGCGCCAGCAGCCCCGCCTCGGAGCGCTGGAAGTCGAGCTCGGCCAGGATGCGGTCGACGGGAACCCGCGCGGCCCCGGACTCGTCGATGACGCGCTGCCAGAGCGGCACGAGCGCGCTCGGCCGCCCCCACGTCGTGAAGGCGATCGGCGCCCCGGGCTTCGCGACCCGCACGAGCTCGGCGACGGCGCGACGGGGGTCGGCAGTGTGGTTCACCGAGAAGTTGCCGACGATCGCATCGAACGAGTCGTCGGCGTTCGGCAGGGCGAGCACGTCCCCGAGTTCGAACTCGACCCCCTGATGCTCGCGCCGCGCGATCGCGAGCATCGACTCGGCGCCGTCGCTGCCGGTCGCGGCCCAGCCGCGCGCGGCCGCGGCCCCCGCGACCGTCCCGGTGCCGGTGCCGACGTCGAGGAGCCGTCCGCCGGCCGGCACGGGGCCGACTGCGTCGAGGAGCGCCGGTGCGGCGCCCGCGCACATTACGGCGAACGAGCGCGCGTAGCCGTCCGCGGCGCGGTTCCAGTCGATCACGGGCGCGCTCAGGCGGCGGGCGCGGGCGGGGCCGCGGGCTTGAACGCGCGATGCAGGGCGACGATGCCGCCCGTGAGGTTGCGCCACTTCACGTCGGTCCAGCCGGCGGCCGCGATGCGGCGCGCGAGGTGCTGCTGGTCGGGCCAGGCGTTGATCGACTCGTTGAGGTAGTCGTAGGCGGTGTCGTTCGAGGACACGAGCTTCGTGAGCGCCGGCATCGCGACGCCCTGCCACAGGTGGTACCCCGAGCGGATGATCGTGTTCGGCGGCGTCGAGAACTCGCACACGACGAGGCGGCCGCCGGGCTTGACGACACGGAGGAACTCGGCGAGCGCGGCGTCGGTGTCGTTGACGTTGCGCAGACCGAACGAGATGGTGACGGCGTCGAACTCGGCGTCGCCGAACGGCAGCTTCGTGGCATCCGCCTCGACGAAGGCGAGGTTCGGCACGCGCGCCTGGCGCTCGCGGCCGACCGCGATCATGCCTGGCGAGAAGTCGGCGGCGACGATCTCGGCGCCGGAGGCCGCGAGCGCCGCGGACGAGGTGCCGGTGCCGGCCGCGACGTCGAGGATGCGCTCCCCCGCCTTCGGCGCCACGGCCCGCGTCGTCGCGATGCGCCACAGCGGGGCGTTGCCGACGGACAGCACGTTGTTGGTGAGGTCGTAGCGGGCGGCCACCTGGTCGAACATCGCCGAGACCGCGTGCGGGTCCTTGCCGAGGTCTGCGCGGGTCATGCCTGCAAGTCTAGGCTTGCCCCCCGCCCGCGCCGGTCGGGCTTCCACGCCGGTCGAGGAGCGCAGCTCCCGTCGGTCGAGTAGCGCAGCGTATCGAGACAGTCCCGCCGGTCGAGTAGCGCAGCGTATCGAGACCCCGCGACGAACCTCACCAGGTCTCGATACGCTCCTCCGTCGCTCCTCGACCAACGCAATCGTCGGTCGAGTAGCGGAGCGTATCGAGACCGCCGCGACGAACCTCACCAGGTCTCGATACGCTCCTTCGTCGCTACTCGACCAGCGGGTCGCGAGTCTCGATACGCTCCTCCGTCGCTCCTCGACCGACGCAGCGGTCGCTCCTCAGCGGAGCACGGGACGTAGGCTTGATCGGTGCAGTCCTCTCCCGTCCTCCGCGTGCGCACCGTCGCGGTCGATGAGACCGAGCCGCTCATCCCGCGGCTCGATCCCCGTCACCCCCTCCTCTGGATGCGACGTGGCGAAGGCCTCATCGGGCTCGGCGAGGCCGTCCGCATCGAGACCGGCGGGCCCGGCCGCATCGTGGATGCCGCCCGCGCGTGGACCTCGCTCGTGGCCGCCGCCGACGTCGACGACCGCGTCGGTCTGCCCGGCACGGGCCTCGTCGCCTTCGGCACCTTCGCGTTCGCCGACGACTCCGCCGCGACGAGCGTCCTCGTCGTGCCCGAGCTCGTGCTCGGCCGCCGCGACGGCCGCGCCTGGGCGACGACCATCCGCTTCGCCGACACCGACGAGCCCGACGACGCCCCCTTCGAGCTGCCGGAGCCCGCACCCAAGCGCCTCGTGCCCGACGTCGGGTTCGAGCCCGACGGGCTCGCACCGGACGACTACGAGGCCGCCGTCGCCCGCGCCGTCGAGCGCATCGACGCCGGCGAGTTCGAGAAGGTCGTGCTCGCCCGCCGCATCGTCGGCCGCCTCGACGACGGCGCGGGCCTGCGCGCCATGCTCGACCTGCTCGCCCGCCGCTACCCCGACACGTGGACGTTCGCCGTCGACGGCCTCGTCGGCGCGAGCCCCGAGACCCTCGTGCGCGTCGACACCGGCACCGTGAGCGCGCGCGTGCTCGCCGGCACCGCCTCGCGCGGCGCGGACGAGACCGACGACCGGGCACGCGCCGCGGCGCTCGCCGCATCCCCCAAGGACCGGGCCGAGCACGCCCTCGCCGTCGCCTCCGCGGTCGACACGCTGGCCCCGCACACCGCGCGCCTCGACGCGAGCCCCGAGCCCTTCACGCTGCAGCTCCCGAACCTCTGGCACCTCGCGACCGATCTCAAGGGCACGCTCGGCGACGGGTCGTCCTCGCTCGCGCTCGTCGAGGCCATGCACCCGACGGCCGCCGTCGCGGGCACCCCGCGTGACGCCGCGACCGCCGCGATCGCCGAGCTCGAGGGCTTCGACCGCGAGCGCTACGCCGGCCCGGTCGGCTGGGTGGATGCCGCGGGCGACGGCGAGTGGGCCATCGCCCTGCGCTGCGCGCAGGTCGCCGACGACGGCCGCGTCACCGCGTGGGCGGGTTGCGGCATCGTGCACGACTCCGTGCCCGCGTCGGAGCTCGCCGAGACGGGCATGAAGTTCCGTCCGATCACCGAGGCCTTCGGCGCACCGCCGCCCTCGGCATCCTGACCCGACGCCGGTCGAGTAGCCCGAAGGGCGTATCGAGACCTGGTGCGGGTCGCTGCGGGGTCTCGATACGGGCTTCGCCCGACTCGACCGGCGGGCGGCGCTTCGCCCGACTCGACCGGCGGGCGGCGCTTCGCCCGACTCGACCGGCTGGCGAAGCTTCGCCCGACTCGACCGGCGGGCGGCGGCAGCCGTCAGCTCGCCGCGAGGCGGGCCCGCTCGTGCTCGACGTCGAAGTCGGCGCTCGGCCAGGCCAGGTCCAACGACTCGAGGGCGCCGAGGAGCAGGTCCTGCACCGCGAGCCGCGCGTACCACTTGCGGTCGGCCGGCACGACGTGCCACGGCGCGACCTCCGTCGACGTGCGCTCGAAGACCGTCTGGTACGCGGCGTCGTAGTCGTCCCAGAGCGAGCGCTCGTCGACGTCCGCCGGGTTGTACTTCCAGTGCTTGTCCGGCCGATCGAGGCGCTCGGCGAGCCGCGACTTCTGCTCGTCCTTCGAGATGCGCAGCATCGCCTTGACGATCGTCACGCCCTCGGCGACGAGCCCGGCCTCGAACTCGTTGATGGCCCCGTATCGGCGCTCGATCTCCGCCTCGGGCGCGAGCCCGCGCACCCGGCCGATAAGCACGTCCTCGTAGTGCGAGCGGTCGAAGACGCCGATGAGTCCCGGCCCCGGCACGCGGCGCGCGATGCGCCAGAGGAAGTCGTGGGCGCGCTCCTCCTCCGTCGGCGCCTTGAACGCCGTGAGCGCGACGCCCTGCGGGTCGACCGCGCCGACGACGTGCTTCACGATGCCGCCCTTGCCCGCCGTGTCCATCGCCTGCAGCACGAGCAGCACGCGCCGTGTGTCGTCGCCCATCCGGCTCCGCGCGAAGAGCCGCTCCTGCAGTTCGGCGAGTTCGGGCACCCGTGCGGCCAGCGCCGCCGCGCCGTCGGCCTTGCCGCCCTCGAAGCCGGGGGTGGAGCCGGGATCCACGTCGGAGAGCCGGAACCCCCCTCCGACCCGCAGGATCGTCGCCGGATCGCCCGACCAGTGCCGCGATGCGCTCATGGGCCCATCCTGGCGCGCGCCGGGTCGCCCGTCGAGGCGCTCAGGCCAGCGGCACCTCGAGGATGCTCGGGCCGGGCGGCGGGGCCGTGAGGGCGCGGTCGAGATCGCCCGCCGTCTCCACGCGCGAGTAGGCCCACCCGTACGCACGGGCGAGCGCCTCGAGGTCGACCCGCTGCGGCGTGCGCTGGACGCGGGCGAACGCGGCGGGGTCGGCGGAGTCGGCGACTTCGAGGGAGTCGAAGATCGTGCCGCCGTGGTCGTTGCCGACGATGAGCTGCACCCGCGGGCGATCCTCGCCCTCGCCGAGCAGGAGTCCGCCGACGTCGTGCAGCAGCGCGAGGTCGCCGATGAGCACGCGCGTGACGCCCGCCGCCGCGCGAGCGGCCGCGGCCTGCGCCCGAGGGTCGCCCGGGTCGGCGTCCGCCGCGGCCGCG
>NZ_WSTA01000114.1 GCF_009789225.1 Agromyces seonyuensis | reverse complement strand
AGGTGCCGTTCGACTCGGACTACAAGTTCATGGCGACCTTCCACCGGCTCGAGCTGGAGGGGCGCGAGCGGTTCGTCGAGGTCGTCAAGGGCGGGCCCGTCGTGCTGCTCGTGGCCGTGTGGCAGGCGTACGTGGTGATCGTGCAGCCGCGCCCCGACATCGTCCCCGGACCGCTGGACGTGCTCGGCGCGTTCGGCAGCGCCTGGGAGTCCGGCCGCCTGCAGGAGTCGGTGGCGACGAGCCTCGAGCGCGGCGGCATCGGCTTCCTCATCTCCGTCGTCGTCGCGACGCCGATCGGACTCCTCCTCGCCGAGAGCCGTCCGATCCGCCGGGCGGTCGGCCCCATCGTCTCCGGCCTCCAGGTGCTGCCGTCGGTCGCGTGGGTGCCCGCCGCGATCATCTGGTTCGGCCTCACCGACGCGACGGCGTACTTCGTCGTGCTCATGGGTGCGATCCCGTCGATCGTCAACGGCCTCGTGGCGGGCGTCGCGCAGGTGCCGCCGCTGCTGCGCCGGGTCGGCACCGTGCTCGGGGCGAACCGGTGGGAGCTCGCGACCCGCATCGTGCTGCCGGCGGCCCTCCCCGGCTACGTCGCCGGCCTGAAGCAGGGCTGGGCGTTCGCCTGGCGCTCGCTCATGGCCGCCGAGATCATCACGACGGGCGGCTCGATCGGGTTCGGCCTCGGCACGATGCTCGATCAGAGCCGCCAGCTCGCCGACCTCGCGGGCGTCCTCGCGACGATCCTGCTCATCCTCGCCATCGGCATCCTCGTCGAGCTCGTGGTCTTCGCACCGCTCGAACGCCGGATGCTCCGCCGCCGCGGACTCCTCGAGACCCGCGGCTGAGCGCGCCCGCGCACGAACCGACCACTCCACTTCCGAGAAGGAACGACCAGATGACCCTCTCCCTCCGCGTCGCGATCATCGGCGCCGGTCCCGCCGGGATCTACGCCGGCAACCTGCTCGCCGCGGCCGTCCGCGACCAGGGCGGCGACGTCGACATCGACCTGCTCGAATCGCTGCCCGCCCCCTACGGCCTCATCCGCTACGGCGTCGCTCCCGACCACCCGCGCATCAAGGGCATCGTGAACTCGCTTCACGAGATGCTCGATTCCGGCAGCATCCGCTTCATCGGCAACGTCGAGGTCGGCCGCGACGTGCAGGTCGACGAACTGCTCGAGCACTACGACGCGGTCGTCCTCGCGACGGGCGCGATCCGCGATGCGGCGCTCGACATCCCCGGCATCGGGCTGACGGGTTCGTACGGCGCCGCCGACTTCGTCAGCTGGTACGACGGTCACCCGGACGTGCCCCGCACGTGGCCGCTGGAGGCGCGGGAGATCGCCGTCCTCGGCAACGGCAATGTCGCCCTCGACGTCGCCCGTGTCCTCGCGAAGCACCCCGAGGACCTGCGGAGCACGGACGTGCCCGCGAACGTGTACGCGGGCCTCGCGGCCTCGCCCGTGACCGACGTGCACGTGTTCGGCCGTCGCGGACCCGACGCCATCAAGTTCACCCCGATCGAGCTGCGCGAGCTCGGCGAAGTGCCCGGCGTCGACCTCGTCGTCCACGACGAGGACTTCGTCGGCGTCGACGCGGCGGCCGCGCCGAACAACCAGCTCAAGATCATGCTCCGCACGCTCGACTCGTGGCGGTCGCGGCCGTCGACGGGCGCGAGCCGTCGCCTGCACCTGCACTTCCGCAGCGCGCCGGTCGAGGTCCTCGGCGCCGAACGCGTCGAGGCCCTGCGGATCGAGCGCACCGAGCCGGTGCCGGGCGAGCCGGGCGTCGTGCGCGGCACGGGCGAGTTCCGCGACCACCCCGTGCAGGCCGTCTACCGGGCCGTCGGCTACTTCGGGTCCCCGATTCTCGGCCTGCCGTTCGACGAGCGACGCGGCGTCATCCCGAACGAGGGCGGCCGCGTGCAGGGGGAGACGGGCGCCGTCCCCGGCGTCTACGCGACGGGCTGGATCAAGCGCGGTCCCGTCGGCCTCATCGGCCACACGAAGTCGGATGCGATGGAGACCGTCGCGAACCTCGTCGAGGATGCCCTCGCCGGCCGGCTGCGTCGGCCCGAGTCCGGGCCGGACGACGTGCTCGCGCTCCTCGACGAGCGCGGCGTCGAGCGCACCGACTGGTCCGGCTGGCTCGCGCTCGACGCGCACGAGCGGGCGCTCGGCGAGAGCGACGCCTTCCCGCGCGAGCGCGTGAAAGTCGTCCCCCGCGAGGAGCAGACGACGCGCGCGCGCGCCGCGGTCGTCGCCCTCGGCTGACACGTCCCGGCACGGCCGGCCGCCCGGCGGCGGTCCGCCTCGCGGATGATTCCGCCGGTCCGCCGGGATTCCGGTGCGCCGCCGACGTAGCGTTGGAGGATGCAGGGCATCTCGCGGGCACGGCAGACGGTGGATATCGTCCTCGCCGCGGTCTTCGCGCTGCTCGGTCTGCCGTTCGCGTTCGGCACCGTGGGCGCGCTCGGCGAACCGTGGACCGTGGTGCTCGTGCTGTTCGCGTTCTCGGCGGCGCTCGCCCTCCGGCGCCGCAACGCCGGGTTGGCCCTCGCGATCGGCTGGGGCGCCGCGCTGGTGCAGATGTGCACGCTGAGCGAGGTGCACTGGGCCGACGCCGCCGTCCTCGGCATCCTCTACTCGACCGCGGCGCACGGGGGCCGCACGGTCCGGTGGCTGGGCCTCGTGTCCGCCGCGGTCGGCGCCTTCGTCGCGACGACGTACCTGATGTGGCTGCGCCCCGTGCTCCTCGGGCACGATCCCGCCCTCGGCGGCCCCGCCGAGTTCGTCATCGTCGTCATCGTCTTCGTCGGCATCCTCTCGCTGCTCGTGCTCTCGTGGGTGACGGGCCTGCTGGTGCGCACCGTGCGCCAGCACCGCGACACGGCCCGGCGCGAGGAGATCGCCAAACGCGAGCGCGAGCTCGTCGAGTACCGCTACGCCGTCGAGCAGGAGCGCAATCGGATCGCGCGCGACATGCACGACGTCGTCGCGCACTCGCTCGCCGTCGTCATCGCCCAGTCCGACGGCGCCCGCTTCGCGGCGGCGACGCAGCCGGAGCGGGCCGTGGAGGCGCTCGGCACGATCGCGCAGGTCGCCCGCGGCGCCCTCGGCGACGTGCGGCTGCTGCTGGCCGAGCTCCGCCACGACGAGGGCAGCGCGCCGCAGCCGGCCCTCGACGACCTCGCCGATCTCGTCGAACGGATGCGCGGCGCCGGCCTCGACATCGGATTCGCGGAGACGGGGGAGCGTCGTCCGCTCGGAACCGGCCACCAGATCGCTCTCTTCCGGATCGCCCAGGAATCGCTCACCAACGCGCTCCGCCACGGCGTTCCCGGTTCGCCCGTCTCGCTCGAACTCGTGTGGGACGACGCGGGCGCGGTCCTCACGACCGCGAACCGGATGCCCGACGGGCCGGCCCCGCGCGCGACGCCGTACCACCACGGCATCCCGGGGATGCGCGAGCGCGCCGTCCTTGCCGGGGGTTCGCTCTCGGCCGAACCGGACGGGGCCGGTCGATTCGTCGTCCGGGCCGTCATCCCCGCGCAGGCCGGAGCACGTCGCGCCGCCGCCGCGGGCGGAGCGCCGTCATGAACCCCCGTCTCGAAGGAGCATCCCGGTGAGCATCCGCGTCGCCCTGGTCGACGATCAGGCCCTCTTCCGCGCGGGCGTGCGCATGCTCGTCGACTCGCAGCCCGATCTCGACTTCGCCGGCGAGGCCGGCGACGGCGCGGAGGCCGTCGCGCTCGCCGAGCGCTCGCAGCCCGACGTGATGCTCATGGACATCCGGATGCCCGTGCTCGACGGCATCGGTGCGACCGAGCGCATCCTCGCCGAGGCGGCCGCGGCGGGACGGACTCCGCCGCACATCCTCGTGCTGACGACGTTCGACCTCGACGAGAACGCCGCCCGTGCAATCCGGGCCGGGGCGAGCGGGTTCGTGCTGAAGGACGCCGATCCGGAGTTCCTGCTCGCCGCGATCCGCACGGTGCACGCCGGCAACCAGGTCGTGGCGGCGAGCGCGACGCGCGAGCTGTTCCAACGGTTCGGGCGATCCGAGGGCCGCGCGCCGGCGCCCGTCGCCTGGGGCGAACTCACCCCTCGCGAGCGCGACGTGTTCGCGCTCGCGGCCAAGGGACTCTCCAACAGTGAGATCGCTGCGGCCGAGTACCTCTCCGAGACGACGGTGAAGACCCACATCAGCCGGATCCTCGGCAAACTGGGCCTGCGCGATCGAGTGCAGCTCGTCGTCTTCGCGTACGAGCACGAGCTCGGCTGAGCGTCCGGGAGTCGAACGCTCCCGGACGCGGTCCACCGCGGGCCCGCCCCGAGGCGGGTCGCGGCGCGGCGTCAGGCCGCGGCGTCCTCGACGGCGCGCTTGACGGCCGAGATCTCGAACTCGAGGGTGATCTTCTCGGAGACGAGCCAGCCGCCCTTGTCGAGCGCGACGTTCCACTCGAGCCCGTACTCGCGACGGTCGATACGGCGCGAGCCCTCGAAGCCGGCGCGGAGGTCGCCGTTGGCGTCGGTCTGCACGCCGATGAACTCGATCGGGACCGTGATCGGCTTCGTGACGTCGCGGATCGTGAGCAGCCCGGACACCACGAGGGCGTTCTCGGAGATCTCTTCGATTCGGTCGCTGCGGAAGACGATCTCGGGCCACTGCTCGGCGTCGAAGAAGTCGGCGCTGCGCAGGTGGTCATCGCGCTGCGTGTTGCGGGTGTCGATGCTCGCGACCGAGAGCGAGACGACGGCGCTCGCGTTGCTCGGGTCGTCCAGGTCGACGTGCAGGCTGCCGGAGACCTCGTTGAACGCGCCGCGGACGTTGGTCACCATGGCGTGCTTCGCGCTGAATCCGATGCGGGTGTGTGCGGGATCGAAGTCCCAGTCTCCGCTGAGGTCGGGTCCGTTCTCGGTCATGGTCCCCCTATCGGTCGTGGCATGGCCTCCGACATCCTCTCATCCCGAACGGGGGTCACGGTCCACTCATCCGATCGGATGACGTCGAAGGGCACCCGCGACGGACGCGCGCGCACGGTCCGCTCCGTAGCGTCGAAGGCATGCAGATCACCCCGTCCGACCTCGGACTCATCGCCCGCGCCGTCGGCCTCACGAAGCGCTACGGCTCCGCCGCCAACCCCGTCACCGCGCTCGACGACGTCAGCCTCGGGCTGCGCCGCGGCGAGTTCACGGCGATCATGGGCCCATCGGGCTCGGGCAAGTCGACGCTCATGCATCTGCTCGCGGGTCTCGACCAGGCGACGAGCGGGCAGGTGTGGCTCGGCGACACCGACATCACCGAACTGCCGGATGCGGCCCTCACCGTGCTGCGCCGCCGTCGCATCGGATTCGTCTTCCAATCCTTCAATCTCGTGCCGACCCTCGACGTCGAGGCGAACATCCTGCTGCCCTTCGAGCTCGACGGCCGCAAGCCCTCGGGCATCGAGCGCGCGTGGATCGACGAGCTGGTCGACGCCCTCGGCCTCCGCGCCCGCCTCCGCCACCGCCCGCACGAGCTCTCCGGCGGTCAGCAGCAGCGCGTCGCGATCGCGCGGGCGCTCGCCACGAAGCCCGACCTGCTCTTCGCCGACGAGCCGACCGGCAACCTCGACTCCCGCACCGGTCGCGAGGTGCTCGCCCTCCTCGCCGACGCCGCGAAGACCCACGGCCAGTCGATCGCCATGGTCACGCACGACCCGGTCGCCGCGTCCTTCGCCGACCGCATCCTCTACCTCTCCGACGGTCGGATCGTCCGCGACTCCGTGCGTTCGACGCCCGAGGAGATCTCCTCGTACATGCTCGCGATGGAGGCGGCCGCGTGAACGGCAGGCTCCGGGATCACGGCTCGACCCTCCTCGTGGCGAGCCTGGCATCGGGCTTCGGCGTCCTGCTGCTGCAGGTGACGGGCATCCTCGGCGCGGTCGTGCTCGCCGACGACACCACCGGCTCGAGCGCGACGGTGAAGACGATGCTCGACGTCGTCGCCCTCGTGTTCGTCGCGATCGCCGTGTACGTGGCGGCCGTCACGACGGCGAACACGGTCGCCACGATCGTCGCCGGCCGCACCCGCGTCATCGCGCTGCTGCGCCTCATCGGCTCGAGCGCGCGCACGCAGCGCGCCACGATCGCCCGCGAGGGACTCGTCGTCGGGCTCGTGGGGGCGGTCCTCGGCGCGCTCGTCGGCACGGCGGCCGCGTGGGGGATCGGCGCCGTCGGCGTCGCGACCGAGCAGATCCCCGCCTTCGAGTACTCCTACTGGACCCCGGTGCTGCTCGTGCCCATGGTCGCGGTCGTGCTGACGACGTGGCTCTCCGCGTGGACCGGTTCGCGCCGCGTGCTCGCCGTCCGTCCGGCCGAGGCGCTCGGCAGCTCCGGCGAGCAGTCCGCCGAGGAGCTCGGGCGGCGCACCGGCCGTACGGCCACCGGTGTCACGCTCATCGTGCTCGGCGTCCTCGCGCTCGCCGGCGGCGTGCTGGTCGGCCTCGTGCACCCCGCGGGCGTCCTCGTCGGCGTCGTCGGCGGCATCCTCTCGTTCACGGGCGTCGTGCTGGTCGCCGACCGCATCATGCCCGCGGTGCTGCGCGCCGTCGGCCGCTGGTTCGGCACGACGCCGCCCGCGCGGCTCGCCGCGGAGAACGCCGTGCGCAACCCGGAACGCTCGACCCGCATGACGATCGGGCTCGTGATCGGCGTGACGCTCGTGACGATGTTCGCCGTCACGATGGAGACCTATCGCGACGCGATGTACGCCGTGATGGAGGGCCAGGAGAACGTCGAGGCGATGCTCGGCCCCGTCATCGACGGCACGGTCGCCGTGTTCTCGGTGCTCGTCGGGTTCAGTGCGCTCATCGCGGCCGTCGGCCTGGTGAACACCCTGTCGGTGAGCGTGCTGCAGCGCACCCGCGAGATCGGCCTGCTGCGCGCCCTGGGGTTCGACCGTCGGCAGGTCCGCGTGATGATCCTCGCCGAGGCGGCCGCGCTGACCGTCGCGGCGACGCTCACGGGACTCGTGCTCGGCTTCGTCTACGGGTGGGCCGGCGCCCAGGCCATGCTCGGCTCGATGACGGGCGAACCCGCGCTTCTGGCGCCGGCGGTGCCGTGGGTCGTGCTGGCGATCATCGTCGTCGCGGCGGCCGCGCTCACCGCGCTCGCCTCCCTCGCCCCGGCCCGCCGTGCGGGTCGCGTCTCCCCGGTGGTCGCGCTCGCGGTCGAGTGAGGATGCTTCCGGCCGCGGTGCGGCCGGACGAGGTGCGCCGGGTTCGGGTTCCCGGCGCGTGCCCGGCGGGGCGGACGTGCAAGGGCGTCCGTCCCGCCGCTTTCGTTCCCGAGCCGTCGCGGACGCCGTGACCGCGTGTCATCGACTTGCAGGATCGCCAGGCGGCGGTGCTACCCTGCCAAGGTGCGTCGCACCGAGCTCCTTCTCCTTAGCTGCCGCAGCGGGTCCTAGTTTCCAGGCCTCACTCGCTGCGGAGTCCGTCGTCGGCTGAAACCCACGAAGCTGAAGCACAGCGAATGAGAGTGAAGTAGAGCAATGCGAAACGCACAGCAGTCCTCCGGGATGCCGATCCACCGGTACCGCCCGTACCACGAGCAGATCCGCGTCGACCTGCCCGACCGCACCTGGCCCGACCGCCGCATCGAGGTCGCGCCCCGTTGGTGCGCCGTCGACCTCCGCGACGGCAACCAGGCCCTCATCGACCCGATGAGCCCCGAGCGCAAGCGCATCATGTTCGACCTGCTGGTCAAGATGGGCTACAAGGAGATCGAGGTCGGATTCCCGTCGGCCTCGCAGACCGACTTCGACTTCGTGCGCAGCCTCATCGAGGAGGGCGCGATCCCCGACGATGTCACCATCCAGGTACTGACCCAGGCGCGCGACCACCTCATCGAGCGCACGTACGAGTCGATCCGCGGCGCCAAGCAGGCGATCGTGCACCTGTACAACTCGACGAGCATCCTGCAGCGCGAGGTCGTCTTCCGCACCGACCGGCAGGGCATCATCGACATCGCCCTGCACGGCGCGCGCAAGTGCCGCGAGATGGAGTCGACCGTGCCCGGCACGGCCGTCTACTACGAGTACTCGCCCGAGAGCTACACGGGCACGGAGCTCGAGTTCGCCGTGGACGTTTGCAACCAGGTGCTCGAGATCTTCGAGCCGACGCCGGAGCGCAAGGTCATCATCAACTTGCCCGCGACCGTCGAGATGGCGACGCCGAACGTCTACGCCGACTCGATCGAGTGGATGAGCCGCAACCTCGCCTTCCGCGAGAACGTCATCCTGTCGCTGCACCCGCACAACGACCGCGGGACCGCCGTCGCCGCCGCGGAGCTCGGCTACCAGGCCGGCGCCGACCGCATCGAGGGCTGCCTCTTCGGCAACGGCGAGCGCACCGGCAACGTCGATCTGGTGGCGCTCGGCATCAACCTGTTCACGCAGGGCGTCGACCCGCAGATCGACTTCAGCGACATCGACGAGGTCAAGCGCACCGCCGAGTACTGCAACCAGCTGCCGGTGCCCGAGCGCAGCCCGTGGGCCGGCGACCTCGTCTACACGGCCTTCTCCGGCTCCCACCAGGACGCCATCAAGAAGGGCTTCGAGGCCATGGAGGCCCGCGCCGCCGCCGAGGGCGTGACCGTCGACGACCTCGAGTGGGCCGTGCCGTACCTGCCGGTCGACCCCAAGGACCTGGGCCGCAACTACGAGGCGGTCATCCGCGTCAACTCGCAGTCGGGCAAGGGCGGCGTCGCCTACCTGCTGAAGAACGACCACGCGCTCGACCTGCCGCGTCGCCTCCAGATCGAGTTCTCGGGCGTCGTGCAGGCCAAGACGGATGCCGAGGGCGGCGAGGTCACGAGCGAGCAGATCTGGAGCGTCTTCACCGACGAGTACCTGCCCGCTCCGGCGGAGCGCCCCGACGACAAGTGGGGCCGATACGAACTGCTCTCGCTCTCGACGCAGTCGGCCCTCGCCGGCGTCGTCGACGTCACGGCGGGCCTGCGCATCGGCGACGAGCGCGTCGAGCGTGCGGGCACGGGCAACGGCCCGATCGCCGCGTTCCTCGAGGTGCTGCGCGCCGAGGGCGTCGACGTGCGCTTGCTCGACTACTCGGAGCACGCGCTCTCCGCGGGCGGCGACGCCGTCGCGGCGGCGTACGTCGAGTGCCAGGTCGAGGGCCGCACCCTGTGGGGCGTGGGCATCGACGCCGACATCGCGACCGCGTCGCTGAAGGCCGTCGTCTCGTCGGTCAACCGCGCCCTGCGCCTGGCGGCTCCGGCCGCCGCGGAGTTCGCCGCGGTCTGATCCCGTTGCGCTCTCCCCGCGCGCGCCGAGCCACGAGCCTCGGCGCGCCGGGAGCCGCAGCGGCACGACCACGCGGCGCCCGCCCGCGCCGGACACGATCCGGCCGTGGAACGTCGAACGGCCCGCCTCGGAGTGCTCCGGGGACGGGCCGTTCGTCGTGCGTGCGTGCGGTTCAGACCGCCGAGCGGGCGGCGTACTGCGAGCGGATGACCGGCCGGCGGTCCGCCGCGGGGGCGTCGCGCAGCGCGAGCGGCCACTCGGGGCGCTGCCCGGTGAGCGCCCACGCGGCCTGCACCGCGGCGCCGCCGGCGACGTACTCGCCGGGCTCCGGGAGCTCCAGCACCGCGTCGAACACCTCGGCGGCGACGCGCGCGACGGCGGGGTTGCGCGCCGCACCGCCGATGAGCCGTACCCGCTGCACCGGCGCGTCGAGCCGGCGGATCGCCTCGAGGCCGTCGGCGAGGCCGCAGAGCATCCCCTCGATCGCCGCACGCGCGAGGTTCGGGCGCGTCGTCGAGCCGAGGGTCAGCCCGAAGAGCGTCGCCGTCGCGTCCGGCAGGTTCGGCGTGCGCTCGCCCTCGAAGTAGGGTTGGAGCACGAGGCCGCCGGCGCCCGGATCGGCCTCGAGCGCGAGCCGGCCGAGTTCGTCGTGGTCGACGCCGAGGAGGCCGGCGACGGCGTCGAGCACGCGCGCGGCGTTCAGCGTCGTCACGATCGGCAGGAAGGCGCCCGAGGCATCCGCGAAGCACGCCGCCGTGGCGGTGTCGTCGGCGAGGGCGCGCTCGGACACCGCGAACACGGTGCCGCTCGTGCCGAGGGAGACGACGACGTCGCCCGGCCGGGCGTCGAGGCCGAGCGCGGCGGCCGCGTTGTCGCCGGCGCCGGGGCCCACGAGGATGCCCGCCGGCACGCCGGGCGGAGCGGGAGAGCGCACGCCTGAGCCCCAGCCACCTTAGGCACCGCG
>NZ_WSTA01000113.1 GCF_009789225.1 Agromyces seonyuensis | reverse complement strand
CGGTCGCGCCGCCGGCGCCGAGCACGGCCGGGACGGCTGCGGCGGCCGTCTGGATGTCGCCGCGGCGCAGGGCCTGGGACGCGCGCGCGAGGTGGGCCGCCGACTGCGGCCGGTCGGCCGGGTTCTTGGCGATGCACGCGTAGACGAGGTTGCGCACCGGCTCCGAGATGGTGACGGGCAGCTCGGGCGGCGCCTCGTTGATCTGCGCCATCGCGATGGCCACCTGCGACTCGCCGGTGAACGGGCGCCGGCCCGCGAGGCACTCGTACGCGACGATGCCGAGCGAGTAGATGTCGGTCGTCGGCGACGCCGGGTGGCCGGAGGCCTGCTCGGGCGAGAGGTACTGCACCGTGCCCATGACCTGGCCGGTCGCGGTGAGCGGAACCTGGTCGGCGATCCGCGCGATGCCGAAATCGGTGATCTTCACGCGCCCGTCGGGCGTGATGAGGAGGTTGCCGGGCTTGATGTCGCGGTGGACGAGACCGGCCGCGTGCGCCGCCTGCAGTGCGGCCGCGGTCTGGGCGACGATGTCGAGCACCTTATCGGTGGAGAGCACGTGCTCTCGCTCGAGGACCGTCGAGAGCGCCTCGCCCGGGACGAGCTCCATGACGAGGTAGGCGCTGCCCTCCTCCTCGCCGTAGTCGTAGACGTTGGCGATGCCCTCGTGGTTCACGAGTGCCGCGTGACGGGCCTCGGCGCGGAAACGCTCGAGGAACCCGGGGTCGCCGAGGTACTCGTCCTTCAGGATCTTGATCGCCACCTGGCGGCCGATGACCAGATCGGTCGCCTGCCACACTTCGCCCATGCCGCCGATGGCGATCCGGGACTGCAGTTCGTAGCGACCACCGAAGGTCAGCCCTGCACTCGGTCTCATTTGTTCAGCACCGCCTCTAGTACCTGTTTCGCGATCGGGGCGGCGATCAGGTTGCCGTACCCCTCTTGACCCAACCCGCCGCCGTTCTCGACCATGACCGTGATCGCGTACTGCGGGTCGTCGGCGGGCGCGAATCCGGTGAACCACAGGGTGTACGGGTCGCCCTCGCCGTGTTCCGCCGTACCGGTCTTACCGGCCACGCTGACGCCGTCTATTGTTGCATTACTCGCCGCGCCGTTCTCGACGCCGTTGACCATCATCTCGGTCATCGTCCGGGCCGTCGCGGAGCTGATCGCCCGGTCGTATTCCTCCGGCTGCATCTCCGACAGCAGGGTCAGGTTGGGGTTCACGATCCGGTCGACGGTGTTCGGCCGCATCACGATGCCGTCGTTGGCGATCGCGGCGGAGACCATGGCCATCTGCAGCGGCGTCGCGAGCACCTGGCCCTGGCCGAAACCGGTCAATGCCGTCTGCGCGTCGTCGAGCGAGCGTGGATAGACGCTCGCTTCGGTCGGCATCGGGATGTCGAACTCGGTGTTGAAGCCGAACTTCTCCGCCTGCTGGCGGATGGCGGCGTCGCCGAGCTCGACGGCGAGCTCCGCCATCGGGATGTTGCAGCTGAGTCGCAGCGCCGTGGCGAGCGTGACCGTCGCGCCGCCGCCGCAGGTGCCGCCGCCGCTGTTGCGGACGACCGAGCTGGACCCCGGGAGCGTGTACGACGCCGGGTTCGGGAAGGTCGAATCGGGGGTGTACTGGCCCGACTCGAGGGCCGTGGCGACCATGACGAGCTTGAACGTCGATCCCGGCGGGTTGAGGTCGCCGCCGGTGGCACGGTTGAACAGCGGGTCGCTCGGGTCGTCGACGAGCGCCTGGTAGCTGTCGATGACCTGCTGGCCGTTGTGCACGGCGAGGGAGTTCGGGTCGAACGTCGGCTTCGAGACCATCGCGAGGATGCGACCGGAGTCCGGCTCGGTCACGATCACGGCGCCCTGGTAGTCGCCGAGGGCGTCCCACGCCGCCTGCTGGAGGGTGGCGTCGAGGCTCGTTTCGACGGATGCGCCCTTCGGGTCCTGACCCGTGAAGATGCGGTTGAGCGAGTCGAAGAACTGGGACGACGCATTGCCCGAGAGCTCCGGATTGAGCGCGGCCTCCATGCCCGTCGCCTCGCCGTTGATGGGGAGGTAGCCGGTGACCGTCGCCCACAGCGGACCGTTCGCGTAGATGCGCTGGAACTGGTACGCGTCGTCCGACGGCACCGAGGACGCGATCGCCGCGCCGCTCGCGACGATCGCGCCGCGCTCCACCGAGTAGCTGTCGTAGAGGGTGCGCGTGTTGCGGGCATCCGCGTCGAGGTTCGGCGCCTGGAAGAACTGGATGATCGACGTCGAGACGAAGAGGGTCAGGAACATCGCCAGGGTCAGGATGCTGACGCGCTTGAGTTCGCGGTTCACGACTCGATCACCAGCCTCGGGTGGTTGCGGATGGTGTCGGAGAGCCGGAGCAGGAGGGCCACGATGATCCAGTTCGCGAGCAGCGACGAGCCGCCCGCGGCCAGGAACGGCATCGTCAGGCCGGTCAGGGGCACGACCCGGGTGACGCCGCCGACGACGACGAAGACCTGGAGCGCTACGACGAAGGCGAGGCCGACGCCGAGGAGCTTGCCGAAGTCGTCCTGGCCGGCGAAGCCGATGCGGAAGCCGCGCTCGACGAAGAGCAGGTAGAGGGCGAAGATCGCGAAGAGGCCCGCGAGCCCGAGCTCCTCGCCGAGGCTCGCGATGATGTAGTCGCTCTCGGCGAGCGGGGTGATGTACGGGCGGCCCTGCCCGAGACCCGTGCCGAGCATCGACCCCTTCGCGAGGCCGAACAGACCCTGGACGAGCTGGTAGCTGCCGCCCGTGGCGTCGTAGACCGACTGGTCGAAGGGGTTGAGCCAGGCGTCGACGCGGCCTCGCACGTACTCGAGGGTCTGCACGGCGATGATCGCGCCGGCGACGAAGAGCGAGAGGCCGATCGCGATCCACGAGAACCGGCCGGTCGCGACGTAGAGCATGCAGAGGAAGAGGCCGAAGTAGAGCAGGCCGGTGCCGAGGTCGCGCTGGAAGACGATGACGCCCATCGCGACGGCCCAGACGATGAGCAGCGGCCCGAAGTCGCGCATGCGGGGCCACTGGATGCCGAGGAACTTCGGTCCCGTCATCGAGAGGGCATCCCGATTGCGCACGAGGTAGCCGGCGAAGAAGATCGCGAGGGCGATCTTCGCGAGCTCGCCCGGCTGGAAGTTGAGGAAGCCGCCGAGGCTGATCCACACGCGCGCGCCGTTGACCTCGTTGCCGAGGCCCGGCACGAGGGGCAGCAGCAGCAGCACGAGGGCGGCGAGCCCGAAGAGGTAGGTGTAGCGGAAGAGGATGCGGTGGTTGCGCAGCACGAGCAGGGTCGTGATCGCGGCGGCGATCGCGATCGCGGTCCACGCGATCTGCTTGACCGCGATGCTGTCCCAGCCCTCGTTGCCCTCCGCGATGTCGATGCGGTAGATCATCGCGATGCCGATGCCGTTCAGCACCGTCGCGATCGGGACGATGAACGGGTCGGCGTCGCGCGCGACGAAGCGCAGCGTGATGTGGAGGCCGAGGACGAGCACGATGAGGCCGGCGCCGAGCACGATGAGCTGGGTGTCGACGTGACCGAGGGCGCCGAGCTGCACGAGCACGATCGCCGAGAGGATGATCACGAACGCCGGGATCAGGATGCCCAGCTCCAGGTTGCGCAGCCGCTGCGGCACCCGGATGCGCTTCACTTTGCCCGTCGGCGGGGCCGTCACGTCATTCAACGGACTCCTCCAGACGTTGGACGATGGCGAGCGCTTCCGTCAGGGAACCCGCGTTGATGGTCTGCTGCACGCGCTGCTGGTCGTAGGTGCGCAGCTCGCTCACCTCCACGTCGGACTCCCGGTACAGCTCGTGCAGGGAGATGGGGCCGAGGTTCTGCTGCACCCCGCGGTAGATCGCGACGACGCCGCTCGGCGCCTCCCCGACGTAGAAGCGAGTCTGGGTCCACTGATAGCCGAAGTAGGCGACCGTCGTGATGGCGGCGACGAGCAGCAGGATCCAGAAGCCCCAGACGAGGCGGCGCCGCCTGCGGCGCCGGGCATCCTCTTCGATGATCTCGTCGTAGAACTCCTCGGAGTCCGGCTCGAAGTGCGTCTCCTGCACCGGATGCGGACGGAACGGCGTGAGCCGGAGACCGCGCGTGCGGATCGCCTCGGAGACCTGGCCGAAGGCGAGCGGTGCGGCCGCGGACCCGACGATCTGCGGCGGCGTCTCGGGGGCCGGGGGATCGCCGATGTCGACGATGACGACGGTGACGTTGTCGGGCGCGCCGCCGTCGAGGGAGGCTTTCACGAGCCGGTCGGCGACGATCTTCGGACTGACATCGGCGGCGAGGAAGTCCTGCAGCGCGTCGAACGGCACGACGCCGGAGAGGCCGTCGGAGCAGATCAGCCAGCGGTCGCCCGGCAGCAGGTCGACGACGGCGGTGTCGATGTCGGGCGAGGTCTCGACGTCGCCGAGCACGCGCATCAGTACCGAACGACGGGGATGCGTCATCGCCTCCTCGGCGGTGATGCGGCCGGCGTCGACGAGACGCTGCACGAACGTGTGGTCGGTGGAGACCTGGCTGAGCTCGCCTGCGCGCAGCAGATAGATCCGCGAGTCGCCGATGTGGGCGATGGCGGCCTGACCGCCCTGCACGATGATGCCGCTCGCCGTGGTGCCCATGCCCGTGAGCTCGGAGTGGTCGGCGACGGTCTCGGCGAGGCGTCGGTTGGCCTGCTGGAGCGTGTCGGCCAGGGCGCGGGCGGCGGCGGCGGCATCCGGGTAGTCGGCGTCGGCCGCGGCGGTGAACTGCGTGACGATCGCGCTCGCGACGTCGCCGCCCGCGTGGCCGCCCATGCCGTCCGCGACGAAGAACAACCGACGACCCGCGTACCCGGAATCCTGGTTGTTCGAGCGGATGCGCCCGACGTGGGAGACCGCCGTGCTCGCCTTGACCGACACCACGCGCTACCGCCGGAGCTCGAACGTCGTCGCCCCGACCTTCACCGTGGCCCCGAGCGGAACGGGAACGGGCACGGTCACGCGGGAGCCGTCGAGGAACGTGCCGTTGGTGGAATCGAGGTCCTGGATCATCCAGCGGCCGTTCCACAGCATGAGTCGGGCGTGATGCGTCGACGTGTAGTCGTCGCGGATGATGATCGCCGAGTCGCCCGATCGGCCGATCGTGATCTCGTCGCGGCCGAGCGGGAACTCGGCGCCGGCACGGGGGCCGGACGTGATGACGAGCTTCGAAGCGTTGTCGTTGCCGGCGTCGGAGCGGTCGACGGGGCTGGAGGGGTAGCCGCTCGCCGCGGGCACGACGGGCGCGGTGCCGCCGGGCGGCGTCGCCGCGCGGGGCTCGGCCCCGGCCGTCGCCGCGGGCTGGAGCTTGCGCACCCGCTGGCCGAACAGGTCGCTGCGGAGCGCGTAGACGATCGCGAAGACGAAGCCCCACATCAGGATGAGGAAGCCGAGCTGGAGCGCAAGGAGGGTGAGGGCGGAGGGATCGGTCACAGTTCCGTCCCCCAGAACCCGCCCGCATCCGGTCGACGCACGATGGGGGAGGGCGACGCCGAGCCGGCTCCGCCGCGGGCCTCGCGGGCGAGCACGCGGAAGACGATGCGGGAACGGCCGATCGTGATGACCGAGTCGGGCTCGAGCACCGCATCCTTCACGGCCTTGCCGTTCAACTGCGTGCCGTTCGTGGAACCCAGGTCGCGCACGCGCGCCCGCCGACCGTCCCACTGCACCTCGGCGTGGCGGCGGCTCGCGCCCGTGTCGCCGAGGGCGATATCGGCCTCGGAACCGCGGCCGAGGACCGTACGGCCCTTCAGGATCGGGTAGCGGGTGCCGTCGACGTCGAGCACCGGGGTCCAGGCGACCTCGCCCTTCACGTTGCGCGAGTCGACCTGCACGATGCCCGTCGAGAGCGACTCGTCGGCGAGGAGGTCGATCGTCACTCCGCCGGCGAACTGGAAGCCCTGCCCCGCGGCGTGCTGCTGCACGATGCCGGTGAGCTCCTCGACGAGCGTCGTGCCGAGTCCGGCCATGCGCTCGTAGTCGGCGGGCGCCATGCGCACCGCGAATTTGTTCGGCACGAGCACGCGGTCGCGCGAGACGACGGCGGCCTTCGTGTCGATCTCGCGTTTGAGGGCCGAGGAGATCTCGACCGGCTGCAAACCCGAGCGGAAGGTCTTCGCGAACGCGCCGTTCACGGCGCGCTCGAGACCCTTCTCGAAGTTGTCCAGTAGGCCCACAGGTCTCCCGATCCCATCCGTCGATTCCTCAGCATGCTAGCCCGCCGCGGTGCATTCGCCGCCAATGGGATGTCGCGCCCCGCGCGATTCCGGGGAACTCGCCGCGGCGGGGCAACCGCCCGAGCGGTCTCAATCGATGGGGAAGGCGACCGCCCCTTCACTGTCGAGGTCGAGCGAGAGCGTCGGGATCGTCGCCGTGAGCAGGGAGCCGTCGCTGCGGCGTCCGCCGCGCACGTCGGACATCGTCGGCGCGCCCGCGAGCCGCGGTCCCTGGCCGGCCAGCGGCACGACCACGGGCGCCTCGGGGTCGAGGCGGACCTTCGCACCGCGGACCTGCACCTCCACCGGCTCAGGACCGGCCTCGAGCACCTCGAAGACCATCCGATCCTGTTCGACCGTCGCGAGGAATCTCGTGCCGCGCAGCGTCATCCGGAACTTCAGCGACGACCAGTCCTTCGGCAGGCGCGGGTCGAACCGGTAACTGCCGGTGGGGTCGCGGAAGCCGGCGAATCCGTTGATGAGCGCCGCCCACACGCCGCCCGTCGAGGCCACGTGCACGCCGTCCGCCGCGTTGTGATGCAGGTCGGCGAGGTCGACGTAGAGCGCCGAGCGGAAATAGCGCATGGCCAGGTCGGCGTAGCCGACCTCCGCCGCGATGACCGACTGCACGACCGCCGACAGCGTCGAGTCGCCCGTCGTCAGCGGGTCGTAGTACTCGAAGTCGGCGAGCTTCTGCTCGGCAGTGAAGCGCTCCGACTGCAGCAGCAGCGCGAGCACGACGTCGGCCTGCTTGAGCACCTGGAAGCGGTAGATGACGAGCGGGTGGTAGTGCAGCAGCAGCGGTCGCTTCGTCTCGGGCGTGTGCTCGAGGTCCCAGAGCTCCTTCTGCAGGAACGCGGAGTCCTGGGGGTGGATGCCGAGGCCCTCGTCGAACGGGATGTGCATGTGCGCCGCCGCTCGCCGCCACTCGCCGACCTCGCCGAGCGTGAAGCCGAGCCGGGCGAGCGCCCGGTCGTAGGCGAGCGGCGCCGAGATCGCGAGCTGGTCCACCGCGTAGGCCGCGGCCGCGAGGTTCGCCCGTGCCATGACGTTCGTGTAGAGATTGTCGTTGACGACGGTCGTGTACTCGTCGGGCCCGGTCACGCCGTGGATGTGGAAGACGTCGTCGCCCGTGCCGAAGCGCCAGAATCCGAGGTCCTCCCAGAGCCGGGCCGTCTCGACGAGGATGTCGATGCCGCCGTGCGCCAGGAACTCGATGTCCTGCGTGGCCAGGGCGTACTGCACCACCGCATGCGAGATGTCGGCGTCGATGTGGTACTGCGCGGTGCCCGCCGCGTAGTACGCGGAGGACTCCTGGCCGTTGATCGTGCGCCACGGGAAGAGCGCCCCGCGCTGGTTGAGCTCGAGGGCGCGGGCGCGGGCCGCCTCGAGCATCTTCACCCGGAACCGCAGCACGTTCCGCGCGACGGTCGGATTGGTGTAGGTCAGGAACGGCATGACGTAGATCTCGGAGTCCCAGAAGTAGTGGCCCGAGTAGCCCGATCCCGACACGCCCTTCGCCGCCACGCCGCCGCCGTCGGTGCGTGCGCTCGCCTGGGCGAGCTGGAAGAGGTTCCACCGGATCGCCTGCTGCAGCTCGGCCTCGCCGCCGACCTCGACGTCGGTCTGCTCCCAATAGCGGTCGAGCCACTCGCGCTGGTCCTCGAAGAGCCGGTCCGTGCCGGTGTCGCGGGCGCGGTCGAGGGTGCGCGACGACCGGTCGGCGAGCTCGCGCACCGGCACGCTCGTCGACGTGTGGTAGCTCGCGGTCTTCGTCAGCCGGATGGGCTTGCCCGCCTGCGCCCGCACCTGGATCGTGTGCTGGGCGATGTCGTCGTCGATCTCGCCGCTGACCGTGTACGGATTCTCGGTCAGGAGGTAGTGGTCGACGCCGACCACGATGCCCATGTCGGAGTTCGTCGTGCGATAGCCGAGCTGGTAGCGCGCGCCGGAGTGGCGCTGCAGGCGCGGCTGGAGGACCCGCTCGCCGATCTGCTCCGCCTTGCGGGGGTCGAAGGCGGCACCCGGCACGATGGTCGTCGCCGAGACGCCGCCGCGATACTCGTCGCGACCGTCCTGGCGGTTCAGGATGAGGCTCACGATGGTGACCGCCGCATCCTGGTCGAGCAGCTCGACGTCGTAGTCGGTGACCGCGAGGTGCCGGTCGGTGAAGCTCGCGATGCGCCGGCTCGTCACGAGCACGCGCTTGCCGGACGGCGTTCGCCACTCGAGCCGACGGGTCAGCGTTCCGTCCCGGAAGTCGAGCCGGCGCTCGTAGTCGAGCAGCTCCGCATCGCTCAGGATGAGCGGCTCGTCGTCGATGTAGAGCCGGATCGTCTTCGAGTCGGGCGCGTTGACGATCGTCTGGCCGACGCGGGCAAAGCCGAACGCCTCCTCCGCGTGCCGGATCGGCCACGTCTCGTGGAACCCGTTCACGAACGTGCCGTGCTGGTACTTCACCCGGCCCTCGATGACGTTGCCGCGCATGCCGAGGAACCCGTTGCCGGTCGCGAACAGCGTCTCGGTCACGCCGAGGTCGCTCTCGGAGAACTCGGTCTCCACGAGCGCCCATTCGTCGATGGGGAAGCGGGACCGGTCGAGCGGGTCGGTGTCGGCGAATCTCACGCGTGCTCCTCGTGGTCGGCGGGCTGCTGCTGGTCGGGGGCGTCGGCGTCCGTGGATGCCTCGCCCGACGAGGCATCCTTCGCCCGGTCGAGCGCCGGGATCAGTTCGTCGAGCTCGTCGACGACGACGTCGGCGCCGAGGCCGAAGAGCTTGCGGCGGCCCACGCCGCGGTCGACGGCGATGACGAGGCCGAACGGGCCGGTCGCGCCGGCGGTGACGCCCGACTCCGCGTCTTCGACGACGGCGCACGCCTCGGGCGGCAGGCCGAGCTGCTTCGCCGCGAACTCGAACGTGTCGGGGGCCGGCTTGCCGAGCATGTGGCCGGCCTCCACGACCTTGCCGTCGACGATGACCTCGAACCGATCGAGGATGCCCGCCGCGGTGAGCACCTCGCGGGCGTTCTTCGACGAGGAGACGACCGCCACGGAGCACCCGTCGGCGATGACGCGCTCGAGGAAGGCGAGGCTCGCCGGGTACGGCGCGACGCCTTCCGCGTTCAGCGTGGACATGAACTCGTCGTTCTTGCGATTGCCGAGACCGCGGACGGTCTCGGTCTCGGGTGCGTCGTCGCTCGTGCCCTCGGGCAGCTCGATGCCGCGGCTCGCGAGCATCGCCCGCACGCCGTCGTAGCGCGGCTTGCCGTCGACGTACGCGTAGTAGTCGGCGTCGCTGTACGCCTCCTCCGACGGGTAGGCGGCCAGGAACGTGTTGAACAGGCGCGACCACGCGTGCATGTGCACCACCGCGGTCGGCGTCAGCACGCCGTCCAGGTCGAACAGGTAGCCGCGGATCGGCGTCAGATCCACGGTTTCGGGTGTGAGATGGTCGGCCACGGAAGCCCTTCCCCTCGTCGGCTTCGTCTGTCCGGCACCGACGTGCGGCGCTCCTCAGCATCGTATTCCGGCCGGGGCGGATTCCGCTCGGGCGGTTTCGAGCCGCGTCCGCCGCTCCTCGCCGGTCGAGCTGCGAACGCAGCGCGCGTTCCCCGTCGGTCGAGGAGTGAGTACTTCGTCGGTCGAGTAGTGAGCGCAGCGAGCGTATCGAGACCCCGCAACCCCGACACCCGGCACCCGCCGCCGAATTGGTGGACGGGCGGCGAGGTGTTAGGCTCGGTGGGCTGTCGCACGCGAGTGCGTCGGAATGCGCAAGTGGCGGAATAGGCAGACGCGCACGGTTCAGGTCCGTGTACCTTCGGGTGTGGGGGTTCAACTCCCCCCTTGCGCACCACGGGATCTTCGCAAGTTCGAGGATTTCCATTGGCAAGATCACAAAACGGCTCGAGTCCCAGACGGGATTCGGGTCGTTTTTCGTTGCCCGGCGGGCGCCTCGGAAGTGTGGGTTATCGGCCAGAAAGAGTGGATGTCTCGGGCGTGTCAGCTGCGTCCGGCCCAGCCTTTCCTGGTCCAGAGGCCTTCTTCGTCGCTGAGTCCGG
>NZ_WSTA01000112.1 GCF_009789225.1 Agromyces seonyuensis | reverse complement strand
CGCGGTCGCCGTCGTGGCGGGGGCGGTCGCGGTGCTCTTGGGCGGCGCGGGCGGCGACCTCGCCGGCATCCCGGTCGCCTCGTGGGCGTGCTTCGCGGGGGCGGTCGCCGCCTCGGCCGCGACGTTCGTGCTCGCGCTGTCGCGGCCGCCGTCGCGCGCGCTGTTCCGGCTCGTGATGCTCGCCGCGCTGCTGCTCGCGGCGCAGCTCGTGCTCACCGGTCGCGCGCTCGCCGGATGACCGCTCGCGCGTCGGCGTCGAACCCCATCGCGTAGGCGCGGGCGAAGACGCGGCCCAGTCCGGGACCGAGCGCGACGCGGAGCGCGAGGGCGCGTGCCTCGTGCGCCGCGGACGGCAAGGGGCGCCCGAGCGCCGTGTTGGCGGCCGCGAGTCGGGCGGCCGTCCGGGCCGACGCCACACGGGCGCGCTCCCAGCGCCGCAACTCCGGTTCCGGGGCATCGCCCGAGCGCACCCACTCCGCCAGGAGCGGCGCCAGGCGGATCGCGTCGAGGAGCCCGAGGTTCATGCCTTGCCCGCCGATCGGGCTCACCTCGTGGGCGGCGTCGCCGATGACGAGCAGCCGGCCGCGACGCAGGCGCGGGGCGATCACGCGGCGGACGCCGAAGGCCGTGGCCCCGGTCACGGCGTCGGCGGCCGCCGTCTCCCCGCGGAACCGGAGGGCGGAGCGCAGCCGTGCCGCGCGGGCAGCGGGGTCCGGGTCGCCGTCCGGCGCATCCCACGCCACGAAGCGCCGGATGCCGCCGGGGAGCGGGAACGACTCGAGCACTCCCGCAGCGTCGAGGTGCACGACGGCGGTGTCGCCGTCGCCGCGGGCTGCTCGGGGGAGATCGGCCATGAGATAGCGGTCGCGGTAGTCGTGCCGTGCGAGGGCTCCGGTTCGGTAAACGAGTTCCCGGCCCGCCGCGCCGCCGGCGACCACGACGATCGCGGCGTCGGTCTCGAACCGCTCCGCGCCGCGCACCGCGGTGAGCCGCACCGATGCGGCATCCGGCGACACCCGCGCGACCTCGACCCCGCGGAGCGGGGCGGGAGCGTCGGCCGCGAGCGCGGCCTCGGTCGCCGACTGCGGCAGCGTGGCCACGAACGGGAACCGGGTGCCCAGCCGGTCGAAGCGCACGGTCCCGAGGAGCCGTCCGTCCGATCGGGCCTCGCCGCGCGGCACCCGATGCGCCTCGGCGAGGAGCGCCTCGGTGCGCCCCGAGGGCTCGAGCGCCGCGAGCACGGGCGCGTGCACCCCGATCGCCCGGCTGCCGGCCCCGGGTGCGAGCCGGCGTTCGAGCACCTCGACGTCGAGACCGCGGCGGGCGAGTTCGCCGGCGAGGAGCATCCCGACGGGCCCGGCGCCGACGACCGCGACGTCAGGCACGGCCGTCGCCCACCGCGAGCAGACGGAACGGGACCGGCCGCTCGACGTGCCAGCGCCCGGTCGGGCCGGCCGCCGCCGCGAGCTCGGGCGCCGTGAAGCTGCGGCGGATGGAGCGCAGCCCGTCGCAGCGCAGGAACGTGCCGGGCGCGAACGGCGTGATGCCGACGGTGTAGAGCGCGTAGGCGAGACGGCCTCGCTCGATGTCGCTGTGGAGCACCGGCCCCTGCGCGAGTGCGAGCGAGTCGTCGAGGAATCCCGGGAGGCCGGCATCCAAGTGGTGCAGCACGTGGCTCGAGAGCACGAGGTCGAAGACCTCGCCCTCGGCGCGCAGGGTCGCCGCGTCGGCGGACCGGAACGCCACGTTCGCCGGTGCGTCGCGCTCGCTCGCGACCGCGAGCGCGCGCGGGTCGGGGTCGATGCCGAGCCAGGACGCCTCGAGGCCGTCGCGCCGCGCCAGCGTCGCGAGCCGCACCAGCACGTCGCCGCCGCCGCTGCCGAGGTCGAGCACGCGGGCCGGGCGCCCGAGGCCGGCGAGCACGGGGCGGACGTGCCGGCGGTACACGGCGCCCCAGCCGGAGACCAGCCGATTGACGGTGCCGAAGCGCCGGAGCGTGGCGCGGAGGAGCCTTGGGTCGCACGCCGGGTCGTCCATGAGCTCGCGCAGCGCGTCGTCGCGCCTCGACAGGTTCATGCGGCCTCGCTCATGCGGGGTCGGCGACGTGCTTGGTCAGGAGCGCCGACTCGACCGTCAGGCCCGGTCCGAAGGCCAAGCCGGCGATGCGGGCGCCCTCGCCCACCGCGTCGTCGTGCAGCAGCGCGCGCAGGATGAACAGGATCGTCGGGCTCGACATGTTGCCCGCGTCGCGCAGCACCGCGCGCGATGGCGCGAGGAGCTCGGGGGCCAGCCCGAGTCCGGACTCGACGCGATCGAGCACGCTGCGGCCGCCGGGGTGCACCGCCCATGCATCGGGCGGCGGGTCGTCGCCGAGGAAGCGGTCGACCGCCCCCCGGATCTCCCGGCCGATGATCCGCGGCACCTCCGCGGAGAGCACCATCTCGAACCCGTGGTCGCCGATGGTCCAGACGAGATCGTCCTCGCCCTCGGCGGTGAGCGCCGTGCCGAAGCGGTCGAGCTCGAGCCAGACGGGGGGCTCGAAGGCTCCGGCCGTCGCGTCGTCCGCGATCACGGCCGCGGCGGCCCCGTCGGCGAACACCGACGACGCGACGATCTGCTGCGGGTCGCTCGAGGCGCGCACGTGCAGGGTGCACAGCTCGACGCAGTCCACGAGCACGACCGAGCCGGGCTTCGCCTCGACGATGCCGGCGGCCAGCCGCAGCGCGGGCAGCGCCGCCGCGCACCCGATGAACCCGAGGTGGTAGCGCTCCACCGTGCCGGGCAGCGCGAGGTCGCGCACGAGCCGGAAGTCGGGCCCGGGCGCGAAGAAGCCGGTGCACGAGACCGTGATGACGTGCGTGACGGAGGACGCCGGGACGCGGGCATCCGTCATGGCCGCCCGAGCCGCCCGCGCCGACAGGTCCGGCGCGAGCCGTCGGTATGCGTCGTTGCGCTCCCCGGTGGTCGGCGCCAGCAGCACGCCCGCCCCGTCGACGAAGGCGGCGCCCCCGCCCTCCGTCGGGGCGCCCGACGCACCCGCCTCCCCGAACTCGGCGAGCACCGTCGAGCGGTGCTCGATCGCGGCGGCGTCGAACGCGGCCCGGATGATCCGATCGGTGAGGCGGTCCACGCCGGGCTGCGACGCGAAGAGGTCGCGGATGCGCGACTGCTCGAGGTCGGTCCCCGGGACCGCGGTGCCGATGGACACGATGCGCGCCGTCATCCGGATGCCGATCAGAACATCGAGGGAACGGGGCGGTCGGGATAGAGCTCCCGCATGGCGGCGTCGTAGCGCCGCTTCATCAGCAACGGGTAGAGCACCCGGATCGGGACGGGGAGATTGACGCGCATCCACGCGTCGCGCTCGGCCTCGGGGACGCTCGCGAGCAACAACCCGAGCTGCAACGACATGACGTCGCGCGGGAACTCCTTGCGGCGGGCCATGAGCTCGCTGCGCGTGTGCGTCTCGAGCTGGTCCCACTCGGGCTGGCTCATGACGTCGGCGACGACGGGCAGGATGTCGTCCTCCTCCTGTCCGAGGTGGGCCAGGAGCGTGTCGCGGAGGTGCTCGATGTCGGCGGCGAAGGCGTCGCGGCGCGCGGCGTCGGCGGTCTCGGCCCACGGTGCGAGCTGCGGCTCGAGGCGGGCGAGCTGCTCCGAGACCTCGCCGTGCTGCGCGCGCATCTGCTCGACGTGCAGGGCGCAGGCCGGGCGCCGGGTCGTCAGGCGGTCCCAGAGCAGGAGGTCCTCGGTCTCGTGGTGCAGGTGCAGGGCGGAGAAGTCGAGCTTCGCGTAGATGCCGACCAACCCGGCGCGGGCGGCGTCGCCGGGTCGGACTTCGCGCACCAGTATCGGCAGCTGCCGGTAGAGCCACCGGAAGATGCGGTGCACGAGGAAGAGGCCCGACGGGTCGCAGCCCGCCGTCCCGCCCTCGGGCGAGCCCCCCGACGAGGGCAGCTTCGTCGTCATCTCCGCCCCCGATCCCGCTGCGGTGCATCGACGATGCCGGCCCCCGCGGCGAACAGGGGGAGGCTACTCCTGACGCGGCCGGGCCATCACCCGACGCCGACGATCCGGCCGCTTCGCCGTTGTGCGCCCCGTTGTGCGCCCCGCGTGCGCCGCCGTACCCTCGGGACCGTGGGGGAGCGCACTCCTGGGGGCGAGGGGTCGATCGCGGACGGGCGCTGGGTGCGCCGCGTCGTCGTCGTCGCGCGGGTGCGCCATCCGGTCGAGGCGGTCTTCCCCTACCTGGCGGACCCGACGAAGTGGCACGACTTCGCACCCGCCGTCGTGTACCGCGAGCAGATCGACGACGGACCGCCTCACGTCGGGACGCGGTGGCGGGCCACCGACCGCATCGGCCCGTTCCTCGCGCACTTCATCGACCGCATGGAGGCGATCGAGCACAACCGACGCGTCGTCTGGTTGTCGTCGGCGCCGTGGAACTCGCGGGTCGAGTACACGTGCCGGGCGTCGGGAGCGACGACGCTCGTCCGGGCCGAGTACGAGGGCGTGCTGAGCGGCGACATGCGCTGGCAGCTCGGCTGGCTGCCCGACTGGGCGACGCACTGGATCCTCGCGCAGGACTTCCGGCGGCTCGACCGCGCCCTCACCCGGGCGGCACGGGCGTCTCGGCGCTGGCGACGACGGCATCCGAATCCGCTTGCCAGCGAGGCGCGCGAGCCCTAAAGTGAACCGCAATTCACATCCGGCAATGTTCATTCAACGACGAAGGGACGGCCATGACGCTCATCGCCGACGACCACACCGCCTCCGAGCTCCCCCAGCTCGTCTCCCTCGACCCCCGGGACGGCAGCGCCGTCGCGAGCTACCCGGTCGCCGACGCCGCCGAGGTCGACCGCACGGTCGCCGCCGCGCGCTCCGACGCCGACTGGTGGGCCGCCCAGGGCTTCGCGGGCCGCAAGCGCCACCTCCTCGCGTTCAAGGGACAGGTCGCCGCGGGCGCCCGAGACCTCGCCGCCGTCATCTCCCGGGAGACGGGCAAGCCCGCGGGCGACGCGCTCCTCGAGGTCGTGCTGACCCTCACCCACCTCGACTGGGCCGCCAAGCGGGCAGGTCGCGTGCTGCAGCGCCGCAAGGTCGCCGCGGGCCTCATCAACTACAACCAGAAGGCCAGCGTCGGCTACGAGCCCTACGGCGTCGTCGGCGTCATCGGCCCGTGGAACTACCCCTTCTACACGCCGATGGGCTCCATCTCCTACGCCCTCGCGGCGGGCAACGCCGTCGTCTTCAAGCCGAGCGAGCTCACCCCCGCGACCGCGAAGTGGGTCGAGGATGCCTGGAACCGCGCGGTTCCCGGCCACCAGGTGCTCCGGGTCGTCGTCGGCGACGGTGCGACGGGCGGCGCGCTCGCCGCCTCCGGGGTCGACAAGGTCGCCTTCACCGGCTCGCCCGGCACGGCCCGCAAGGTCATGGCGGCCGCGGCCGCGAACCTCACGCCGATCGTCGTCGAGGCGGGCGGCAAGGACGCGATGATCGTCGCGGCCGACGCCGACCTCGACGCCGCGGTCGATGCAGCGGTCTTCGGTGCGATGGGCAACGCCGGCCAGACGTGCGCGGGCGTCGAGCGCATCTACGTCGTCGGCTCCGTCGCCGAGGCGTTCACGACGAAGCTCGTCGCCGCCGCCGCGAAGCTCGCCCCCGGCGGCGACGATGCGGCCAGCTACGGGCCGATGACCCTCGGCCGCCAATCGGAGGTCATCGCCGGCCACATCGCCGCGGCGCTCGCCGACGGCGGCACGGCCCTGCTCGGCGGGCCGGAGTCGGTCGCGGGCGGGTATGTCGGGCCGGTCATCCTGCGCGACGTTCCGGAGAGCTGCGCGGCCGTGCGCGAGGAGACCTTCGGCCCCGTCGTCGTCGTCAACACGGTGGCCGACCTCGACGAGGCCGTGTCCCGCACGAACGCCGTCGACTACGGCCTGACCGCGTCGATCTTCACGAAGGACCTGCATGCCGGCGCACGCCTCGCGAACCGCCTCCGGGCCGGTGCGGTCACGGTCAACTCGGTGCTCGGCTTCGCCGGCATCCCGGGGCTGCCCTTCGGCGGCCGCGGCGAGTCGGGCTTCGGCCGCATCCACGGCGACGCGGGCCTGCGCGAGTTCTCCGTCGTCAAGTCGGTCGCGGTGCAGACCCGGTCGGCGATGATCAAGCTCCTCACGATGGACCGCTCCGAGAAGGACATGCACCTCACCGAGCGGATGCTCCACCTCCTCCACGACCCGAAGAAGCACTGACCCCGGAGCGCCGGGACCGGCGACCGGACTGCGCCGCGTCCGGCCTGCGCCCCGATGCAGCGCACGATGGGGAGCGAGGTTCGCGATCCGCGAGCGTCGCGGATCGCCGTCCGTTCGGCCAGCGATCCGCGACATCCCCGTTTCCCGCTCGTCTTCTCGGGAGGGCCGCACGACCGACCGAGCCGTCGGGTGGTCGTCCGCAACCTGTCGAGCCGGTGCGCCGCGCCGCCTCTCGACGCGATGGTCGTGCCGGTTCGCAGCGCTGCCTTCGGGCACGATGTCCGTTCCGGTGGGCAGCGCGGCGACCGCACACGATGGCCGTGCCGGACTCTCGTCTCGTGACGCGGATCCGCCGCTACTCGACCGGCTGGTCGGCGACGCCGAGGGCCGCGCGAACGAGTGCGGCGACGCGGGCGAGCGTCGCGGGCGACTCGTCCCAATGCACGAGCCGACCGAGATCGACGACGATGTTGAGACCGGCGTGCACGTGGAAGCGCGCCTCCGCCGCACCGAGGTCGGGGCGCACGGCACGCAGCAGCGCGACCCACTCGTCGACGTGGCGGCGCTGGATGTCGCGCAGGCGCTCGAGCTCGGCGTGGGGGAGGGCGCCGGAGTCGGAGAAGTAGACGCTCATGAGCTCGTGGTGGGCGAAGCTGTGCGCGACATAGGCGTCGACGAGCCGGTCCAGTCCCTCGGCCTCCGACGGCGCCCCCTCGAGCGCGGCCTCGGTCGTCGCGCCGAGTCGCTCGGCCGCCCGCACGCAGGCCTCGAGCAGCAGGTCGGACTTGCCCGAGAAGTGCCGGTAGAGGCCGCTCGCGGTGAGGCCGGCCGCCGCGCTGACGTCTTCGATGGCGGTCTCGTGGTAGCCCTTCGCGTGGAAGAGCGTGATCGCCTCGCGGATGAGGGTCTCGCGCTTGGACGCGGACGGGAGGCCCGGCGTCGCGGCGACGCGCTCGCCGGAGGCGGGAGGCAGGTCGACGAGGGCGACGCGGTGGCCGGTCTCGACGAGGAGCGCGACGATGCGTCGCGTCGAGAGCCGGGTGCGGTGCGAGGTGATGCTCGCGACGACGCTCAGCACGGCGGCCGCGAGCGCGGCGTCGTCGCCGGCCGGGAGGTCGGGTCGCAGTGCCGCGATCGGCCGGCGCACGCGGGCGTTGAGCTCGGCGAACTCGGCTCGGAGCCGGGCGCGGTCGGCATCCTCGAGGTAGCGGCCCTCCCAGCGGTAGAGACCGCCGGTCAGCCGGTTGCCGACGGTCGTCTCGGCGAGCGAGCGCACGACGTCGTCGAGGTCGCGCTCAGGATCGCCGGTGTCGCCGAGGCCGTCCGTCGCCTCGACGAGCCCGCGTGCGAGGCGTTCGGCGGCGTCGAGGAACAGCGCGTACTTGTTCGGGAAGTGCCGGTAGAGCGCCGAGGCCGAAATGCCGACCGCGGCGGCGACCTCGCTGAGACTCACCTGGTGGTAGCCGCGCTCGGAGAACGCGAGGGCCGCGGCCATCGCGATCTGCTGCCGTCGATCCTTCGGGCGTGCGCGTCGCACCGGTGCGGCGGCGGTCGCGGTGCTCATCCGCTCAGGCTAGCGCACCGCATCCTCGACGATGTGAATCGAGATTCACAAAATTGCGTGACATCCGCTGACCCTCCGTGCATACTTGCCCGTACCTGAGCCGTCGGCGACGACGGCAGTACACCGTCGTACGAGAAGGAACGCCCGCATGAGCCTCGATTCCCCGATCATCCCGCCGGCCGTCCGCCGCAACCACTGGATGAACCAGGTCGCCACCCACGCCGTCAACAAGCCCGACGGCGTCGCGTTCAAATACCTCGGCAGCGTGACGACCTGGGCGCAGGTGCACGAGCGCGTGACGCGCCTGGCCGCGGCCCTCCGCCGTCGCGGCGTGCAGGCCGGCGACCGCGTCCTCCTGCTCACCCTCAACAGCCCCGACGTCGTCGAGGCCGTCTTCGCGATCAACACGCTCGGCGCGATCGCCGTGCCGATCAACATGCGCCTCACCCCGCCCGAGATCGCCTACATCGTCGACGACGCCGACGCCTCGGTGATCTTCGTCGACGTGCCGCTCGTGCCCCTCGTCGGCGCCGTCGGCACCGTGACCTCCCGCATCGAGCAGGTGCTCGTCCTCGGCGACGCGACGGCCGCGGGCCACGAGCGCGTCGCCGACCTCATCGCGGAGGATGCGGACGGCTTCGAGGCGCCCGACGTGCCGGAGGACACGGTCGCGCTCATCATGTACACCTCGGGCACGACCGGCCGCCCGAAGGGCGCGATGCTCGACCACGGCAACCTGTACGCGCAGGCGGTGACGTGCCTGCGCGCCAACGGCATCGTCGACGAGTCCGACATCGCCTACCTGACGGCGCCGCTGTTCCACATCGCCGGTCTCGGCTCGATCGCGCCGAACTTCATCATCGGCATCCCGACGGTCTTCCATCCGCTCGGCGCCTTCGACCCGGCCGCCCTGGTCGACGCATGGGAGCGCGAGCGCGCCACGATCGTCTTCAACGTGCCGCAGCAGTGGGCGGTCATTTGCGCACTGCCCGGCATCAAGGACCGCGACCTCGCGCTGCGCATCATCTCGTGGGGCGCCGCTCCCGCGAGCGACACGCTGCTCCGCCGGATGGAGGAGACGTTCCCGAACGCGATGAACGTCGCCGTGTTCGGCCAGACCGAGATGTCGCCCATCACGTGCGTGCTGCGCGGCGCAGACTCGCTGCGCAAGCTCGGCTCGGTCGGCCGCCCGATCCCGACGATCCTCTCGCGCGTCGTCGACGACGAGGGCAACGACGTCGGCCCGGGCGAGGTCGGCGAGATCGTCTACCGCGGACCGACCATGATGCAGGGCTACTGGCGCAAGCCGGTCGAGACGGCCGCCGCGTTCGAGGGCGGCTGGTTCCACTCGGGCGACCTCGTCAAGCGGGACGAGGAGGGCTTCGTCTGGGTGGTCGACCGCAAGAAGGACATGATCATCTCCGGCGGCGAGAACGTGTACTGCGCCGAGGTCGAGAACGCCCTCTTCGCCTATCCCGCGGTGCTCGACGTCGCGGTCTACGGCCGCGCCGACGAACGCTGGGGCGAGGTGCCGGTCGCCGCGATCGTGCTGAAGCCGGGTCACGAGGCGCCGACGCCCGCCGAGCTCACCCACTTCCTCGACGGCACGCTCGCGCGCTTCAAGCACCCCAAGCACGTCGTGGTCTCCGAGGCGCTGCCGCGCAACGCGGGCGGCAAGGTCGACAAGGTCGTGCTGCGGGGCGCCGACATCGTGGCGGCCGCCGCGGAACCCGCCCCGGAGGGTTCCCCCGTCTCCGCGAACGTCGAGGCGCAGCCGCCGGCCCGCACGCCGGCGAACTGACGGCACGCCGATGACCGCCGCAGTGGCCGCGCTCGTCCGAGAGCGCGGCGGAGCCGCCGTGCTCTCGGACGTGACCCTGCGGGAGCCGGGGGAGCACGAGATCGTGGTGCGCGTGCACGCCTCCGGCGTGTGCCCGACCGACCTGTTCGGCATCGACGGGGGTGCGGGCGACCGCTTCCCGGCGGTGTTCGGGCACGAGGGGGCCGGCGTCGTCGAGGCCGTCGGCGCAGCGGTCGAGGGGCTCGCCCCGGGCGACCGGGTCGCGCTCGGCTTCGCGTCGTGCCGAGACTGCGGTACCTGCCGGAACGGTCATCCGGCGTACTGCGAGCGCTTCGCCGAGCTCAACTCCCTGCCGCGCCGCGGCGCGCTCGCCGCGGGCGAGTCGGTCACGACCGGGTGGATGGGGCAGTCTTCGTGGGCGACGCACGTCGTCGTGCACGCCTCGACCGCGGTGCCGATCGGCGACGACATTCCGTGGGCGATCGCGGCGACCCTCGGCTGCGGCGTGCTGACGGGAGCCGGCGCCGTGCTCAACGTGCTGCGGCCCGGGCCCGAGGACGCGCTGCTCGTGCTCGGCGCCGGCACCACGGGCCTCGCCGCCGTCATGGCCGCCCGCGCCCGCGGCGTCGGCCGCATCGTCGTCTCCGATCCGGATGCCTCGCGGCGCGAGCGCGCCCTGCGGGTCGGGGCGACCGAGGCGCACGCGCCGGAGCGCCTCGCCGCCGCGCTCGCCGACGGCGCTCCGATCGCCCGCGCGCTCGACACGGTGGGCG
>NZ_WSTA01000111.1 GCF_009789225.1 Agromyces seonyuensis | reverse complement strand
CACGCCGCCGCGCACCCGCTCCCGCACCGCGCTGCGCGCCCGTCCGGGCGCGCGCACCTCCCGCCGCCGCGCCGGCCGCAGGCATGGTGCGTCGAGGCGGCGGCGGTCGGTCGAACCCGAGCACCCACTCGCATCGACCGGAGGATCTCCATGGACTACACCGCGTTCCCGCCCATCACGGCACTGCTGCACCTCATCGGCGGCGCCATCGACGGCCTCGCCGCACTCGTCGCCCCGCTCGCGGGGCCGTCCGCGGCGGCCGTCGCCGTCATCCTGCTCACGCTCTGCGTGCGCACCGCCCTCATCCCCGCTGCGCTCGCCCAAGCCCGAGGCGAGCAGGCCCGCGCGCGGCTCGCCCCCGCGGTCGCCGAGATCCAGCGGCGCTGGAAGGGCAAACCCGAGCGCCTGCAGCGCGAGCTCGCCGACCTCTACGCCGCCGAGCGGACGTCCCCGCTCGCCGGCTGCCTGCCGATGCTCGTGCAGGCGCCGATCGTCGCCCTGGTCTACACGCTCTTCGGCCACACCATGATCGCGGGCGAACCCAACGAACTGCTCGCCCACGAGCTCGGCGGCATCTCGCTCGGCGACTCGTTCGCGGGGCTCGCCGCCGCGGGGGCGCTCGAGCCGTCGGTGTTCGTCGTGTACGGCGTGATCGTCGCGCTCCTCGTCGCCGCGGGCGAGGCGACCCGGCGGGTCTTCCGCCCGGTGGCGCCGGCCGCACCGACGGCGGGCACGCCGGGAGCGCCGGGCGCGCCGTCGGCGCGGCTGCTCGGGATGCTCGGATTCCTGCAGTTCGCGACGGCCGTCGTCGCGCTCTTCGTGCCGCTGGCCGCCGCGCTCTACCTGACGACGACGGTGCTCTGGACCTTCGGGCAGCGGCTCGTGCTGCGTCGCCTCGTGCCGCCGCCCGCGACCGCCGTCGAACGCGGCCCCGAGATCGCGCCCGCCTGAGGGCGCAGCCGGTCGCGCCGGTGCGCGCACTCGATCGATGCCCGGGCCTAGGCTGGCCCCAGCTGACCGAGGGGGTGTTCGGTGGGGGAGCCGAGCGACATCGTCCGCACTGCGGACGGACAGGGAACGAGCGGATCGGGTGCGCCGGCGGCGTCGGTGCCGTGGTGGAGTCTCGACGGCGCCGAAGCAGTCGCCCGGCTCGGATCGAGCGTCGACGTCGGGCTGAGCGACGCGCAGGCGGCGGCGAAGCTCGCGGAGGTCGGGCCGAACGAGCTGACGAGCGCGCCACCGCCGAGCGCGATCAAGATCGCGCTCGCGCAGATCGGCGAGCTCATGACCCTGATGCTCATCGCGGTCGCGATCGTGTCGGTCGTGATCGGACAGATCTCCACCGCGATCGTCGTCGGCATCCTGGTCGCGTTCAACGTCGTGCAGGGCACCCGGCAGGAGCTGAAGGCCCGCCGATCGGTCGACGCGCTCGCCAAGCTGCAGACGCCGAAGGCGCGGGTGCTGCGGGGCGGGAGCATCCGCCTGCTGGAGGCGACGGCCCTCGTGCCGGGCGACATCCTCGAGCTCGAGTCGGGCGATCTCGTGCCGGCGGACGCGCGGTTGCTGCGGGCATCCTCGTTCGAGACCCAGGAGGCGGCGCTCACGGGCGAGTCCGCGCCGATCGCGAAGCACGCGAGCGCCGACCGCGAGGACGCCGCGCTGGCCGATCGCGCCGGCATGGTCTTCCAGAACACGTCCGTGACGCGCGGCACGGCGCGGGCCGTCGTCGTCGAAACCGGGATGCGCACCGAGGTCGGACGCATCGCCGACCTCCTCGGCACCGTCGACTCGGGACGCTCGCCGCTGCAGCGCGAGCTCGATTCGCTGACGAAGGTGCTCGGCGGCGTCGCCTGGGGTGCGGTCGTCGTCATCATCCTCATCGGCATCTCGCGCGGCGAGAGCGTCGAAGAGCTGCTCTTCCTCGGCACGGCGGTCGCGATCTCGGCGATCCCCACCGGTCTGCCGACCTTCGTGCAGTCGCTGCTGTCGTGGGGCGCGTCCAAGCTCGCGGAGTCCCGCGCGATCGTCGCGAGCCTCGCCGACGTCGAGACCCTCGGCGCGACGAGCGCGATCTGCTCCGACAAGACCGGCACCCTCACGCTCAACGCCATGACCGTGCGGGCCGTCTGGGCGCGGGAGCGGCACTTCACCGTGACGGGCGAGGGGTACTCGTTCGACGGCACGATGCTGGCGCCGGCCGGCGAGCCCGTCGGCGACGTGCGCCTCGCGGACGCGATCTGCCTGCCCAACGACGCGACCGTCTCGGTCGACGGGGACGTCGTCGGCGACCCGACCGAGGCCGCGCTCATCGTTCTCGCCGCCAAGCTCGGCGTCGACGCCGACGAGACCCGCCGCCTGCACCCGCGGATCGCGGAGGTGCCGTTCGACTCGGACTACAAGTTCATGGCGACCTTCCACCGGCTCGAGCTGGAGGGGCGCGAGCGGTTCGTCGAGGTCGTCAAGGGCGGGCCCGACGTGCTGCTCGCCCGGTGCACCGGCATGGTCGGCGCCGACGGATCGGTCCTGCCGGTCGATACGGCGGCTGCCGAGGAGGTGCTGGCGGAGTTCTCGCGGGAGGGCCTGCGCACCCTGGCGCTCGCACTGCGCGTCCTCGAGGACGCCGACGAGCCGGCCGTCGTGGCCGACCCGATGTCGTTCGTCGACGATCTCGTGCTCGTCGGCATCGTCGGCATCGTCGATCCGCTGCGGCCGGAGGCGAAACTCGCCGTCGAGATCGCGGACCGCGCCGGCATCGAGGTGCGCATGATCACGGGAGACCACGCGATCACCGCGGGCGCGATCGGCGCGGAACTGGGGCTCGGCGCGGGTGCGATCTCGGGGGCGGAACTGCAGGCCATGAGCGACGAGGAACTCGACGCGCGGCTGCCGAACCTGCACGTGTTCGGCCGGGTCACTCCGCAGGACAAGCTCCGGCTCGTGCAGCGCCTCCAGTCGCACGGCGAGATCGTCGCCATGACGGGCGACGCCGTCAACGACGCCGCCGCGATCAAGCAGGCCGACGTCGGCGTCGCGATGGGCTCGGGGTCGGAGGTCACGAAGCAGGCGGCGCGGCTCGTGCTCACGGACGACGACTTCTCGACGCTCGTGCACGCCGTCGAGCTCGGCCGGGTCGTCTACGCGAAGATCGTCGCCTACCTGCGCTTCCAGATGTCGCAGCTGTTCAGCCTCATCCTGCTCTTCCTCGCGGCGAGCGCGTTCGCCGTCGCCGACGGCGTCGCGCTCTTCCCGAGCATGGTGCTGTTCCTGAACTTCTTCGTCACCCTCTTCGCCGTGCTCGCGATCGCGGCCGACCCGGCGCCGCCCGGCGTCATGGACCTGCCGCCGCGCGATCCGAAGCGCGGCGTCGCGAATCGCGATGCGGTCGGCGAGTGGCTGCTCTACGGGGCGACCGTCTTCGTCGTGTCGTGGATCCCGCTCGTCTGGGGACCCGACGAACCTCGCTCGGATGCCCCGAGCCACGCCACCACGATGGCCTACGTCGTCGTGGGCCTCGGCACCGTGCTCTCGGCGTTGCTCATGCGCCGCTCGCCGGCGTCCGGGCTGCTGCCGCCGATCGCGCAGGTCGCGAAGTTCCTGGTGTGGCCGGTGGTCATCATCGTGCTCTCGACCGAGCTCGGCTTCCTGCAGCGCCTCCTCATGACGACGAGCCTCACGGGCGACCAGTGGCTGGTCTGCCTCGCGCTGCTCGTGGTCGTGCTCGTGGTGGTCGAGGGCGACAAGTGGATCCGGCGGCGCCGGATCGCGCGCCGGGATGCCGTCGGAGCCTGAGCGGACGGGTTCCCGCCCCGGGGCCGGCCGGTGCGCTGCCCGATTCGGGCGGAGCGGCTCAGCGGGCGTGGAGCTCGGCGAAGCGGCGCAGGAGCTTCGGGGGTTCGGTGACGCGCGCCGAGTCGAGCACCTTCGCGACGGCCGCGTACCCGCTCGCGGGGAAGTAGCCGTAGTCGCGATAGACGAGGGCGCGCGCGGCGAGTCCCGCCGGAGTCGCCTCGGGGTGGAACTGCGACGCGTAGACGTTGCGGCCGACGCGGTACCACTGCACGGGCGAGACCGTGCCCGTGCCGAGCAGCACGGCGTCGGCGGGCAGGCGCCCGGTCGACTCCTTGTGGCCGACGAGCACGTCGAACGTGTCGGGCAGCCCCGCCGCGAGGGGGTCGGCGCGGCCGGCGTCGGTGAGGGTGAGCTCGGCAGGGCCCACGGCTTCGGGATGCGCCGTGTCGACCGTGCCGCCGAGCACCTCGGTGAGCACGCCGATGCCGTAGCAGGTGAAGAACACGGGGTGGTCGCGCTCGAGGGCCAGTTCGGCGAGGCGGGCGAGGTCGGCCTCGACGCGGCGCTGCACGGCGGGCTTGCGGTCGGGCGGGGTCGTCGTGTTGAACGGGCTGCCGCCGATGACGATGCCGGAGTGGCGTTCGATCGCGAAGTCGCGGTCGAGGGCCTGCGCGTCGAGCCGGAGGTGTTCGAGGTCGGCCGCGTCGAGGCCCATCGCGGCCCGAACGGCATCGTACTCGGGACCCACGGCGGGCGTCTCGGGGCGGACGGCGACGAGCAGGAACGGGATCATCGCCGGCCCTTCTGCTGCTTGCCGCGCCCGCGGGTGCGGGCGGCAGCCCGGATGCGCGCGGCGTCGGCGGCGGTGCGCTTCGGCTTCGCCTTGGCCGGCTGGGCGCTGCGTGCGCCCTTCGCGGGTTTGCCGGAGCCCGAGGAACCGGACGTGCCGGTGTCGGGGGTCTCGGCCTCGGCGCCGCGCGAGGACGCCGCCTTGCGGCCGCGCACGACGCCGACGAACTCCTGGATCGTCTCGTCGTCGCGCTCCTTGCGCCACACGAGGGCGATGCGCGTCGGCGGGGCATCCTCGAGCGGCACGGCCGCGACGTCCTTGCGGTGGTGGAGGCGGGCGACGCCGTGGGGGAGCACCGCGAACCCGGTGCCGGCCGCGACGAGCTCGACCGTCATCGCCGGATCCTGCTGCACCGGCGCGGTCGGTTCGCCGTCGAGGTCGGCGAGCGTCAGCGACTCGGCGTCGGCGAACGGATGCTCGCGCGCGAGCACGGCGACCGCGACCTCCTCCCAGAGGGGGATCGCGAACAGCCCGTCGGTGTCGACGGGCAGCCGGACGAAGGCGAGATCCGCCTCGCCGGCGGCGATCGCGGCGAGCTGCTCGGGCTCGTCGACGCGTCGGGCGACGAGCGGCACGTCGGGACGACGCTCGCCCCACACGCGCAGCCATTTCGACGGGCTCACGCCCGCGACGTAGTCGAGCTTCAGATCCACTCGTTCCCCCAGTCCTGCCCTCCCAGGGTAGTCGTGCGCGCGCAGGGTAGCGTTGGAGGGTGAGCCAGAGCCAGTCCATGAAGCCCGCGACCGCCGCCAAGAAGCTGGGGGTCCTGCTCGAGGCGACGCCTGCCGACTTCCAGGAGGGCGTCGTCACCCGCGCCCAGTTCGACGAACTGCAGGCGAACCCGCCCGAGTGGCTCGCCACCCTGCGCCGCGAGGGGCCGCACCCGCGCACCGTCGTCGCCGCGAAGCTCGGCGTCTCGAACTCCGGTCTCGCCCGCTCGGGCGTCGAGGAGTCGCTCACGACCGCGCAGATCAAGGAACTCCTGGTCTCCCCGCCCGAGTGGCTCGTCCGCGAGCGCGCGACGCAGGCCGAGGTGCGCGCCGAGAAGGTGCGCGTCAAGGAGCGCGACGCGGAGCGCGCCAAGCGCCGCGCCGAGTCCGGCGGCAGCGGGGCCTGACCCGCCGCGCCCGCCGAGGCGGCGGGCTCGTCCGTGCCCGGCCGTGCCGGGACCGGGGTGCCGGAGCCTAGGCGTCGGCCTGCACGGCACGGATGAACCCGACGACGTCGGCCAGTTCGGGCTGCGAGATGCCGTGCGCGAGCCCCTCGTAGATGCGCGCGTCGAGCGTCGAATGCGCCGGCAGCCAGTCGATCGTCCCGGCGATCGCGTCGGCGGCGATCACCTGGTCGGCGGTGCCGCGGCCCCAGAACACGGGCAACGCGTCCTGCTCCAGCCGGCCGTCGGCCTCGCGCTCGCCCGGCAGGGCGAAGCCCGAGAGGTTCACCGCGTACGAGAACCGGTCGGGGTCGAGGCGCAGCAGTTCGAGCGCCATCGCCCCGCCCTGCGAGAAGCCGAGCAGGCCGATGCCGCTCTGCGTCGGCACCGTGCGGTCGAGCCAGTCGAGCACCGCCTGCGCGGACGCGCGGGCGCCCGCGATCGCGGCGTCCATGCCCTGCGCCATGAGCGGGAACCACGCGTAGCCGTAGCCGGCGTCGATCGGGGCACGGAGCGAAGCCAGGGCCGGCTCGAGCGGCAGGAACGGCGCGAGGCCGAACAGGTCGGACTCGTTCGAGTTGTACCCGTGCAGGAGCAGCAGCAGGGGGCGGTCCGCGCGGTCCGCCTCGGAGGCCGACCAGAGCACCGCGTCGTCGTCGATCCGCATGCGGCGATCGTACCCGCGGGCGCCGGCCTGCACCTCCCGGGGGCGCATGGGGCAGAATCGGCGCATGAGCGTGCGCACCCCCGACCATCCCGAATGGACGCCCGAGGAACCGCAGGGACCCGGGTCCCGCCCGGTGCCGAACGCGAACCCCGCGTGGCTCAGCGATCTGGAGCTCGCGGAGATCCGCGGCCGACTGCCGATCCTCTACGTCGAGGCCGTCCCCGTGCGGGTCGACGGGGTCGGCGTCGTGACCGACGTCGGCGTGCTGCTGCGCGCCAACCAGGTCGGCGAGATCACGCGCACGCTCGTGAGCGGCCGCGTCATGTACGGCGAGACGGTGCGCGATGCGCTCTTCCGCCACCTCGAGAAGGATCTCGGCCCGATGGCCTTCCCGCTGCTGCCGGCCTCGCCCGTGCCGGTGACGGTCGCCGAGTACTTCCCGATGCCCGGCCTCTCCGCCTACACCGACGCGCGCCAGCACGCCGTCTCGCTCGTCTTCGTCGTGCCCGTCACGGGCACGTGCGAACCGCGGCAGGATGCCCTCGAGGTGACGTGGATGACGCCGGAGGAAGCGGTCTCGCCGAGCGTGCAGGCCGACATGGAGGGCGGTCGCGGCGCTCTGCTGCGCACCGCGCTCGCCGCGGTCGGCCGCCTGCCCTGATCGCCGTCGCGGACGCGCCCGTGAGCGCGTCCGCGAGCCTCACCCGTACGCGCGGCTGCCGACGAAGCGACCCTCGGGGTCGAGCGACGCCTTGACGGCGCGGGCCCGGGCGAGCGATTCGGCGTCGTACGCACCGGCGTAGCTCGGCTCCCGGAGGAAGGTCGCGAACGCCCGGCCGGAGTCCGCGTCGCCGAGCGCGGCGCGGAGGGCGGCGAACCCGGGTTCCACGAGGTCGGGCGGACCGAACCCGAGGGTGCCGACGATGACGGGTTCCTCGACCGCCCCGACGATCGAGGGGAGTCCGTCGCCGCTCGCGAGCGCGCCGCCGAGGAGCCGGAAGGTGAGCGCCACGAGCCCTGCGGACGCCGGGTCGTCGAAGACGCCGAACAGCCGCGCGGCCGTCGCGGGGGAGAGGTCCCGCGCGAAGGTGCCGAAGCCGTCGCCCGGCGAGGGGTCGCTGGGTTCGGCCGCGATGGAGGCCAGGGCCTCGATGCCGAAGGGACGCAGCGACTCCCGTTGCACCGTGCCGGCGGCCCGCAGCCGCGCGAACCAGGGCTCGGCCGCCTCCGCCGAGCCGCGGTACACGCTCTGCAGTTCGACGAATCGCGCCCCGCGCAGCTCGGGCGGGAGCATCGGCGCATCGGGCATCCGCATGATCGCCGCATGCACCTCGAGCTCGGGCGGCGCGGTCTCGGCCAGCTCGGCGAGGAGCGCGAGCACGGCGGGGGCGTCGTCCCAGCCGAGCACGATCGACCCGCCGACCAGTTCGGTCTCGGCGGCGAGGTCGAGTTCGAGGGCGGTGACGATGCCGAGCGCGCCGCCCGCGCCGCGGATCGCCCAGGCCGCTTCGGGGTCGCTCGCGTCGTCGATGCGGCGCAGTTCGCCGTCGGCGGTGAGGAGTTCGACGGCGCGCAGGCTGCGGGCGCCGGCGCCGAGTGTGCGGCTGAACCAGGAGTGGCCGCCGTTGAGCAGGTAGCCGGCCGGTGTGACGACGCCGCTCGAGCCGGCCGGGGCGATGCGGCCGGTGCCGGCGAGCGCGGCGAGGGCGTCCTGCCAGCGCAGGGCGCTGCCGAGGCGCAACGTGCCCGCGTCGGCGTCGACCGCGAGTTCGTCGAAGGCGCTCGGACGCACGAGGATCGTGCCCTCGAGCGACGCGCCGGCGCCGTGGCCGCTCGGCTGCACGCTCACCCGTGCGCCCGCATCCCGGGCGACCTCGAGCACGAGTCGGGCCTCCTCGACGCCGTCGGGCACGACGACGGCGAGCGGATGCTGGTCGGCGCCGAGGTGCCAGGCCGCCCGCGCGGCGTCCCAGGTGGGATCGCCGGGCCCGATGAGGCGCGCGCCGAGCGCGCGGGCGAGCGGATCGAGCCGGCGGTCGAGCCCCGGGCGTTCGTCGATGATGCTCATGGTTCCCCCTTCGCCGGCCGTGCGGCCGACCTCGTCAACGTAGGCCCGGTCGCCGACAACGCGATCGGTCCCGGCGGACGTGCGTCCACCGGGACCGATCGCAGGCTGCGGCGAGGGCGGGGCTCATGCGCCACGCGCCCACGGGGCGGGGCTGAACGTGTCCCACTGCACGGGCGCCGACGAGCGCAGCCACGACCACCAGGGCAGAGCGTCGTTCGCAGTACCTCGGAAGCGCACGACGAGGCGCATGAAGCGCCCGCGGCGGGGCTCGGCGGTGACGGCCTCCGGCACGGCGTCATCCTGGCCGTCGACGACCTCGACGCGGATGTCGAGGTTCTCGGGCGCGCGGGCGCCGAGTTCCTCGAGCGTGGCCAGGACGCGGTCGGCGTCGACGAGGTCGAAGCCGAGCGTGCCGCCGACGTGACCCGCTGCCGGGCGGACGGTGAAGTCGCGGCTGAGCGGTGCGGCCAGCACGGTGGTCATGATGTTTCCCCTCGGTTCTGCGGCGGAGTCCCGCCGACAAGAGCGAACTTAGGGGTGCGCCGAAGCGACCTGAATGGGGATCCCCCGGAACTTCGACTGGGGTTATCCCCGAGACGCCTGCTCGTCCGAGCAGTGAGTGCTCATCCGAGCAGGCGCCTCGGTGGAGTGCTCAGCGGACGAATCGCACCTCGTGGATCGACTCCCCGAGGAACGGCTGGTCCTGGCTCGCGCCGTCGAGGGCGAACCCGTTGCGGACGTAGAAGCGGTGCGCGCGGGGGTTGTCCTCCGCCACCCAGAGGTAGGCCGCTTCGTCGCCGAGCGCGGCGTCGAAGAGCTGCTGGCCGAGGCCGGTGCCGTGGAACGCGTCGAGCAGGTAGATGAAGAGCAGCTCGCGCTCGCGGGGGGCATCGTCGTCGCGGGCGGGCCCGGCGCCGACGAAGCCGACGATCTCGCCGTCGACGACGGCCGCGTACTGCGCGTACTCCTCGCCGCGCGAGGCGAGGTGGTTCCAGAGTTCCGCCATGCGCCGGGGCGAGAGGTTCTCGAGGGCGGCGGCGCTGATGAGGTGGTCGTAGGTCTCGTGCCACGCCTGCGCGTGCACGCGTCCGAGCGCCTCCGCGTCGGAATCGCGGATGGGACGGATGACGGATTCGGCAACAACACTGGTGCTCATGTCGGCAGGGTAGGCCAGGATCCGCCCCGCCCCAAATCGACCGCTCAGGGGTGCGACCGCCCGGGGAACCTCGCGGCCCAGCCCGGCGCGAGCCGCCGCATCCGCCACGCGCGCCACTGCCAGAAAGTCCAGATCGGCACGACGAAGAGCAGGTCGAGCAGGCGGTTCCCGGTCGAGGCGAGCAGCCGGTCGCGGTAGCGCGTGCGGCCGTCCGGCAGTGCCGAGACCGCCATGCGGTGGTCCCACTCGCGCAGCGCCGCGAGCGGTCCGGTGTCCGCGCCGCCGGCGTCGCGGAGCATCCGCACGCCCTCGGGCAGCCCGCCGGGGCGGGAGACGTCGACGTGCTCGAGGCCGACCGGCCGCCGGCCGAAGGCGAGCACCCGCAGGCGGTGTACGCCGTCGCCCCACCGCTCCGGGAACCCGCCCGGCTCGAGCGACTCGAAGTCGAGCCACGGTCGCACGACCTCGCGGAGCACCGCGGGCGACTGCAGCGCCGCCCACACCGTGTCGGGCGGGGCATCCAGGTCGAGCTTCAGCAGCACGCGCACGCCGCGAGCCTACGACGAGGCGCCCGCGACGTCATGCGTCGCGGGCGCCTCGGGAGCCGGGGCGGGCGCTCAGCCCTGCGCGCGCCGGTTGGTGCGGTTGCTGCGGTTCGGGGAGACGACGTCGCCCATGCGGATCGGCCGCGACGCCGAGCCGTTGCCGCCGCGACGGCGGCCCTGGCCCGAACCCGAAGCGCCGCCGTCGGCGGCCGGACGCTGGCGCTTCGGGTTCGGGCCAGGGCCGCCGGATCGGGAGGGCACGCGCCTGAACCCCAGCCACTTAGGCGACCGGCATGCCGGCCTCGGC
>NZ_WSTA01000110.1 GCF_009789225.1 Agromyces seonyuensis | reverse complement strand
ACAGACGTACGCTCATCCGATCTCTTCGGCGGCGTCGGCCGCAGCCGCGAGCACGGCCGCCGCGTCCGCACCGGAGTCGGCCGCTGCAGCGGCCGCGTCGACCGCGGGGGTCCAGGCATCCACCATCGTCTTGTCGCCCGGCTCGGCGCGGCCGCGCGCGACGATGCCGTCGCGAGCCGCCGCGAGCACGGCAGCCGTGAGCGGACCGTCGAGCGAGACTGCGCTGCCCGCCGCCGTGGATGCCCGCAGGTACGCCGTGCCGTAGAGCGGACCCGCCGCACCGCCGACCGTCGAGATGAGGGTCGTGGCGATCAGTTTCAGGACGTCGCCCGGCGTCGAGCCGGCCGGCAGGTCGTCGAGCTTCGCGATGACGGCGGTGAATCCCCGATGCAGATTCTCGCCGTGATCGCCGTCGCCGATCTCGCGGTCGAGCGTCGTCAGCTCGGCACGGTGCTCGGTCACGGTGTCGGCGCTCCGGCGCGTCCAGTCGACGGCCCAGGTGATGTCAAGCCCCACAGTTCCTCCTCGCTCAGGGTCGGGTTTCGGGATCGGGTCGCCGCCTCAGCGGCCCCACCGCAGCGCCGGCGTCTGCACGGGCGCGTCCCACAGCGCGGTGAGCTCGTCGTCGAGCTTCAGCACGGTGATCGAGGCGCCCTGCATGTCGATGGCGGTGATGAAGTTGCCGACGAGGGAGCGCTCGACGGCGATCCCGTGGTCGGCGAGCACCTTCGCGGCGTGCCGATAGACGACGTAGAGCTCGGAGAGCGGCGTGCCGCCCATGCCGTTGACGAACAGCAGCACGCGATCGCCCGACACGAAGGGCAGGTCTTCGATGATCGGCCCGATGAGGCGATCGACGAGCGAGTCCGCCGATTCGATCTTGATGCGCTCGCGGCCGGGCTCGCCGTGGATGCCGATGCCCACCTCGACCTCGTCCTCGGCGAGCGTGAAGCTCGGCTGCCCGTCGTTCGGGTTGATGCACGGCGTGAGCGCGAGCCCCATCGAACGGACGTTGTCGTTGACCTTCTCGGCGATGCCGGCGACCTCGTCGAGCGAGCCGCCCGCCTCGGCCTTCGCGCCGGCGATCTTCTCGACGAGCACCGTGCCGCCGACGCCGCGCCGGCCGGCCGTGTAGAGGGAGTCCTTGACCGCGACGTCGTCGTTCGTGACGACCGCGCGCACCTCGATGCCGTCCGCCGCCGCGAGGTCGGCCGCCGTTTCGAAGTTCAGCACGTCGCCCGTGTAGTTCTTCACGATGTGCAGGACGCCCGCTCCGCCGTCGACCACCTTGGTCGCCGCGAGGATCGGGTCCGGCGTGGGCGACGTGAACACGGCGCCCGGCACCGCCGCGTCGAGCATCCCGATGCCGACGTAGCCGCCGTGCAGGGGCTCGTGGCCGCTGCCGCCGCCCGAGACGATGCCGACCTTGCCGCTCACCGGCGCGTCGGCGCGCACGATGTAGAGCGGGTCGGCGTGGAAGGCGACGAGGTCGCCGTGCGCCGCGACGAATCCTTCGACGGATTCGGGGACGAAATCGACCGGGTCGTTGATGAGCTTCTTCACTGGAATCCCCTTCCCCCTGGATGACCGCCCGCCGAGCGCCACTGCATCGGCGCGGATGCGGCATCCGAGGCAACGCTACGCCCAACGGGTCGCCCACGGGTAGCGACGCGGAGGCGAGCTTGCGCGCTCTCCCGGCGAGCCGTTCCCGAGAGCGCGCTCCGTGAGTATGTTTGGAGATATCCGCACCGGGGGGCGCGATCTTCCTGGGGCATTTGCGAAGGGGGAAGACAAGGTGGTCAATCTCGGAACGGTGTTCCTTTCCGAACTCGTGGGCACGGCGATGCTGGTGCTCCTGGGTTGCGGCGTGGTCGCCAACGTGGCTCTGGCGAAGACCAAGGGCTTCAACGGCGGCTTCCTGATGGTCAACATCGGCTGGGGTCTCGCGGTGTTCGCCGGTGTCATCGTCTCGTACGCGTCCGGCGCGCACCTGAACCCCGCAGTGACCCTGGGCCTCGCGACCAAGATCCTCGCGGCGGACGGCGGCGGGGACTACGTCGAAGGCGTCCCGGTGGACTTCGTCTCCACGATCACCTACATCGGCGCGCAGCTCCTCGGCGCGATCATCGGTGCGGTCGTCGTGTGGCTGGCCTACAAGCAGCACTTCGACGACGAGCCCGAGCCCGCCAGCAAGCTCGGCGTGTTCTCGACCGGCCCGGCGATCCGTTCCTACGGCTGGAACTTCGTCACGGAGGTCATCGGCACGTTCGTGCTGGTGTTCGTCATCATCGGCTTCTCCAACGGCGGCACGCCCGCCGAGCTCGGCGCGATCCCGGTCGCCTTCCTGGTGATCGTGATCGGCACCTCGCTCGGTGGCCCCACCGGGTACGCGATCAACCCGGCCCGTGACCTCGGGCCGCGCATCGCGCACGCCTTCCTGCCGATCAAGGGCAAGGGCGGCAGCGACTGGAGCTACTCGTGGGTGCCGGTGTTCGGCCCGATCGTCGGCGGCGTGATCGCCGGCCTCGCCTCGATCCCGCTCCTGCCGATCCTCGGTTGAACCCTCGTCGGGCCGGGCGCGAACCGCCCGGCCCGACATCCGAAACACCCCGGCGAGGGGCGAGGATGCCCGTCGCCTGAACCTCCGAAGGAGTTGCACGCATCATGGCCGACTACATCATCGCGATCGATCAGGGCACGACCTCGTCCCGCGCGATCGTCTTCGACAAGGCGGGCTCGATCATCTCGACCGGCCAGCTCGAGCACGAGCAGATCTTCCCGAAGCCGGGCTGGGTCGAGCACGACCCGATGGAGATCTGGGCCAACGTCCGCGAGGTCATCGGCCTCGCGCTCGCCAAGGCCGAGCTCACCCGGCACGACATCGCCGCAGTCGGCATCACCAATCAGCGCGAGACGGCCGTGGTCTGGAACAAGAAGACCGGCCAGCCCGTCTACAACGCGATCGTCTGGCAGGACACGCGCACCCAGGACATCGTCGACCGGCTCGCCGCCGACGGCGGCGTCGAACGCTTCAAGCCGATCGTCGGGCTGCCGCTGGCGACCTACTTCTCGGGCACGAAGATCGTGTGGATCCTCGAGAACGTCGAGGGCGCGCGCGAAGCCGCGGAGGCCGGCGACCTGCTCTTCGGCACGACCGACTCCTGGGTGCTCTGGAACCTCACCGGAGGCGCCGAGCACGACGGCGTGCACGCGACCGACGTCACGAACGCGAGCCGCACCCTCTTCATGGACCTGGAGACCCTGCAGTGGCGCGACGACATCCTCGAGGTCTTCGGGGTGCCGAAGTCGATGCTGCCGGAGATCAAGGCCTCGAGCGAGGTCTACGGAACCGTCGCGTCGGCGAGCCTGCTGCGAGAGGTGCCCGTCGCGGGCATCCTCGGCGACCAGCAGGCCGCGACGTTCGGCCAGGCCGCGTTCGACACGGGCGAGTCGAAGAACACCTACGGCACCGGCAACTTCCTGATCTTCAACACCGGCACCGAGATCGTGCACTCGAAGAACGGCCTGCTGACGACCCTCGGCTACAAGCTCGGCGACGACGCGCCGCACTACGCGCTCGAGGGTTCGATCGCCGTGACGGGCTCGCTCATCCAGTGGCTGCGCGACAACCTCGGCTTCTTCTGGAGCGCCCCCGAGGTCGAGGCGCTCGCGAAGTCGGTCGACGACAGCGGCGGCGCGTACTTCGTGCCGGCCTTCTCGGGCCTCTTCGCACCGTACTGGCGCGCGGACGCCCGTGGCGCCCTCGTGGGCCTCACCCGCTACGTCAACAAGGCGCACATCGCCCGCGCCGCCCTCGAGGCGACGGCGTTCCAGACCCGCGAGGTCATCGACGCGGTCAACGCCGACTCGGGCGTGACGCTCGCGGAGCTCAAGGTCGACGGCGGCATGACCGCCAACGATCTGCTCATGCAGTTCCAGGCCGACATCCTGGGCGTCGACGTCGTCCGTCCCGTCGTCGCGGAAACGACGGCGCTCGGCGCGGCCTACGCCGCCGGACTCGCCGTCGGGTTCTGGACGTCCCTCGACGACCTGCGCGCCAACTGGCAGGAGGACCGGCGCTGGACGCCGAACCTCGGCGAGGCCGATCGCGAGCGCCGGTTGCGCCAGTGGAAGAAGGCCGTCACGAAGACCTTCGACTGGGTCGACGACGACACGCGCGATTCCTGAGCCGCTCGAACGCCCGCGGGGCGGGGCATCCGATCACTGGATGCCCCGCCCCGCGGGCATTCGCGTCGAGTCAGCGGCGGGTCGCCGCGATCCACTCGTCGAGCTTGGCGAGCGCCGCACCGGAGTCGACGACCTCGGCCGCGTCGGCGATCGCCGAACGGAAGCGGTCGAGCAGCGGCAGCTGGAACGTCGACGGGTCCTTCGCGAGCCGGAACGAGACGAGGCCCGCCGCCGCGTTGAGGAGCACGATGTCGCGCACGGGGCCGGACGCCCCGGCGAGCGTGGCCCGCACGATCTCCGCGTTGTGCTCGGGGTCGCCGCCCTCGAGGTCGGCGATGCGCGCGCGCGGCAGCCCGAGGTCGCGCGGGTCGAGGTCGTGCTCTTTGACCGTGCCGCCGGAGACCTCCCAGATGTGGCTGTGCCCCGTCGTGGAGAGCTCGTCGAGTCCGTCGTCGCCGCGGAACACGAGCGCGGTCGCACCACGAGTCTGGAAGACGCCGACGATGAGCGGCACGCGGTCGAGGTGCGCGACGCCGACGGCCGATGCCTCAGGGCGGGCCGGGTTGCACAGCGGACCGAGGAAGTTGAAGACGGTCGGGACGCCGAGGGCGCTCCGCACCGGTCCCGCGTGCCGGAAGCCCGGGTGGAACGCGGCGGCGAAGGCGAACGTGATGCCGGTCTCGTCGAGCACGGCCGCGACGCGCTCGGGCGGCAGCGCCAGATCGATGCCGAGGGCCGCGAGCACGTCGGAGGAACCCGACTTCGAACTCGCGGCCTTGTTGCCGTGCTTGACGACGGGCACGCCCGCCGCTGCGCACACGATCGAGGCCATCGTCGAGACGTTGACGGTGCCGTAGCGGTCGCCGCCGGTGCCGACGATGTCGAGGCCCATCGGGTCGACGGACAGCGGCAGGGCGTGGTCGAGGATGGCGTCGCGGAAGCCGACGACCTCGTCGACGGTCTCGCCCTTCGCCCGCAACGCGACGAGGAATCCGGCCAGCGCTGCCGGGTCGGCGGCGCCGGTCATGACCTGCTCCATGGCCCAGGAAGCCTGAGCAACGCTCAAATCCTCCCCTTCGAGCAACGCGGTGAGCAGAGTCGGCCAAGTCGGCTGTTCGGGCATGCAGACATCGTAGACCCCTGATTCACGGCGGATTCTCGGAGGACTTCCCGCTCGTTTCCGGATGCCTTGTGGTCGGATCGACCACCGGATGTCCGAAAAGCCCGTCGGGTTTCGGCCATAATGGACTGCGTGACGAGCACCCCAATCACTCAGCAGGCCAGCGCGCCCGTGATCAACCGGCCGAACAGCGTCGCGGTCGGAACGATCGTGTGGCTCGGCTCCGAGGTCATGTTCTTCGCAGGCCTCTTCGCGATCTACTTCACCCTCCGGTCCACCTCGCCGGATCTCTGGGAAGCGCAGACGAGCCTGCTGAACATCCCGTTCGCGACGGCCAACACGATCATCCTCGTGTCGTCCTCCTTCACCGCCCAGTTCGGCGTGTGGGCGGCCGAGCGGATGCAGCCCTACCGTCAGGGCCGCAAGCTCGGCATGACCGAGTGGTTCCTCATCAGCTTCGTCCTCGGTGCGATCTTCGTCGCCGGACAGGTCTTCGAGTACGCGACGCTCGTGAGCGAGGGCATCTCCCTCAGCTCCGACGCCTACGGCTCGGCGTTCTACCTGACGACCGGCTTCCACGGCCTCCACGTCACCGGCGGTCTGCTGGCGTTCCTCTTCGTCATCGGCCGTGCCTACGCCGTCAAGAACTTCGGCCACAAGGAGGCGACGAGCGCCATCGTCGTCTCGTACTACTGGCACTTCGTCGACGTGGTGTGGATCGGACTCTGGTTCGTCATCTACATCCTCCCGTTGGTCGCCGGATACTGAGCCGCCGCGTACGCATGCCCCTCGACAGGAAGCCCCAGATGAATCGCTCGAAGCCGCGTCGCACCGGCCGCAGACACCCGCTCGCAACCGTCGCCCTGATCGCGCTCGGCCTCGTCTTCACCGGCGGCGGCTACGCGGCGTTCAGCTCGTCGACCGCGCAGGCCGAAACCGTCGCGAACTCGCAGCAGACGATCGACGAGGGCGAGAAGCTCTTCCAGGCCAATTGCGCCACCTGCCACGGCACCGGCGCCGTCGGCACGGACGCCGGCCCCAGCCTCGTCGGCGTGGGCGCCGCGGCGGTCGACTTCCAGGTCGGCACCGGCCGTATGCCCATGCAGATGAGCGGCCCGCAAGCCCAGGTCAAGCCCGTCCAGTTCACCGACGAGCAGACCAAGCAGCTCGCGTACTACGTCGCCTCGCTCGGCCCCGGCCCGGACATCCCCTCCGACCACCTCAGCAACGGCGGCGGCGACGCCGCCAACGGCGCGGAGCTCTTCCGCATCAACTGCGCGATGTGCCACAACGTCGCCGGCGCCGGCGGCGCGCTCACCGAGGGCAAGTACGCCCCGCCGCTCACCGAGACGAGCGGTGTGCACATCTACGAGGCCATGGTCACCGGCCCGCAGAACATGCCGGTGTTCAACGACCTGAACATCTCCCCCGAGGACAAGCGCGACATCATCACGTACCTCAAGTACGTGCAGGACTCGACGCCCGTCGGCGGCTTCGAGCTCGGCTCGCTCGGCCCCGTCGCGGAGGGTCTGTTCATCTGGATCTTCGGGCTCGGCGCGATCGTCGCCATCACCGTGTGGATCACGGCGAAGTCGAACTGACGCGCAGCACCGAAAGCTGAAGAAGGAGAACCATGGCACAGGACGAGAAGAGCGGCACCGATATCGCCGCTGCGGGTTCGTCGCACGCCGAACACGAGCTCGTGAACGCCGGCACGGCGGTCATCGACCCCGACCCGTTCGAGAACCCGGGCTTCCCGCCCCACCGTCACCGCGTCACCGATGAGAACCCGAAGCGCGAGAAGCGTGCCCAGCGCACGGTCTACACGCTGTTCTACCTCTCGATCGTCGGAAGCATCTGGGCCGTCGCGGCCTACATGCTCTTCCCGATCGAGTCCGGCGACCCGACCGACATCCGACTGAACAACATGTTCTTCGGCATCGGCTGCGCGCTCGCGCTGCTCGCCATCGGCTTCGGCGCCGTGCACTGGGCGAAGTCGCTCATGTCCGATGTCGAGCAGGTCGACGAGCGCCACGAGATCGGCGGCTCCCCGGAGACGCAGGCCGCGGCCGCGAAGGTCTTCGCCGACGCCGATGAGGAGTCCGGCTTCAGCCGTCGCTCGGTCATCCGCAACTCGCTCATCGGCGCCCTGCTCGCGTTCCCGCTGCCGGCCGTCGTGGCCTTCCGCGGCCTCGCCCCGCAGGACCAGATCCCGGTGCCGCTGCTGTACCACACCATGTGGCGCAAGGGCACGCGTCTCGCCCTCGACCCGTCGGGTGCGCCGATCAAGGCGTCCGACGTGACGATGGGTTCCGCCTTCCACGTCATCCCCGAGGGCCTCGCCGAGCTCGAGCACGGCAAGCTCGAAGAGAAGGCGAAGGCCGCGGTGCTCCTCATGCGCCTCGACCCGAACGACCTGCACCCGAGCCCCGGCCGCGAGGACTGGGCGTACGACGGCATCGTCGCGTACTCCAAGATCTGCACCCACGTCGGTTGCCCGGTCGCGCTCTACGAGCAGCACACGCACCACCTGCTGTGCCCGTGCCACCAGTCGCAGTTCGACATCACCCACGAGGCTGCGGTCATCTTCGGCCCGGCCAAGCGCCCGCTGCCGCAGCTGCCCATCACCGTCGACGACGAGGGCTACCTCGTCGCCCGCAGCGACTTCACCGAACCCGTCGGTCCGAGCTTCTGGGAGCGTCATTGAGCACCGCAACACCGGCCACCGCAGCGCCCAAGCGGTCCTTCACCGCTTCGGCGGCGGTCTACGTCAATGAGCGCACGAGCCTCGCGGGCTTCGTCAAGGAGCTCGGCCGCAAGGCCTTCCCCGACCACTGGTCGTTCCTCCTCGGCGAGGTCGCCCTCTTCAGCTTCGTCGTCGTCTTCATCACCGGCACGTTCCTGACGTTCTTCTTCCAGGCCTCCATGGTCGAGGTGCACTACGACGGCTCGTACGTGCCCCTCAAGGGCGTCGAGATGTCGGCGGCGATGGCCTCGACGCTCGACATCTCGTTCGACATCCGCGGCGGCCTCTTCATCCGTCAGATGCACCACTGGGCGGCGCTGCTCTTCGTCGCGGCCATCGGCCTGCACATGCTGCGCATCTACTTCACCGGTGCGTTCCGCAAGCCGCGCGAGTTCAACTGGCTCATCGGATGGGTGCTTTTCGTCCTCGCGATGGCCGAGGGCTTCACCGGCTACTCGCTCCCCGACGACCTGCTCTCGGGCAACGGCCTCCGCATCATCGACGGCCTCATCAAGGGCCTCCCGCTCATCGGAACCTGGACCTCGTTCATGCTCTTCGGCGGCGAGTTCCCCGGCACCGTGATCGTCGGCCGCCTGTACTCGCTGCACATCCTGCTGCTGCCGGCGCTCGTGGCGATCATGATCGCGATCCACCTCGTGCTCGTCGTCGTGCACAAGCACACGCAGTACGCGGCTCCGGGCAAGACGCAGAACAACGCGGTCGGCCCGCCCATCCTCCCCGCGTACGCGGGCAAGGCCGGCGGCTTCTTCTTCATCGTCTTCGGCGTGCTCGCCCTCATCGCCTCGTTCTTCACGATCAACCCGATCTGGAACTACGGCCCGTACGACCCGTCGCCCGTGTCCGCCGGTACGCAGCCCGACTGGTACATCGGCTTCGCGGACGGCGCGCTGCGACTCGTTCCGCCGGGCTGGGAGTTCGTGCTGTTCGACCGCACCTGGTCGTTCAACATCATCGCTCCGGTCGCCGTCATCGGCATCTTCCTGGTGCTGGCGATCGCGTATCCGTTCATCGAGGCCTGGGTGAAGGGCGACAAGCGGGAGCACCACCTCGCCGACCGCCCCCGCAACGCCCCGACGCGTACCGCGATCGGCGCCGCCGGCGTCACGTTCTACGCAGCCCTCTGGGCGGCGGCGAGCTCGGACATCATCGCGACGCACTTCAAGCTCACGATGGAAGGCGTCATCCACGCCATCCAGGCGATCCTGATCCTCGGGCCGTTCATCGCGTACTTCATCACGAAGCGCATCGCGATCGGCCTGCAGAAGAAGGACCGCGAGATCGTGCTCCACGGCTACGAGTCCGGCCGCATCGTCAAGCTGCCCGGCGGCGAGTTCATCGAGGTGCACCAGCCCCTCGACGAGTACGACCGTTGGCGCCTGGTCAGCCAGGAGAGCTACGAGCCGCTCATGCTCCGTCCGAACGCGAAGGGCAAGATCACGGCCGGCATGCGCCTGCGCGCCTCGCTCTCCCGCTGGTTCTTCGAGGACCGCATCGCGCCGGTCACGAAGGCCGAGCTCGAGCAGTCGAAGCACGACCACCACTGATCGCACTGATCGACCAGTCCGGGCACCGCATGTCCATCTCCGAGATCTCGGAGTGGGTGCGGTGCCCGAACTGTTTCCACGACCTCGAGGTGGTCGCCTCGCGCACGCTGGGATGTGCGAACGGCCACCGGTTCGACCTCCACAAGCACGGGTACGCCACCCTGTTGCCGCCTCGGTCGCCGGCTCACCAGGGCGACAGCCGAGAGATGCTCGTCGCTCGCGACGCGGTGCTGGAGAGCGGCCTGTACGCGCCGATCGCCGACGCGGTCGCCGCGCTGGCGCGTGCGTCGCTGCGCGAGCATGAGGATGCTCCGCCCCGGCTCGTCGACTTCGGCTGCGGCACGGGGCACTACGCGCGAGCCGTCGCCACGGCGGCGCCGCACACGCCCGAGCTGCTCTTCACGGACCGCTCCCCCGCCGCCGTCCGTTGGAGCACGCTCGCGACGCCGGGCGCCGGGGGCGTCGTGCTCGACGTCTGGGCGCCGCTTCCGCTCCGCGACGGCATCGCCGACGTCGCGCTCGACGTCTTCGCACCGCGCAACCCGCCGGAGTTCGCTCGCGTGCTCCGTCCGGGCGGCACCCTCGTGGTCGTGGTCCCGCGCCCAGGTCACCTGGCGGAGCTCCGGGTCGAGGGCGCCATGCTCGACGTGCCGGAAGGCAAAGCGGACGCCGTCCACGCCCAGTTCGCACCCTTCCTCGAGCCGGCCGGCCTCGAGCGCGTGACTGCGCCCATCGCGCTCACGCCCGCGCAGGCTGACGCCGTGCGCGGCATGGGCCCTGCGGGGCACCACGCCGATCGTGCGCGCGCTGCGGGCGACCTCATTGCCGAACCGACGGTGTCGGCAACGCTCGACGTCGATGTGCTGGCGTATCGACGCCCAGCCGCGGGGGAATCAGCCCAGCACGGCTAGATGTGATGTCCAGGGACGTTGTTTCGGAACACGGCCTTGATCTGCTGAAAGGCGAAGACCTCCGGTTGTGAAGTGGAGCTGTTCAAGGAACCGCTTCGAC
>NZ_WSTA01000011.1 GCF_009789225.1 Agromyces seonyuensis | reverse complement strand
GAGCACGACGGCCGCGCCGTCGGCCGAACCGGCGGGCGCGCCGACCGCGCCGATCGGCGTCCCCGCGGCACGGCGGGCCGTGACGTTCGCGCGCACCGCCGCCCAGTCGGCGAAGCCGAGGCGCCGCACGAACCGGCTCACGGTCGCCTTCGAGACCCCCGCGAGCTCGGCGAGCTCGCCCGCGCGGTAGACGGCGAGCTCCGAGAGGTGGTCGAGCATGACCTCGGCGAGCGCGCGCTCCTGCGGGCTCAAGGAGCCGTCGAGGGCGGCGACGCGCTCCTCGATCGTCGCGTCGGACGTGCCGGGGCCGGAGGCACCCGTCATCGGTCGTCCTCGACGCCGGTCGAGCGCGCACCGGCCGCGATCCGCTCGATCGCGGCGACGAACGCACGGTGCGCGAGCGCGACGTCGGCGGACTCGACGATCTCGTCGGGCGAGTGCGAGATGCCGCCGTTGCCGTTGCGCACGAAAAGCATCGCGACGTCCGTCACCGCGGCGACCGCCATGCCGTCGTGGCCCGCGCGGCTCCAGAGGTGCGGCGCGTGCGCGGCCGTGACGGTCTCGATGCCGTGCGCGATCGCGGCGGCGAGGTCCTCGTCCATGATCGTGGCGTCCGCGCGGTAGATCTCGGCCGACTCGAAGCGCAGCCCGCGCTCGGCCGCGAGCTGCCGCCCGCGCTCGAGGATCGCGTCGACGACGTGGTCGCGCTCGACGTCGGCCGGGGCGCGCACGTCGAGGCTGAGCTCGACGCGGCCGGGGATGACGTTGACGCCGCCGGGATGGGCGTGGAAGCGGCCGACCGTGGCGATGACGCCCGTCGCGCGGCCGATCCGCTCGACCTCGAGGGCGAACGCGGCCGCGCCGAGCAGGGCGTCGCGGCGCCGATCGTAGGGGGTGCCGCCCGCGTGCGCGGCGACGCCGTGGAAGTCGAGGGCGAAGCGCCGCGCGGCCGCGATCGACGTGACGACGGCGAGGGGCTGGTCGGAGTCCTCGAGGAACGGACCCTGCTCGATGTGCGCTTCGAGGTAGCCGACGAGCTCGTGCGGGGCGCGCGCGGCGTCGCCGACGCGCGCTTCGTCGAGGCCGAAGGCCGCGAACGCGTCGCGCAGGGTCACACCGTCGGCATCCTCGGCCGACCAGAACGACTCGTCGAGACCGCCGGCGATCGCCCGCGACCCGAAGAGCGCGTTGCCGAAGCGCGCGCCCTCCTCGTCGGAGAACCCGATGACCTCGACGGCGAACGGCAACTCGTCGGCGCGCGGCGAGAGGAACGCGGCCGCCTCGATCGCGAGCAGCACGCCGAGGATGCCGTCGTAGCGGCCCGCGTCCGGCACCGTGTCGAGGTGGGAGCCGAGCAGCAGGGCCGGGAGGCCCGGCTCGACGCCCTCGAGCCGGCCGCACACGTTGCCGGCGGCGTCCACGCGGGCGTTCAGCCCCGCCTCGCGGATCCAACCGGCGACGAGATCGTTCGCGGCGCGGTGCTCGGCGGTGAGGTGGGTGCGCTCGATGCCGTCGGTGTGGGAGCTGAGCGCCGCGAGCGCGTCGGCCCGTTCGAGGATGCGGTCGGCGACGGCCGCGGCATCCTCGGCGGTCACGGCCTCGGAACGGATGCCGGGCGTCGACCCGCTCACTCGGCGCCCTCGCCGTCGTACCAGTCGAGCGCCGCGCCGACGCCGCCGCCCGCGACGACGGGGGCGCCCTCGGCGCGCAGCACCTGCTCGAGCGCCGCGAGCGTCGCGAGCACGGCGTCGCGGCGGGCGTTGACGCCCATCGTGCCGATGCGCCAGATGCGCCCGTGCAGCGGGCCGAACGACGTGCCGATCTCGATCGCGAAGTCGTGCAGGAGCGCGCTGCGCACCCGCTCGCCGTCGACCTCCCCCGGGATCTCGACGCCGACGACGTTGTGCATGCGGTACCGCTGGTCGCCGAAGATCGAGAGCCCGAGCCCCGCGACGCCCGCGACCATCGCCCCGCCGTGGATGCGGTGGCGCTCGACGGCGGCGTCCATGCCCTCCTCGACGAGCAGGCGGGCGCACTCGCGCGCGGCGTAGAGCATCGACGTCGCCTCGGTGTGGTGGTTGAGGCGGCGCGGCCCCCAGTACTCGAGGATCTGGCCGAGGTCGAAGTAGTTCGACCGGATGGGGTCGGCCAGGACGAGGTCGTCCTCGACGCGGATGCCCGCCTCGACGCTCGAGCGCTCGGCGATGCGCGCGACGGCGGCGTCGGAGAGCGTGATCGGTGCGGAGCCGCTCGGACCGCCGAGGCACTTCTGCAGGCCCGCGGTCGCGGCGTCGACGCCCCACTCGTCGGCCTCGAACCGGTTGCCGCCGAGGCTCGCGGTGACGTCGGTGTAGAAGAGCGCGCCATGCCGGGCGGCGATCGCGCCGAGCGCGTCGAGGGGCTGGGCGAGCGTCGTCGAGGTGTCGCCGTGCACGACGGCGAGCAGCTTCGGCTGCACCCGGGCGACGGCCTCCTCGATCTGCTCGGGGGCGAAGACGGTGCCCCACTCGGTCTCGATCGTGTGCACGTCGGCGCCGGCGCGAGTCGCGATCTCGGCGAGGAGGTGCCCGAAGCGGCCGAAGATCGGCACGAGCACGCGGTCGCCCGGGGCGACGAGGGACACGATCGCGGCTTCGATGCCGGCGCGGCTCGTGCCGTCGACGAGCAGCGTCGCCTCGTTGTCGGTGCGGAACACGCCCCGGTAGAGCGCCATCGTCTCGTTCATGTACCCGGTCATCGCGGGGTCGTACTGCCCCACGAGTCCGGCGGACATTGCGCGCAGCACGCGCGGGTCGGCATTGACGGGGCCGGGGCCCATGAGCAGTCGGGCGGGCGGGTTCACGGTCTCGGGCATACGGCTCCTCTGTTTCAGGACACCATCATACGAAACAGAAGTTTCATCCAGGTGAACGGTCGCCACCCCTCCCGCTGGTCGAGTAGCGACGGAGTCCTGCCCTCCCGCTGGTCGAGCAACGACGGAGTCCTGCCCTCTCGCTGGTCGAGCAACGACGCCCGCTGGTCGAGTAGCGACGGAGTCCTGCCCTCTCGCTGGTCGAGTAGCGACGGAGTCGCGTATCGAGACCTGGTGACGAGGTCTCGATACGGCGCTGCGCGCCTACTCGACCGGCGAGGGGCGGTGATCGACCGGCGGAGGTCGCTACTCGACCGGCGGCGTCGCGAGCGCGCGGGCGAGCGCCTCCCCGAACTCGATGAGCACGAGATCGCTGCCGCGCGGTCCGACGAGGCACAGTCCGAGCGGGGCCGCCTCGTCGGTCGGACCCGGCACCTGGAGCACCGGCACCGAGAGTGCGGGTCGGCCCGTCGCCCCCGCGACCGCGGTGAGCGTCAGCGTCGCCTGCCGCACCGCCTCGATCTCGGGGCCGGATGCCTCGAGCGCCGGCGCCGCCGAAGCGGCGGACGGTACGAGCAGCACGGCGTCGCCGAGCGCGGAGTCGAGCGCCCCCGCGGCGAGCGCGAGCACGCCGCGCGCGGCGGCCTCCTGCTCGGCGTCCACGCTCGAGGCCCACTCGAACCGCGCCGCGACGTCGGGCGCGAGCGCGTCGGGGTGCGCGACGATCCACTCGCCGTTCGCCCGCCAGGCCTCGGCCGCCTGCACGGTGCGGAAGGCCTCGTACAGGGCGGGCGGGTCGACGTCGGGCTCGATCCGGCCGGCGGGGTAGCCGTTCGCCGCGAGCGCCTCGACGGCCGCGTCGAACGCCGCGCGCACGTCGGCGCCGAGCCCGTCGAGCAGCGCCGGCCAGACGAGGAACCGCGGCGCAGGGCGCCACCCGGCCTGCGGGCTCGCGCGCACCACCGCGAAGAGCGTCGTCGAGTCGCGCGCGAGCCAGCCGACGGTGTCGAACGAGGGCGCGAGGGGCAGCATCCCGGTGCGATCGACCGAGCCGTGCGTCGTGCGCAGCCCCCAGAGCCCCTGGTACGAGGCGGGCACGCGGATGGACCCGGCCGTGTCGGTGCCGAGCCCGACGTCGGCCTGGCCGAGGGAGACGGCGACCGACGGTCCCGAGGTCGAGCCGCCCGGGATCGCGCCCGGCACGGCGGGGTTCGGCGGGGTGCCGTAGGCGGGGTTGCGGCCCGCGATCGAGTAGGCGAACTGGTCGGTGCGGGCGATGCCGACGACGGACGCCCCGGCGCCCAGCAGGGCCGCGACCGCGTCCGCCGAGGCATCCTCGACGGGCGCTTCGGCGAGATAGCCCGGCACGCCGGCGCCGATCGGGAACCCGGCGACCGCGAACACGTCCTTGACCGCGACGCGGAGGCCCGCGAGCGGTCCCGCAGCCGCGCCCGCCACGAGCGGGTCGCCGACCGCCCGCCAGACCGATCCGTCGAAGGATGCCTCGCTCATCGGACCACCCCGTCGAAGTCGGCCTTGCGGATCTCGGCCCGTACGCCCTGCACGATATCCACGACCTCCGAGATCCGGAAGTCCGTCGCCGCCGAGAGGTACGCGTACGCGAGGTGCTCGGCCATGCCCCACCGCGCGGCGATGAGCGAGAGCGCCGCGCGCACGCACTGCCGCATCGCCTCGTCGAGGTCGCGGTCATGCCCGGTCGGCACGAGGAGCTCGTCGGTCTCGACCATCGGGCCGAGCACCTCGCCGAACTGGCGCAGCGCCTCCTCGCGCGGGATGAGATCGAGGCGGATCGTCACCCGCAGCGACGCCTCGAGCGCCGTGAGCGCGACCTCGCCGTCGCCCTGCGCGAAGTGCGGGTCGCCGACGTAGACGTTCGCGCCCGGCACCTGCACCGGCAGGTGCAGCACGGCGCCCTCCGTGAGCAGCTTGATGTCGATGTTGCCGCCGTGGGCTCCCGGCGGCACCGAGTGCGGGCGCTCCTCGTCGGCGACGGCGACGCCGATCGTGCCGAGGAACGGCGCGAGCGGGAAGCGCACGACCCGGGGTCCGCCCTCGACGAGCGGCAGGGCGCCGACCCAGCCGCCCGAGGCATCCGGCTCGATCGGGGTGAAGACGCTGACGTTGCCGGGCGCCGCGGGCAGTTCGCCCGGCAGCGCGCCCTTGCCGTGCCGGTTCGAGATGACGCCGTAGGGCACGCGGGGGGTCGTGTCGAGGATGGTGACCGACACGAGGTCGCCCGGCATGGCGCCCTCGACCGCGATCGGCCCGGTGACGACGTGCGGCCCGTCGACGGCCGGGTCGTGCGGGTGGTCGGATGCGGCGAGCGCCACCGCCTCGTCGAGCACGGCCTCCCGCGACACGCCGTGCGCGGCGAACCAGGCGACCGGGTCGCGGCCCTGGTCTTCGAGGATGCCCTCGTGCGACACGGTGTCGACGACGACCTCGGTTCCCGGCGCCACCACGAGGACCGGGGCGTCGCCGGCGGCCGGCAGCCGCCCCCAGAACACCGTCGTCGGCTCGGCCGGAAGATACGTCGCACCCTCCGGAACCGAGCGCCCCGCCTGCAGTACCGCCGTGAAGTCGCCCATGCGCACTATTGTCGGACGTATGGTGTGTCAGGAGTATTGCGAGCGACGGCGCCGCTGATCATGCTCGTGCTCGCGGCCCATCTCGACGCGCTTCCGCCGGAGGCGCTCCTCGACGGCCTGCGCCTGCGCCGCTTCGAGGCCATCCATCCGGTGCACGACGTCTTCGACCTCGCCGAGGCCCTCCTCTCCGCCGATGCGATCGACACGGCGCTCGAGAGCCTCCAGCGTCCGACGATCGCCGTGCTCGCGGTGCTGGGCGCCGCGGCGCTCGACGCGGAGGGCGGTGCCGACCGCGCCGTCGATGACGCCACGGTGCGCGAGCGCCTCGTCGAGGCCGGTGCGGGTGACTTCCTGCTCGACCGGCTCGACCTCGAACTCGAACGGCTCCGCACCGAGTTCCTCGTCATCCGCCGGCCCGGCGAGACGGCGAGCGAGGTGCCGGTGCTGCTGGCGAACCGCCTCGCGCAGCGCTTCGGCAACGACCTGCCCGACATCCCGGAGCTCGTCGCCGCACCCTCGCCCGTGCCCGTGGGCACCGACGGCGACGGCGAGGCCGCCGCCCGCGAGCACCACGCGGCCGAGATCGCCTACGCGACCGTGTCCCAGCTCGCCGAACTCGTGAGCGGCATCGCCGCCCAGCCGGCGCGCGAACTCGCGAAGGGCGGGCTCGCCCTGCCCGACGTCAAGCGCCTCGGCGAGGCCGCGGGCGTCGAACTCGAACGCGTGGCGCCGCTCGCGGCGATCGCGTCGAAATCGGGGCTCATCGTGCGCGAGGGGCAGGAGTGGTTCGAGACGCCGGCCGGCGCCGAGTGGCTCCTCGACCCGTCGGGCCGCCGCTGGCGGCTGCTCGCCGAAGTCTGGCGCGCCGGCATCGCCGAGGAGCTCCTCATGCTCGCCGCCCGTCGCGGCGACGCCGTCACCGCCGATGCGATCCTCGAGGACGCCCGCTGGTTCTACCCGGCCGGGCGCAAGCGCCTCATCGACATCGCCGAAGCCGCGATGGCCGAGGCCGAGGTGCTCGGCGTCACGGTCGACGGCGTGCCGTCCCGGGCAGGGCACCTGCTGCTCGCCGGGTCGGTCGACGGAGCGGCCGAGACGATGGCCGAGCTCTTCCCGACGCAGGTCGACCAGGTGTACGTGCAGCACGACCTCTCGATCGTCTCCCCCGGCCCGCTCGAGCCCGCGGTCGACGCCGGCCTCCGCGCCTTCGCCGACGTCGAGGGGCGCGACCTCGCCACGAGCTACCGCGTGACGGCCGCCTCGGTGAACCGGGCGCTCGCCTCGGGGCGCACGGCGGACTCCATCCGCGAGTTCCTCGAACGGGTCTCGCGCACGGGCATCCCGCAACCGCTCGCCTACCTCATCGACGAGTCCGCGGCGAAGTTCGGCTCGATCCGCGTCGGCCCCGCTCCCGAGATCGAGCTCCCGGCCAAGACCGTGGTCCACGCCGACGACGCCCAGGTCATTGCGACCCTCCAGGTCGACCAAGCGCTGACGCCCGTCGGACTCATCCCCGCCGGCGAGGGGAGACTGACGAGCCGCTTCGCCCCCGAGATCGTCTTCTGGGCGCTCGCGGATGCCAAGTACCCGGTCGCCGCCGAGGACGCCGCGGGCGAGGTCGTGCGCCTCCGCCGCGAACGGCAGGCGACGCCGACGACCTCGATCCCGACCGTCGATCCGCTCATCGCGCTCGTCGACCGCGTCCGGGCCGCCTCGGGCAGCGCCGACGAGGCCGGCTGGCTCGCCCGGCAGCTCGAGACGGCGGCCCGCGCGAAAGAGACGCTCACGGTGAGCGTCAAGATGCCCGGCGGCATCGTCGCCGACTACCTGCTGGCCCCGGCGAGCGTCGCCAACGGCCGCCTCCGCGCCCGCGACCAGAAGGCCGACATCGAGCGCACGCTGCCGCTCTCGGCCATCGCGGGCATCGCCCCGGCCCCGTAGTCCGATCGCCCGCTGCCGTCGGGAGCCCGGCCGCACCGGGCGCGGGTGCAGGATGCGGGGGTAGGCTGGTCCGCTATGGCAGACGGCCCCCTGATCGTCCAGAGCGACCGCACGGTCCTCCTCGAGGTCGCGCACCCTCTCGCCGAGGATGCGCGGCACGACCTCGCGATCTTCGCGGAACTCGAACGGGCGCCGGAGCACATCCACACGTACCGCATCACGCGGCTCGGCCTCTGGAACGCCCGAGCGGCCGGTCACACGGCCGAGGACATGCTCGCGACGCTCGACCGCTACTCGAAGTATCCGGTGCCGCGCGCCGTCGCCGTCGACCTCGCCGAGACCGTCGGGCGCTACGGCCGCCTCGTCATCGACCGCACCGACGACGGCGTGCTGCGGTTGCGCTCGAACGACCTCGCCGTGCTCACGGAGGTGTCGGGCGCGAAGCGCATCGCGCCGCTGCTGCTCGAACGGCTCGACGACGACGGCTTCCGCGTCGAGGCATGGGCGCGCGGCCAGCTCAAGCAGGAGCTCGTCAAGCTCGGCTGGCCCGCCGAGGACCTCGCCGGGTACACGCCGGGCACGCCGCATCCGATCGACCTCGACGAGGACGGCTGGAAGCTGCGCGACTACCAGCGCCAGGCCGTCACCGACTTCTTCGACGGCGGCTCCGGCGTCGTCGTGCTCCCCTGCGGCGCGGGCAAGACGCTCGTCGGCGCGGCATCCATGGCGGAGTCGAAGACGACCACGCTCATCCTCGTGACGAACACCGTCAGCGCCCGCCAGTGGCGCGACGAGCTGCTCAAGCGCACGAGCCTCACCGCCGAGGAGATCGGCGAGTACTCCGGCCAGATCAAAGAGGTCAAGCCGGTCACGATCGCGACCTACCAGATCCTCACGGCCAAGCGTCGCGGCGAGTACGCGCACCTCGCGCTGCTCGACGCGCTCGACTGGGGCCTCATCGTCTACGACGAGGTGCACCTGCTGCCGGCCCCCGTGTTCAAGCTCACCGCCGAGCTCCAAGCGCGCCGCCGTCTCGGCCTCACCGCGACGCTCGTGCGCGAGGACGGCCGCGAGGGCGACGTCTTCTCCCTCATCGGACCGAAGCGCTTCGACGCGCCCTGGAAGGAGATCGAGGCGCAGGGCTTCATCTCCCCGGCGGCCTGCTACGAGGTGCGCGTCGACCTGCCCTCGCACGACCGGCTCACCTATGCGGCCGCGCCCGACGACGAGCGCTACCGGCTCGCCGCGACGGCGCCCGCGAAGCTCGACGTCGTCAGGCGCCTGGTCGACCGGCACGAGGGAGAGCGCATCCTCGTCATCGGGCAGTACCTCGACCAGATCGACGAGCTCGCCGAGGCGCTGGACGCCCCGCAGCTGACCGGTTCGACGCCCGTCGCCGAGCGCGAGCGGCTCTTCGGCGACTTCCGCGAGGGCCGCATCCGCGTGCTCGTCGTCTCGAAGGTCGCGAACTTCTCGGTCGACCTGCCGGAAGCGACCGTCGCCATCCAGGTCTCCGGCTCGTTCGGCTCACGGCAGGAGGAGGCCCAGCGCCTCGGCCGGCTGCTGCGACCCAAGGAGTCCGGCTTGTCGGCGAACTTCTACACGCTCGTCTCGCGCGACACGGTCGACCAGGACTTCGCGCAGAACCGCCAGCGCTTCCTCGCCGAGCAGGGCTACAGCTACACGATCCTCGACTCGGACGCGCTCGAAGCGGCCTGAGGACCCATGGTGGCCCGGCGCCGCATCGCGACGCCGGGCCCCCATGCCGTCGTCGCCTACGGCGTCAGCGTGATGCGGCTCGGCACCGTCGGCGCGTACGGACTGTTCGCCGTGAGGTACGCGGCGAAAGCGTCGATGTCGAGTCCGCCGAAGTACACGTTCTGCGCCTGCGTGAAGACGCCGAACCCGTCACCGCCGCCGGCGAGGAAGTTGTTCGTCACCACACGGTAGACGGCGGCGTCATCGAGCGGCACGCCGTTCAGCGTGACCGCACCGAGCGTCGTGCCCGAGTACGAGTACGCGAACCCCTCGCTGACCTGCAGGATCTTCTTCGACGCGGCGTTCGCGCCGCTCCACTGCTGGTTCAGCAGCTGCTTGATCTGCGCGCCGGTGAGGTCGAGCGAGACCAGGTAATTGTTGAACGGCTGCACGGTGAACGCCGCGCCGAACGTCACCGAACCCGGCGCCGCCGGCGGGGCGTCGTAGAGCAGATCGGCGCGGATGCCGCCCGGATTCATCAGTGCGAGCTGCGGCGTGCCGTACGGCCCGACGACGCTCGGATCGGCGAGTTGCGCATCGGCGATCAGGTCGCCGAGCGGAGTCTCGCCGGCCGGATTCGCGGTGCGCGTCACGCTCGCGGAGATCTGTCCGATCACCCGGTTCGCGAGCGGTGCGACGAGCGCCTGATACTTCGCGATGATGGCGGCCTCGGCGGGGTCCGCCGTCACGTCACGGGTCACGAGCATGTTCGCGCTCGAGACCGACGTGCGCACGACGTCGTCGGTGCGCTTGTCGTACGTGAGCGTCGTGTCGGTGTAGAGCCGCCCGAACGAGGACGCCGACGTGACGAGCCGAGCGTTGCCGGCCGGGTCGGGGATGTTGCACACATACGGCTGGTGGGTGTGACCGGACACGATCAGATCGATCGCCGGAGAGAGTCCCTGCGCGATCGGGATGATCGGGCTCCCGGGATCGAGCTCGGCCCCGTTGCCGCACGCGGCGTCGTACGGGGCGTTCGCCACGTTCGGCGTGCCGCCCTGATGCACGAGCACGACGATCGCGTTGACGCCCTGCTTCCGCAGCACGGGCACGAGGGCGTTCGCCGTGGCGACCTCGTCGCGGAACTCGAGCCCCTCGATCCCGGCGGCCGTGACGATGTCCGGGGTCTCCTCGAGGGTCATCCCGATGAAGCCGATCTTGACGCCGCCCGAGAGCCGCTCGATCGAGTACGCGGGCAGGATCGTCTTGTTCGTTCCCTCCTTGACCACGTTGGCCGCCAGGAAATCGAAGTCCGCGCCGCGGAACTTGCCGGCCGGGCACGAGTTCTGGTTGTTCTCCCCGTCGCCGTCCGCGAGGCAACCGCCGTCGGCCATGCGCTGCAGTTCCCGATAGCCCTCGTCGAACTCGTGGTTGCCGACGGCCGAGACGTCGAGGTGCAACGCGTTGAGCGCCTCGATCGACGGTTCGTCGTGGAACGCTCCGGACAGCAGCGGCGACGCCCCGATGAGGTCGCCGGCGGCGACCGTCAGGGAGTTGCGATGACCCTCGCGAGCCTGCGCGAGGTGGGTCGCGAGGTATTCGACGCCGCCGACGTCGACGATGGCGCCGCCGGAGTCGGTCAGTCGACCGCTCGACCCGGACGGCGGCATGAGGTTGCCGTGGAAGTCGTTGAACGAGAGCAGCTGGACGTCGACGGTCTTGTCCTTCGGCGGATGCCCCCCATGGCCGTTGCCGTTGTGGGCGTTCGCCGCCGCCGGTCCGGTCAGGGCCAGCGCGACCACGGCCGCAGCGACCAGGAGGCCGCCGGTGGCTCGGGCGAACGAAGTCTTGCTCGTGCGGGTGTGCAGCATCGAACTCCTCCTTCCGGCGGACGTCGTCGTCCGCCGATCGCAGGCGCCCGTTTCGGGCGCGATGTGCAGGCGAACCTAGTGCACTCGGAGCCGATGCGATACGGAACGGCCGAACTGCACGGACATCCGGACTCGGCGCCCCGGGGAGCGCCGCGGATCAGGAGCCGACGGTCCGAGACTCGGATGCGGACTCCGTGGCCGGCCCGGGCTCCGGCGTCGGAGTCGGCCGAGCCGCCGCAGTCGCGGCGGAGCGCGATCGTGCGACGAGTCCCGCGATCCGGTCGATGCCGATGACGAGCACGCCGAGCAGGGCGATGTAGACCACGACCTGCACGAGCCCGAGCACGATATCGCCGACGTCGCGGCCCTCGGGGTCGATGAACGGGTAGGGGAAGCGGTCGGGCACGTCCGGCAGGGCGATGCCGCGCCACAGCATGAGCAGGCCGTACACCGTCGGGTAGATCAGCCACACGGGCAGGTCGCGCCAGCGCACGATGCCGCGCGGCCCGAAGGCGATCCAGTCGAGCAGCACCATCACCGGCACGACGTAGTGCACGAGGAACAGGGCGTTGTTCTCGAGCGCGGCGGCAGGCTCGGGGACGACGAGTCCGGGCAGCGGGTTCTCGCCGTCGTTGAGCAGGAAGTGCGAGATGAGGCACGTCACGGTGAGGTACAGCGTCACGGCGCCGCGGAGCCTCGGCGCGGGCATCGCCGTGGTGCGGCGCGCGAGCATCAGGTGGAGGCCGACGCCGAAGTAGGCGAGCACGAGGATGTTCGACTGGGTCGTGAAGAACGCGAACCGCCGGTCCCAACCGAGCATCCCGGCGACGCCGACGAGCACGATGGCCAGCCGCCACCAGAACTGCGGGCTCGCGAGCACCGGGCGGCTCGCCCGGGACTCGAGGGATGCTGGACGCGACGCTGCATCGAGGCTCACGCGGACTCCTGATCGGTTCGTTCGGCGGAACGCTCTCCGCCGTCGGGGCACGCTAGGCCCGGCCCACGAACCGTGTCAATCGCCTTGTGCGGCGCGTACAAAGAGCAGCGCGCCATCGGCCGAGGGCAGCGCGTGCACGAGCCGCATCGGCCGATCGGCCTCGGCGGCGCCGCGCAGGATGCGACCGGCGTCGCCGCCGACGAGCGTCATGCCGAGGGTGAGGCAGAGTTCGTCCACCAGGCCCGCCTCGACGAGGGAACCGGCCAGGTGCGGGCCGCCCTCGCAGAGCACGTGCGCGAGACCGCGCTCGCGGAGGGCGCCGAGGAGGCGCGCCGGTTCGACCGCCGTCCGACCGCAGTCGACGACCTCGGCGACCTCCTCGAGCGCGGCACGGACGTCGCGCGGCGCTGCTTCGGACGTCAGCACGAGCGGCGGCGTCGGCGCGTCGACGAAGAGCGGCGAGGTCGGGTCGAGCCGCAGCGATCCCGAGACGATCGCGAACCGAGGATGACCGGAGCGGCCGTTCGACTCCCGCCAGGCGGCATCCTCGTCGCCGACGCGGAGCGCCCCGTAGCCTTCGGCGCGCACGGTGCCGGCACCGACGAGCACGACGTCGGCGAGGGAGCGCAGCACGCCCATCAGCCGCTGGTCCTCGGCGCCGCCGAGCCCCCCGGATCGCCCGTCGAGCGTCGCGGCGCCGTCGAGCGACGCGATGAAGTTCAGTCGCAGCAGGGACCCGTCGGCCGCGTAGGCGGCGCGCATCCGATCGGCGAAGCCGGCCTCGCTCATGCGTTGCCCTCCGGGTTCGCGTTGTGCCGCAGGTACACCGGTTGGCGCCAGCCTTCGATGGCGCCGACCATGCGCACGGCGTCGACGGTCTCGCGCACGTTGTGCACGCGGAGGATGCGGGCGCCCCGCAGCACCGCGTGCACCGCTGCCGCGATCGAACCGCTGACGCGTTCGTCGCGCGGACGGTCGAGGCTCTCCCCGATGAAGTCCTTGTTGGAGAGGGCGACGAGCAGCGGGTAGCCGAGGTCGGCGAACTCGCCGAGGCGGCGGCTGAGCTCGAGCGAGTGCCGGGTGTGCTTGTTGAGGTCGTGTCCGGGGTCGACGACGATCCGCTCGGCGGGCACGCCGTTGGCGAGGGCGAGGTCGGTGCGGGCGAGCAGGAAGTCGCGGACGTCGGCGACGACGTCGCCGTACTCGGGCATCCGCAGTTCGGTGCGGGGCGCCGCGAGCGAGTGGGTGACGACGACGGCCGCCTCCGAGTCGGCGATCACTTCCGCCATGCGGGGGTCGTGGAGGCCCGTGGTGTCGTTGATCACGTGGGCGCCCGCGGCGATGGCCGCCTCGGCGACCTCGGGCTGGAACGTGTCGACCGAGACGACGGCGCCCGACCCGGCGAGCGCGGCGACGACCGGCACGACCCGGGCGATCTCCTCCTCGACGGGCACGGGCGGTCCGGGGGCGAACTTCACGCCGCCGACGTCGATCCAGTCGGCGCCGTCGGCGATCGCCCGCTCGGCCGCCTCGACGGCGCGGTCGAGGGCGAACGTCGCGCCGCGGTCGTAGAACGAGTCGGGCGTGCGGTTGACGATCGCCATCACGGCGACCTCGCGGTCGAAGTCGAACGCGCGGGGGCCGTAGGTGCGGAGCATCCCCCCATTCAACCCGAACCCGCTTCCCCGCGACCCGGTCCCCGCGGACTCGCTTCGTCGCTCCGGGCGCGCCGGAGGGGCGATCGGATGCCCGGGCCCTCAGCCGCGCAGGCCGACCGGCCCGAGATAGGGCCGGCGGCGATCGCGGACCCACCGCACCCGCTCGCGCCGGAACGTCGCCCGGTCGGCGAAGCGGTATCGGTAGGCGACGGCGCGCACCCAGCGCGGGCGCTCGCCCTCGAAGGGGTCCGCCGCGAGCAGGCGCAACGTCGCCGGATCGGCCTCGAGCAGGCGCAGGAGGAAGGGCTCGAACCACTGCTCGGGCGAGCGGCCGAGCGGCAGGAACCACATGAGCCAGTCGAGCCGGAGGTGCCACGGCGCCACCAACGGCGGGAGGCGAGCGAGGTCCCCCGGCTTGCCGCGGAACGCGTACTCGCGCCACGACGCCTCGTCGACGGGGTCGTCGTCGAGCGTGCCCTCGACGACGATCTCGATGCGCTCGCGCGTGACGGTGCCGAACGCGCCGTAGGCGTTGCCGAGCTGGAAGCGGTTGAAGCTCGCGTTCATGAGCTGGTCCGGGGATGCGAGGTTCGCGATGGGCCGCACGGCGAGGGCGGCGTACAGGAGCGCGACGGCGCCCGTCACGACGAACCAGTACAGCGGCAGCCCGTCGATCGTCGCCGGCAGGTCGGTCGCCGCCCGCGGGGCGCTGCCCGGCACCCCGATCGCCGAGCACGCGAGCACGACGGTCGCCCAGTTGAGCCAGGCATAGTTGCCCGTGAGGATGAGCCAGCCCTGCGTGCCGATGACGACGGCCGCGCCGGCCGCGCCGACGACGAGCGGCCACGGCGCGGGCGTCCAGATCGAGACGATCGGGACGAAGAGCAGCCACGGCGCGACGAGCTGGGCGAGATGGTTGCCGGCGACCTCCGCCCGGTGGAACCAGCGCGGCAGCAGGTGCGCCTGGCGGCTGAGGGGCCCCGGCATGGGCTGCGTCTCGTGGTGGAAGGTCAGCGCGGTGAAGTCGCGCCACTCGCGGCCGCCGCGCACCTTGATCATGCCCGCGCCGAACTCGAGCCGGAACACGAGCCACCAGCAGAGCACGATCGTCGCGGTCGGCGGCGGCTGGTCGTCCGAACCGAGGAACGCGACGACGAACCCCGCCTCGCAGAGCAGCATCTCCCACCCGAAGCCGAGGAACGTCCGTCCGAGCGGCAGCAGCGAGAGGTAGCCGATCCACAGCGCGAGGAACGCGAGCATGGGCGCCCACGGCGGGCCGAGCTGCGGCACCCCGACGACGAGCAGGGCGCCGAGCAGGATGCCTCCGGCGCAGAGCGCGCGCAGGCGCCGATCGGTGTACCGGACGACGCGGAAGAGCGTCGGCCCGAGCATCCGGCCCCGGCGCTTCGAGCCCCGCGCCCACTCGAGCAGCTCGGTCGCCGGGAGCAGCCCCCGCTCGCCGTTCAGCGCCGGGAACTGCACGAGGTTCGTCGCGAAGGCGATGACGAACAGCGCCGCGACGCCCCGCTGCAGCACCTGCCGCGCGAGTTCGAACTCGACCGCCGCGAAGCCGTCCACGTCAGCCGCCGAAGAGCTCCGCGGGCTCGAGCCGGCCTCCGCCGGCATCCGCGATCGCCTGCCGCGCCGCGTACCACCCGGGCATCCCCGTGACGCCGGGCCCCGGCGGGGTCGCGGCGCCCGCGAGGTAGACGCCCGGCAGCGGCGTGCGCCAGGGCGTCGTCGAAACGACGGGGCGCCGGATCGCCTGCGCGAACGTGAACGCCCCGGCGAGGATGTCGCCGCCGACCGCCGAGGGGTTCGCGGCCGCGAACTCGCGCGCCGTCGTCGCCCGATCGGCGAGGATGCGGTCGCGGAAGCCCGGCGCGAAGCGCTCGACCTGGCGGATGACCGTCTCCGTGGGGTCGAACGACGAGCCGGGCGGAACGTGCACGTAAGCCCAGAAGGTCTGCGCGTCACCGGGGGCGCGGGTCGGATCGAGGATCGAAGGCTGCACGGCGAGCACGTAGGGGCGGAGCGGCAGGATGCCGCGGGCGACGCTGTTCTCGGCGGCCGCGATCTCCGCGGCGGTGCCGCCGAGGTGCACGGTCGGGGCGCGGCCGACGTCCTGATGCGTCCAGGGCACCGGCCCGGAAAGCGCGAAGTCGACCTTCGCCGCGGCCGAGCCGTAGCGGTAGCGGCGCACCGCCCGGGCGTAGGCCGCCGGGAGCGCGGGGTCGGTGAGCAGCAGCCGCGGCGAGGTGTCGAGCAGCAGGACGTCGCCCGCGCCCGGGTCGCCGCGGTCGAAGCCGTCGAGGGTATCGACGCGCACCCCCGTCTCGACGGTGCCGCCGTGGGCCGCGAGGTCGGCCAGGAGCGCATCGGCGATGGCCTGCGCGCCGCCGCGGGGGTACGCCCAGCCGTCTCCGGTGTGGCCGTGGGCCGCGAGGAAGAGCCCCGACGCCGCGGCGCCGAGCGAGGGCTGCCGGGCGTTCGCGTGCGCGAGCACGCCGGCGAGCAGCGCGCGGCCCGGCTCGGTGCGCAGCAACCCGTCGCCCGCCCGCGAGCCGACGAGGAGCGCCCGCAGCCCGAAGCGCACGGTGGTCACGGGGTGGCGGGGCACCCGCAGCAGCTGGTGGCCGGTGAAGTCGACGACGCCCGCGAGCCGACGGGCGAGCGGCCCGACGATGTCCTTCCACCGCTGACAGTCCGAGCCGAGGCCGTCGGCCGTGCGGTCGAGGTCGCGCCACGCGACGGCCGCGGCGCCGCCGTCGAGGGGCTGCGCGTAGGAGGCATCCGGCACCGCCCAGTCGACTCGGTCGCGCAGGCCGAACGCCCGGAAGAACGGCGAGCTGAGCGCCGCCGGGTGCACGGCCGAGCCGAGGTCGTGCCGGAATCCCGGCAGCGTGAGCTCGCCCGTGCGCGCGGCGCCGCCCGGCTCGTCGGCGGCCTCGAGCACGCGCACGGCGTACCCGGCCCGGGCGAGCGCGACGGCCGCGGCGAGCCCGTTGGGCCCGCTGCCGATCACGGTCGCGTCACGCGGCATGGGGCCATCCTCCCACCGGGCCGGAGGCGGACGCCGGGCTCAGGAGAGCTCGGCCAACGGCACGCCGGGGTCGGCGAGCAGTTCGGGTTCGACTCGGTTGCGGGAGGCGATGAGCGCCTGCAGGTCGTCCTGCACGTCCCACACGTTGACGTTCATCGCCGACACGACCCGGCCGGAGCGGGTGCGGAACGCGATGAACTCGCGCGACTCCAGCGAGCCGCGCACGACGAGCTCGGCGTCGGCGGCGAGCGGGGCGAAGCCCGACCACTCCATGCCCAGCTCGAACTGGTCGGAGTAGACGTAGGGCACGCGGTCGTAGGCGATCTCCTCGCCCGCGACCGAGCGCCCGGCGGCGTAGCCGGCGTCGTTCGCGTTGCCCCAGTGGTCGACGCGCAGGTGCCGGTCGAGGAAGGGATGCAGCGGCGCCGCCGCGTCGCCGACGGCGAACACGTTCGGGATGCTCGTGCGGAAACCCGCGTCGGTGAGGATGCCGTCGCCGATCTCGATGCCCGCCGCGTCCGCGAGGCTCGTCTTGGGCGTCGCGCCGAGCCCCGCGACGACGACGTCGGCGTCGAGCACGCGGCCGTCCGCGAGCTCCACGGCCGAGATCCGGCCGTCGGCGTCCGTCCGCGCCGCGGCGAACTCGCCCTGCTCGAACCGCACGCCGTGCTCGCGGTGGACGTCGGCGTAGACCGCGCCGAGCTCCGCGCCGAGCGCGCCGGCGAGCGGCACCGGCCCCCGGCCGACCACGACGACGTCGTTGCCGAGCGTGCGGGCCGCGGCCGCGACCTCCATGCCGATCCACCCGGTGCCGAAGACGACGACGCGGCGCCCGCCGTCGACGAGTTCCTCCCGGAGCGCGAGCGCGTCGGGCAGTCGCCGCACGTGGAAGACGCCCGGCACGACGTACCCGACGATCGGCAGCCGCCGCGGGCTCGCGCCGGTGGCGAGCAGCAGCCGGTCGTACTCCGCTTCGGTGCCGTCGGCGAGGGCGACCGTGCCGGTGCCGACGTCGATCGCGAGGGCCCGCACCCCGAGTCGGAGGTCGATGCCGCGGTCGCGGTACCAGCGCTCGTCGTGCGGGAAGACCGACTCCGGCGGATCCGTGCCGAGCAGCAGCGATTTGGTCAGCGGCGGCCGTTCATAGGGTCGCAGCGGCTCCTCCGCGGCGAGCACGACATCGCCGTCGAACCCCGCGTCCCGAAGCCCCTCGACCGCCCGCGCGGCGGCGAGCCCCCCGCCGACCACGACCACCCGTCCCCCAGTCATGCGCCGAGTGTCCCACGCCCGCCGCGGCGCCGCGGGACCCGGTCCCGCGAGGCGCGGTCGGTTCTCCGGCGGTCCGCGCTGATGGCGGATGCACAGCGCGCACTCAGAGCCAATCGTCCCGACTTGCGGCCCGAATGCGAGTCATGCTCAGCCGAGGCACAGTCGACTATCAGACAATGGGGAAATGAGCGATGGCCCTCGTATTCTCATCGTCGACGACGAGCCCAACATCCGCGACCTGCTCACCACGAGTTTGCGCTTCGCCGGCTTCGCCGTCCGCGCCGTGGCGAACGGCGCCCAAACCATCTCGGCGGTCCTCGAAGAGGAACCCGACCTGATCATCCTCGACGTCATGCTGCCCGACATGAACGGGTTCGGCGTCACCAAGCGGCTCCGCAGCGCGGGGTACACCGCGCCGATCCTCTTCCTCACGGCGAAGGACGACACGGAGGACAAGATCACCGGCCTCACGGTCGGCGGCGACGACTACGTCACCAAGCCCTTCTCCCTCGACGAGATCGTCGCGCGCATCAAGGCGATCCTGCGCCGCACGATGCACGCCGACGAAGACGCGGTCATCCGCGCCGGCGAGCTCACCATGGACCAGGACACCCACGAGGTGCTCGTCGGCGACGTCCCGGTCGAGCTCTCCCCCACCGAGTTCAAGCTCCTGCGCTACCTGATGCTCAACCCCAACCGCGTGCTCTCGAAGGCGCAGATCCTCGACCACGTCTGGGAGTACGACTTCAACGGCGACGCGGGCATCGTCGAGAGCTACATCTCGTACCTCCGCCGCAAGCTCGACCAGCACTCGGCCGAGCCGCTCATCCAGACCAAGCGCGGCTTCGGGTACATGCTGAAGACCAAGTCGTGACGTCCAGCCGCCGCCCCGGTTCGTCCCAGCGGCGGCTCAGGCACGCACGCCTAGGCTGACCGGGCCATGCACCAGACGTTGAGCGAGCGGTGGAACCGCATCTCCCTGCGCACGAAGATCACCGGGGTGACCGTCGTGATGCTCGCGTTCGGCGTGCTCGTGTCCGGCTTCGGCACTGCCGGGATGCTCGGCTCCTTCGCCGAGCAGCAGCTCGCGGTCAAGCTCCGCACGATCGCCAACGGCGACCTGTCGCAGTACTTCCCGAGCGGCATCGACACGGGCGACCGCAACACGACGGGCTCGGGCGACGCGACCGCCGACGACGACGTGTTCGTCGCGATCTACGCCCCGGACGGCGACTTCCTCCAACACAACTGGGCCGACCGCGCGCACGAGCTCCAGCCCGGCTTCCCGCACTCCGTCACCATCCAGCAGGTCTACGCGAACGACCTCCGCGTCTTCGAACTCGAGGATGCCAAGGGCGACTCGTCCTACCGGGCCGTCGCGGCCTACATCTCCGTCGACGGCGTGCTCTACCCGGCCGTGGTCGCGATCTCCGCGAGCGAGAACCAGAGCCTGCTGACCGCATTCCTCACGATCTACCTCGGCTTCGGCATCGGCGTCGTGATCGTCGGCGGGCTGCTGACCCGGATGCTCGTGACGAGCACGTTCGCGCCGCTGCGCGAGGTGGAGCGCACCGCGGCCGCGATCGCCGAGGGCGGCGACTTCAGCCAGCGCCTCGGCGGCGCGACGCCGAACACCGAGGTCGGCCGGCTCAACCGGTCGCTCAACACGATGCTCAACCGCATCGACCGCGCGTTCCGCGACCGCGCCCGCACGATCGACCAGATGCGCCGCTTCGTCGGCGACGCGTCGCACGAGCTGCGCACGCCGCTCGTCTCCGTGCGCGGCTACGCGGAGCTCTACCGGATGGGCGCGCTCCAGACGCCCGAGGACGTCGCGCAGGCGATGGACCGCATCGAGAAGGAGGCCATCCGCATGGGCCTCCTGGTCGAGGACCTCCTCGCGCTCGCCCGCCTCGACGAGGCGAAGCCGCTCGAACTGACGCGCGTCGACCTCGTGCCGCTCGCACGCGATGCCGCGCTCGACGTGCGCGCCGCGGCGCCCGACCGCGTGGTGACGCTCATCGCGCCGGATGCCAGTACCGAGGACGGCTCCGCGCCGGCCCCCGCGCTCGCCCCGGACGCCGCACCCGTCGACGGCACGGACACGGGCGCCTCGCGGGCGTCGATCCGGTCGATCGCCGCGCGCACGGGTTCGCTCCTGCGCCGCCGGCCGCGCACCGAGTCCCAGCCGGTCGTGGAGTCCGCGCCGGAGACGGCCCCGGAGCCGCAGCCCGCGACGGCGTCGGTTCCCGTGCACCACGGCGCCGAGATCCTCGCCGAGGAGAACAAGGTCCGGCAGGTGATCGCGAACATCCTCGGCAACGCGCTGCGCTACTCGCCCGACGGCTCCCCGCTCGAACTGCGGGTCGCCATCGACGAGGACGCCGCCCGCGCGGTGCTCGACGTCGTCGACCACGGCGAGGGCATCCCGGCGCAGATCCGGGAGAAGATCTTCCAGCGCTTCTGGCGCGCCGACACCTCCCGCACGCGCGAGACGGGCGGCACGGGCCTCGGCCTCGCGATCGTCGCCTCGATCGTCGCGGCGCACAACGGCACCGTCGAGGTCGTGGAGACCCCCGGCGGCGGCGCGACCTTCCGGCTGTCGTTCCCGCTCGCGGACTCCCCCGCGGCGCCGCAGGCCGCCGGCGCCTGAGCCCGGCCCGACCGGCTCGTCGCGGCGGCGACCCCGCTCGTCCTCCCCAGCAGCCGGATGGCGCGCCGCCACCGCGGCACCCGCGACCCCGTCCTGCTCCCGCTCGCCGTCCCTCCTACGTTCGGGGCAGCCGCCGCGGAACCGCGGCGCCCGAGCGGAAGGAACTCCCATGACCCGTTTCACCGTCGACAGCGACCAGGTCGCCGCGGCCGCCCAGCAGGTGCGGGGCACGATCGACCGCGTGCAGGCCGACGTGTCCGCCCTCATGTCGGGCCTCGACGGCCTGCAGGCCTCCTGGACCGGTCCGGCCGCGACCGCGTTCCAGGGTGCGGCCTCGCAGTGGCGCACGATGCAGCAGCAGGTCGAGGCGTCCCTCGCGGCGCTCGACCGCTCGCTCGCGACCGCCGCCACCCACTACGCCGACGCCGAACTCTCGGCGGCGCGCCTCTTCGGCTGAGTCCGACGCCGCACGGCAGGAACGCGGAAGCGCCCGCCTCCCTTGCGGGAGACGGGCGCTTCGTGCTGGTCGGACTGGGTCTCGATACGGGCGCTTCGCGCCCTACTCGACCTTGACCTTGCGGTCGAACCTTCTTCGAAGCTTCGACCTTCAGGTCAAAAGTCCATGCCGCCGGTCGGGTCGGCCGGGAGGGCCGCGGCCTTCTCGGGCTTGTCGGCGACGACGGCCTCGGTCGTGAGGAAGAGGCCGGCGATCGACGCGGCGTTCTGCAGCGCCGAGCGGGTGACCTTCGCCGGGTCGATGATGCCCTGCGCGAGCAGGTCGCCGTACTCGCCGGTCGCGGCGTTGAGGCCGTGGCCCGAGGGGAGCTCGGCGACCTTGTTCGCGACGACGCCCGGCTCGAGGCCGGCGTTGAGGGCGATCTGCTTGAGCGGCGCCTCGATGGCGACCTTGACGATGTTCGCACCGGTGGCCTCGTCGCCCGTGAGCGAGAGCTTCTCGAAGGCGAGCTTGCCGGCCTGGATGAGGGCGACGCCACCACCGGCGACGATGCCCTCCTCGACGGCGGCCTTCGCGTTGCGGACGGCGTCCTCGATGCGGTGCTTGCGCTCCTTGAGCTCGACCTCGGTGGCCGCGCCCGCCTTGATGACGGCGACGCCGCCGGCGAGCTTGGCGAGGCGCTCCTGGAGCTTCTCGCGGTCGTAGTCGGAGTCGGTGTTCGCGATCTCCGAGCGGATCTGCGCGACGCGGCCGGCGATGGCCTCGGAGTCGCCCGAGCCCTCGACGATGGTCGTCTCGTCCTTGGTGACGACGACCTTGCGGGCCGTGCCGAGCAGGTCGAGGGTGACGTTCTCGAGCTTGAGGCCGACCTCCTCGGAGATGACCTGGCCGCCGGTGAGGATCGCGATGTCCTGGAGCTGGGCCTTGCGGCGGTCGCCGAAGCCGGGGGCCTTGACGGCGACCGACTTGAAGATGCCGCGGATCTTGTTGACGATCAGGGTCGCGAGCGCCTCGCCGTCGACGTCCTCGGCGATGATGACGAGCTGCTTGCCCGTCTGGATCACCTTGTCGACGATGGGGAGGAGGTCCTTGATGTTCGAGATCTTCTGGTTGACGATCAGGACGTAGGGGTCCTCGAAGACCGTCTCCTGGCGCTCGGGGTCGGTGACGAAGTACGCCGACAGGTAGCCCTTGTCGAAGCGCATGCCCTCGGTGAGCTCGAGCTCGGTGCCGAAGGTGTTCGACTCCTCGACGGTGACGACGCCCTCCTTGCCGACCTTGTCGATCGCCTCGGCGATGATCTCGCCGATCTGGGGGTCGGCGGCCGAGATCGAGGCCGTGGCGGCGATCTCTTCCTTCGTCTCGATCTCCTTGGCCGCCTTGAGCAGCTCCTCGGAGACGGCGGCGACGGCCTTCTCGATGCCCTTCTTGAGCGAGATGGGGTCGGCGCCGGCGGCCACGTTGCGGAGGCCCTCCTTGACGAGCGCCTGCGCGAGGACGACCGAGGTGGTCGTGCCGTCGCCGGCGACGTCGTCGGTCTTCTTGGCGACCTCCTTGACGAGCTCGGCGCCGATCTTCTCGTACGGGTCGTCGAGCTCGATCTCCTTGGCGATCGACACGCCGTCGTTCGTGATGGTGGGAGCGCCCCACTTCTTCTCGAGCACGACGTTGCGACCGCGCGGGCCGAGGGTCACCTTCACGGCGTCGGCGAGGGTGTTGAGGCCGCGCTCGAGACCGCGACGGGCCTCCTCGTTGAAAGCAATGATCTTCGCCATTGTGTAACTCGTCCCTTCCCGGACGTCTGAAGATTCTTGGTTTAGCACTCCAAACCACTGAGTGCTAAACACGATTCTGGCACTCGTGCCAGGTGAGTGCAAGCCGAGCCGCGACCTCGCGGACTCCGTTCGTCACGGGCGAACCCGCGCCCCCACGGCGGTCGATCCGGCGGGCGCGCGATGCGCGCGAGGCATCCTCGATCGGCGACCTCCGCTCACGGGACGAACGTCGCGGACCCGGTCGTCGGCACGAGCTGGATCCAGGTGTTGCCGGGCGAGAGCTCGAGCTCGCCGCCGCCGTCGGCCGTCAGCACGATGGGCGCGGACTGGTCGGCCTTCGACCAGGTCCCGTGAGCGGTCCGGCCGCCGGCCGAGACCCACGCCTCCCCGCTCGAGCCCGCGAGCTCCGTCTTCGGCACCTCGCCGTAGGTCCAGTCGATCGCGACCCGCAGCGTCACGACGTTCGCCGCGCGCACCCGCTCGCCCGAGGAGTCCGCATCGGGCGCGCCCTCCTGCGAACGCAGCCATGAGCCGGATGCCGCATCCCACTCCCAGCTCGGGAAGCGGGCCGGCGAGTACACGAGGTCGATGCGCGAGGTCGGCGTCGCCGCGAACCGCGGATCGGCGAGCGGGTCGACGCCGCCGTAGCGGAACTGCCGCGCGGGCGGGGCGAGCTCCGAGTTCCGCTCGACCGCGACCGAGGCGGCGAGGATGACGTCGTGGGGGCTCGGCCGGTCGTCGGCGCGTTCGAAGAGGCCCGTGTCGTCGTAGTCGAAGACGAGGTTCACGAGCGGCGTGGCCTGCATCATCTCCACGAAGCGCTCCTGCCCGCCGGAGTAGGCGACGATCCCGCCGAGGGGCGTGAGGATGTCGGGATCCATCGGCCGGATCGAACGGACGGGGCCGACCTGCTCGGGCACGTCGCTCTGCCACACGGCGGCGTAGCGGGTCAGCCCGCCCTCGACGAGCTCCTCGTACACGAGGTCCGTGCGGTTGAGCGCGAGCTGCGGACGGGCCTCTTCGTGATCGTCGATCTTGGCGGCCAGCGACGGCCCGCTCGCGCTAGCCGGCGCCACGAGGGTGCCGCGCAACGGCGCGACCGCGAACGGGATCGGATCCGGCAGCGTCGTCGGCAGCGGCCGCGACGCGATGCTCGGCGGCGGCAGCGTCGGCTCGGGGGCCGCCTCCTCGGTGCAGCCGACGAGCGCGGACGTCACCGCGGCGACGACCACCAGACCGACGAACCCCCGTGACCGCGTCCCCCTCGCCATGCGGCACAGCGTATGGGCCGCATCGATCGCAGCGGCGGCGCGGCACGCCGGACGCGTCCCCGAAGCCGAGCCCCTCGGTCCCGGCGCCCGAGCCCGCCGACCCGGCCGCTGGGAACGCCGATGCGCCGACCGTCGACGAACGGGAGCGGGCGTCCGGCCGTGCACGCCGATGCGCCGTCAGGGGCGGACCCCCGACGGCGCATGCGGGATGACGCGACCGCCGCGCACGGCGGCGGACCGGTCTCAGGCCGGGCGGACGGCCTCGGCCTGCGGACCCTTGGCCCCCGAGCCGACCTCGAAGACGACCGCCTGGCCCTCTTCGAGGACCTTGTAGCCCGCCATGTCGATGGCGGAGTAGTGGACGAAGACGTCCTGCCCTCCGCCGTCGACGGTGATGAACCCGTATCCCTTTTCAGCGTTGAACCATTTGACGGTCCCGTTCGCCATGCAGTGCTCCCAATGTGCCGTTTCGATCGGCGAGGCGCGGCGCCCCCGCCGGGCGCACGCCTCCGCACGACCGTCGGACGCGCGCAACGCGGGATCGGTCGTTCGCACGGGACACGGGCGACCGTTCAGAGTGAACAACGCCGCAACGGCGCGGCGCAAGGGGTTCGCACCGGATGACGCCGGGCGACGGCAACGATTCGGCAACGCGCCCCCGCGAACGGGGGTGGAGGCTCAGCCGCCGACCGCGGCCGCGTAGTCGGCGCCGACGACGACCGTCAGGTCCGAGCCGATGGCGGTGAACTCGGTGGTCTCCTGCACGTCGGACCCGGGCAGCAGTCCGGCGATGCCGCGCGCCGCGCCCTCGAGGTCCGGCCGCGAGTAGTAGACCATCGACTCGGCGACGTCGCTCGTGCTCGCGTTGGAGGTCGCCGCGACGGTGAGGCCGGCACCGGTGAGCGCATCGGCGGCGGTCGCGGCGAGTCCGTCGACGTCGGTGCCGTTGAGGACCGTGACCGGGGTCGCCGCGTCGAGGGTCGGCGCGGCCGTGACGGCCGGCGCCTCGCTCGCCACGACGGTCTCGTCGGAGCCGCCGAGCTTGCCGAGATAGCCCATCGCGCCGAGGATGCCGGCGGTCGCGACGATCACGGCGGCGAGGGCCGTCCAGCCCGCCCACACCCAGCCGCGGCCGCGGCGGGCGGGGGCCCGGTGGGCGCCGACGCGCTCGATGCCGCGCGGGATGGAGTCGAAGCGGTCCTTCGGGAATGTCTCGGGCATGGTCCTCGTCTGTCTCGTCCGGTGATCTCTCGTGCGCTCAGCCGGCGACGGCCGGCGGGATCCTGCGGCGCCTGGCCGCCTCGCGGGCGTCCCGGAGGCGCTGCAGGCGGCGGACGAGCAGCGGGTCGGCGCGGAGCGCCTCGGGCTCGTCGAGGAGCGCGCCGAGGCGCTGGTAGTAGCGAGCGGCGGACAAGCCGAGCTCCACGCGCATGGCCTCCTCCTTGACGCCGGGATGCGGCCACTCGCGGGCCTCGAAGCCCAGCAGCCGACGATCGGATTCGGCGAGGCCCGGGCCTGCGGCGACCGCCGGCGGCACGGCCGTTCGCGGTTCGGATCGGTCCACATCGCTCCTTCCGCTCGGTGCAGCCCTGCGGCTCGAGGCATCCTAACCCGCCGCCCCATGACCGGAGCCGAGCGCCTCGGCGGTTCCGACGGACTCCCGGTCGGCGGGCGGCGTGCCCGCGCGACGGGGCGTCATCCTCGGCCGGCACTCGGCGGAGCGCGCCTAGGATGGCTCCTCGGAAAGGGGTCACCATGGGCTACAACGTCGACAAGAGCGAGGCCGAGTGGCGCGATGAGCTCGGCGACGAGCAGTACGCGGTCCTCCGCGAGGCCGCGACCGAGCGTGCGTGGACGGGCGAGCTCCTCGACGAGGAGCGCGCGGGCGTCTACACGTGCGCCGCGTGCAACGCCGAACTCTTCCAGAGCGGCACGAAGTTCGACTCGGGCTGCGGTTGGCCCAGCTTCTACGAGTCCGTGCGTCCCGAGGCCGTCGAGCTCATCGAGGACACGAGCCTCGGCATGGTGCGCACCGAGGTGCGCTGCGCGAACTGCGGCTCGCACCTCGGCCACGTCTTCCCCGACGGGTTCGGCACGCCGACCGGCGACCGCTACTGCATGAACTCGATCGCACTGAACTTCGCCGCCGCCGAGGTCGCGGCGAGCGCCGACGAGGCGTGAGCCGCCACCCCGTCTTCGACGCCCTCTCGCGGCGTCGCTCCGAACCGAAGGTGACGTCGGCGACGCCCGACGACGCCGAGCTCGCGCGCCTGATCGGGGCCGCCGCGCACGTCGCCGACCACGCCGGGCTCCGGCCGTGGCGCATCGTCGCGCTGCGGGGCGACGCCCGCGTCCGTCTCGGCGCGGCGCTCGTGGCGGCCTCCGGCGCCGAGGGCGCCGAGGCGGCCAAGCTCGCCGGCAAGCCCCTGCGGGCCGACCTGCTCGTGGCGGTCGTCGCGCGCAGCGTCCCGAGCCCGAAGGTGCCCGACTGGGAGCAGGAAGCCGTCGCCGCGGGCGTCGCGCACGCGCTCGCGCTACTGCTGGACGAGGCGGGCTGGGGCGTCATGTGGCGCACCGGGGGCGGCGTGCGCCACCCGGCCGTGGCGGCCGTGCACGGGCTCGAGGACGGGGAGCGCCTCCTCGGCTGGCTCTACGTCGGCGGCGTCCCCGAGCGCCGCAAGCACGACCCGAAGACCGTCGACGGCGGAGAGTTCCTCACCGTTCTGGGCTGACGCCCGGCGCTGCCCCCGCGGCCCGCGCCGCGCGGCGCGCCCGCATCCCGTCGAGCCCGCCGACGGCGACGGCGACCAGGGCGAGGGCCGTGCCCGCGATCGTCGCCGGTCCGACCGACGGATGCGCGCCCGGCAGCACGGCGTCGAGCACGATCGCCGCGACGAGCTGGCCGGCGACGTTCGCGAGCGTGAACAGCAGCACCCCGGTCGCGCGCACCAGGATCGTCGCGCCCGCGATGAAGATGCAGCCCACCGCCCCGCCGAGGTAGAGCCACGGCTCGTCGGGCCATTCGCTCGGAGGCCCCGCGGCCAGCACGTGGACGAGGGCGGCGACCGCGAGCACCGCGGTGCCGACGAGGAAGTTGTTGAACGTCGCGGTGATCGCGCTGCCCGCCGCAACCCGGACCCGGCCGTTGACGGCGGCCTGCCAGCTCGAGAGCAGCCCGGAGCCGAGCGGCAGCAGCAGCGCCCACCACGCCACCCCGGCATCGATGCCGCCGGAGACCGCGACCGCGACGGCGACGACGGTGAGCGCCGCGCCGGCGACCCGCGGCACGGTCACGGCATGCCGCCCGCTCGGGCCGAGTCCGACGAGGTCGACGACGAGCCCCGACACCGTCTGCCCCGCGACGTAGGCGACCGTGAAGAGCGCGACGCCGAGGAGCGTCGCCACGAGACCCTGGCTGAGCACGAACACGGCGCCGGCGGCGCCGCCGACGAGCATCCATCGGCGCAGCCCGCCCGTGCGGACGGCCTCGAGCACCCGGCCGACGCCCTGGCGGCCGCGCGGCGATGACGCGAGGAGCACCGACATGACGACCAGTCCGCTGCCGAACGAGACGAGCGCCGCCGTGTACCCGTCCTCGAGCTCCGCGCCGAGCTGACCGTTCAACCGGGACTGGAGCGCCATGAGCGCCCCGCAGAGCGCCGCCCCGCCGAGCGCGAGCGCGTTCCGCACGCGGTGCCGCCCGACCGGGGCGGCCGGGTTCGGCACAGCATCCATTGCGAGCCGGCTGCGGGACTCGAACCCGCAACCACCGCTTTACAAGAGCGGTGCGCTACCAATTGCGCCAAGCCGGCCTGGGCGACGCGCGCCCGGTCTCACATGCTACCCGCCGGGGGTCGGCGTAGGCGTCGGCGTCGCCTTCTCGGCGGCGGTGCTCAGCGCCTGCTGCACGAAGGAGCGGAACTCGTCGCTGTCGTCGTTCGCGCCCGTGTACTGGAGGCCGTTGACGAGGACGGTCGGCGTGCCCTGCACGTTCTCGACCTCCGTGTTCGGCAGCGGCCCGTCGAGCGCGCGCTCGGTCGCCTGGCCGACCCAGGTCGTGAACTCGCGGTCCGTGATGCACGTCGTCACCGCGTCGAGGGAGCCCACGCCGGTGTCGCTCGCGAGGTCGGCGAGCTCCTCGTCGGTGAGTCCCGGGGTGTTCTCCTCGGGCTGCTGGGCGAAGAGCGCCTGGTGGTACGCGAAGAAGTCGTCGGGCGAGGCGTCCGCGACGCAGGCCGCGGCGTTCGCGGCGCGCACCGAGTACTGGGTGCCCTGCGAGAGCGTCTTGAGCATGCCGAGCGGATGGATCTCGAGCGTCGCGAACCCGGAGGTGACCATCGTCTGGAGGAGTTCGCCGTTGGCGGCCTCGAAGTCGCCGCAGTTCGCGCAGAGGTAGTCGACGTAGATCACGATGTTGGCGACGTCGCCCGAGGCGTCGGGCACGGTCGGCACGGGTTCGCCGTCGGCGGGCACCCCGCCGGTGCGGACGGCGGAGATGCTCGCACCGTCTTCGCCCTGCACGAGCAGGATGCCGTCGCTCGCCATGTTCTGCGGCCCCGGCTTCGCGGGGGTGATGGAGTTCATGACGACGAGGGAGACGATCGCGATCGCGACGACCACGACGACGGCGACGCCGCCCTGCAGCAGCCATCGCTGCCGGCGATCGCGCTTCTTCTGGTCCTCGCGGAGCTGCCGCGCCTTCTCGCGCGCCGCGTCCCTGCGGTCGTTGCGAGTCGGGCGCGGCTGATTCGATCCGCCGTAGGTCATGGGGTCACTCCGGTCAGTGCGTGGTTCGGGCAGCGCGTCGGCGCGCCTCAACGATAGTAGGGAGCCCGGCTGTGAAACGTCGGGACGGGTCCCGCCTCGGGGGGCGGTCGGACGACCCTCCGCGCCTGCGTATACTGAAGCCCGTGTCGACGACGTCGTCGACGCATTTCCATTCACTACGGATCGTCCGGCACGTACCTGCCGGTGAAGGAGAGAGACAACGATGGCATCCGTCACGTTCGACAAGGCCACGCGCCTGTACCCGGGCGGCACCCGCCCCGCAGTCGACAAGCTCGACCTCGAAGTCGCCGACGGCGAGTTCCTCGTCCTCGTCGGCCCGTCCGGCTGCGGCAAGTCCACGTCGCTGCGCATGCTCGCCGGCCTCGAAGAGGTCAACGAGGGCGACATCTTCATCGGCGAGCGCAACGTCACCGACGTGCCGCCGAAGGACCGCGACATCGCGATGGTCTTCCAGAACTACGCGCTGTACCCGCACATGACCGTCGCCGAGAACATGGGCTTCGCCCTGAAGATCGCCGGCGTCGGCAAGGAGGAGCGCGCCGCTCGCGTGCTCGAGGCCGCCAAGCTGCTCGACCTCGAGGACTACCTCGGCCGCAAGCCGAAGGCCCTCTCGGGCGGTCAGCGTCAGCGCGTCGCCATGGGCCGCGCGATCGTGCGCCAGCCCCAGGTCTTCCTCATGGACGAGCCGCTGTCGAACCTCGACGCCAAGCTCCGCGTGCAGACCCGCACCCAGATCGCCTCGCTCCAGCGCCGCCTCGGCGTCACCACGGTCTACGTCACCCACGACCAGACCGAGGCCCTCACCATGGGCGACCGAATCGCCGTGCTCAAGGACGGCCTCCTCCAGCAGGTCGGCACGCCGCGCGACCTCTACGAGAAGCCGCAGAACGTGTTCGTCGCCGGCTTCATCGGCTCGCCCGCGATGAACCTCTTCAACGCGGACATCGTCGACGGCGGCATCAAGTTCGGTGCGGCCGTCGTCCCGGTCGAGCGCGACGTGCTCGAGCACACGAGCGCGGGCAAGGTCACCGTCGGCGTGCGCCCCGAGGACATCACCGTCTCGAACGACGCCTCCGCGGGCCTGCCGGTCGTCGTCGACCTCGTCGAGGAACTCGGCGCCGACGGCTACCTCTACGGCCACTCGGAGGTCGACGGCCAGCGCACCGACATCGTCGCGCGCGTCGATGGTCGCAGCCACCCGTTCGCGGGCGAGACCGTCTACCTGACCCCGGTTCCGCACCACGTGCACGTCTTCGACGCCGAGTCGGGCGAGCGCCTGGGCCACCGGGTCGTCGTCGGCTGACGTCGCACCGAATCGAACGGATGCCGGTCGGACCTCTGGGTCCGGCCGGCATCCGCCGTTCGCCCGCCTGCAGCGACTCCCCCTGCCGGCCTCGGCACCACCGCGCCGGCGACCGGCGCGACCGGCGCATCCGTGCGCCCGAACTGAGAGGATGCCCGTATGGCTGGATCGCTCAACATCACCGCCGCGACCGTCGACCCGGGGCTGCTCGACCTGCCGTGGGACGTGCCGCTGGAGGCATGGCCGAGCGAGGCGATCGCGGCGCTGCCGAAGGGCATCTCGCGCCACCTCGTGCGATTCGCGAAGCTCGGCGGGCACGTCGTCGCCGTCAAGGAGACGACGGCCGAGATGGCCCGCGGCGAGTACGACATGCTGCGCACGCTCCAGCGCCTCGAGATCCCGTGCGTCGACCCGGTCGCCGTCATCACGAACCGCTCCGACGCGGAGGGCGACCCGCTGAAGCCGGTGCTCGTCACCCGGCACCTGCGCTTCTCGCTGCCCTACCGCGCCCTGTTCTCGCAGACCCTGCGCCCGGACACCGCGACCCGCCTCGTCGACGCACTCGCCGTGCTGCTCGTGCGCCTGCACATCATCGGGTTCTTCTGGGGCGACGTCTCGCTCTCGAACACGCTCTTCCGTCGCGACGCGGGCGCGTTCGCGGCCTACCTCGTCGACGCCGAGACCGGCAAGCTCTACGAGGGCGGGCTCTCGAACGGCCAGCGCGAGAACGACCTCGAGATCGCGCGCGTCAACATCGCGGGCGAGCTGCTCGACCTCGAGGCGGGCGGCCGCGTGGCCGACGAACTCGACCCGGTGCGCATCTCCGACGGCATCGTGACCGCGTACCGCAACCTCTGGACCGAGCTCACCGGCCCCGAGTCCTTCCCGGGCGCGGAGCGGTGGCGCATCAACGAGCGCGTCACGCGCCTGAACGACCTCGGCTTCGACATCGAGGAGCTCGCGATCCGCACGGATGCCGCCGGCTCCACCGTCCGCATCCAGCCGAAGGTCGTGGACGCCGGCCACCACCAGCGCCGCCTGTTGCGACTCACCGGCCTCGACGCCGGCGAGAACCAGGCCCGCCGCCTCCTCAACGACCTCGACTCCTACCGCGCCGCCTACGGCAAGCAGGACCTCGACGAGGAGGTCGTGGCCCACGAGTGGCTCGTGCGTGTCTTCGAACCGGTCATCCGGGCGATCCCCTCCGACCTGCGCGGCAAACTCGAGCCCGCCGAGGTCTTCCACCAGCTCCTCGACCACCGCTGGTACCTCGCCGAGCAGATCGGCCACGACGTGCCGCTCGCTGAGGCGGTGTCGAGCTACATCAACACCGTGCTGCGGCACCGGCGCGACGAGGCGACGCTCGTGAACCCGCCGACGGGCACGCTGACGATGCCGATCGCCGCCATCGGCGACGACGAGGACGACGAGGACGACTGGCGCTCGAAGGTCTGAGCACCGCGGTCGGCGACGACCTGCAGGACGACGGATGCCCCGGAGCCGAAGCCCCGGGGCATCCTCGCGTTCGCGGGGTCGCGCTCAGCTCGCCGACTCGACCCGCAGCTTGGAGATCTCGTAGAGCGTGACGGAGGCGGCGATGCCGGCGTTCAGCGACTCGGTCGTCGAGGAGATCGGGATCGACACGACGGCGTCGCACGTCTCGGTGACGAGGCGCGAGAGGCCCTTGCCCTCGCTGCCGACGACGACGACGATCGGGCGGTCGGCCCACGACAGGCCCGGCAGCGAGACGTCGCCGCCGCCATCGAGGCCGAGCACGAAGACGCCGCGCTCCTTGAGGGCCTTGAGCGTCTGCGTGAGGTTCGCCGCCATCGCCACGGGGACGCGCGCCGCGGCGCCGGCCGAGGTCTTCCACGCCGACGCGGTCACACCGACGGAGCGGCGCTGCGGGACGATGACGCCCTGCCCGCCGAACGCGGCCGTCGAGCGGATGATCGCGCCGAGGTTGCGCGGGTCGGTGATGCCGTCGAGGGCGACGAAGAGCGGCGTGGTGCCCTTCGCGAGCGTCTCGTCGAGCAGCTCGAGCGGGTGCGCGTACGCGTAGGCGGGCACCTTGATGGCGATGCCCTGGTGCACGGCGCCCTCGCCCGCCAGACGGTCGAGCTCGGGGCGCGTGACCTCGAGCACCGGGATGCCGCGGTTCGTCGCGAGCTTCAGCGCCTCCCGCACCCGGTCGTCCATCTCGACGCGCTGGGCGATGTAGAGGTTCGTCGCGGGGATCTTGGCCCGCAGCGCCTCGACGACGGCGTTGCGGCCGTTGACGATCTCGTCGCCGTCGCCCGACTTGCCGCGCTTGGCCGCCCCGGACGCGCCGCGCGGGGTGCCCTGCTTGGGCTTGCCCCCCGGGGTGCCCTTGCCGCCGGCCGCCTGGTAGCGCTCGATGGCGGCCTTGCGCTTGCCGGCGACGTGCCAGGCGCGGTCCTCGGCCTTCGGGGTCGGGCCCTTGCCCTCGAGGGACTTGCGGCCGTGGCCGCCCGTGCCGACGGACTTGCCCTTGCTGCTCTTGCGGACGGCCCCGCTGCGCGACGGCTTGCTCATGACAGACTCCAATGCGATCCGGTCTGGGTGTCTTCGACCACGATGCCCGCATCGGCGAGCTCGCCGCGGATGCGGTCGGCGGTGGCGAAATCGCGGGCCGATCGGGCCTCGCGTCGATGTTCGATGAGCCGCTCGACGAGGGCGTCGAGGGCGAGGGCGGCAGCGCCGCCGGATTCGCGCGAACCCCAGGCGGGGTCGCGGGGGTCGAGGCCGAGCACCTGCAGCATGGCGGTCACGGCGCCGAGGGCGTCGGCCGCGTCGTGCAGTTCTTCGGCGTCGAGGGCCTGGTTGCCGCGGCGGATGGTCTCGTGCACGACGGCGATCGCCTCGGGCACGCCGAAGTCGTCGTCCATCGCGTTCGCGAAGGCGTCGGGCACGACGTGCGCGCCCGCCCCGGCGAATCGGGTGCCCGCGAGGCGTCGCTCGACGCGCTCGAGGAACGTGCGGATGCGGTCGACGGCGGACTCCGCCTCGGCGAGGGCGTCGGGGCTGTAGTCGATCGTCGAGCGGTAGTGCGCCGAACCGAGCAGGTAGCGCACAGCGAGGTGGCTCGCGGCGCCGAGCAGGTCGGCGGCGTACACCGAGTTGCCGAGCGACTTCGACATCTTCTGCCCGGTCACGTTCACGAGTCCGTTGTGCACCCAGTAGCGGGCGTAGCCGTCGCCGGCCGCCGTGGACTGGGCGAGCTCGTTCTCGTGGTGCGGGAAGCGCAGGTCGAGACCGCCGCCGTGGATGTCGAAGGTCGGGCCGAGGTAGCGCGTCGACATGGCGGAGCACTCGATGTGCCAGCCGGGCCGGCCGGGGCCCCACGGGCTCGCCCACGTCGCCGAGACGGGCTCGTCGGCCTTGGCGCCCTTCCAGAGGGCGAAGTCGCGCGGGTCCCGCTTGCCGCGCGGGTCGGCGTCGGCGGCCGCCTCCATCTTGTCGCGCGACTGCCGGGTGAGCTCGCCGTACGCGGCCCACGAGCCGGTGTCGAAGTAGACGTCGCCCGAGCCGTCGGGAGCCGCGTAGGCGTGGCCGGCGTCGATGAGACGGGTGATGAGCTCCTGCATCTGCGGCACGCTCGCGGTCGCGCGCGGCTCGTAGGTCGGGGGCAGGATGCCGAGCGCCGAGTAGGCGGCAGTGAACTCGAGCTCGACGCGGTAGGCGAGGGCGAACCACTCCTCCTCGGTGCCCGCTGCGTTGAGCAGGACCTTGTCGTCGATGTCGGTGACATTGCGCACGAACGTGACGCGGAAGCCGCGGTAGGCGAACCAGCGGCGCATGAGGTCGTACGCGAGCGCGCTGCGCAGATGCCCGATGTGCGGGCTCGACTGCACGGTGGGACCGCAGACGTACATCCCCACTTCGCCGTCGCGGAGCGGGGTGAACTCGCGAAGGCCCTGGGCCTTCGAGTCGTAGATGCGCACGGTCACCAGGGAATCCTACCGGGGCACCCTGCGGCGGAACCGGGAGGCCGCCGCGCATGACGTCGAGGGCGCGCGGGACCGGCTCCGACCGGCGCGACCGGCTCGACCGGCGTGGCAGGGTCTGGTCGGCTGCGTCAGGCCGGCACGAGCAGGGCGGTCGCGATCGCGGCGACGCCCTCGCCGCGGCCGGTGAAGCCGAGCCGGTCGGTCGTCGTCGCCGAGACCGACACGGGGGCGCCCAGGATGCCCGAGAGCACGGCCTCCGCCTCGGCCCGGCGCGGCGCGAGCTTCGGCCGGTTGCCGATCAGCTGCACGGTCGCGTTGCCGACCCGGAATCCCGCGGCCTCGATGAGGCGCAGCGTCTCGCGGAGGAACACCTCCCCGTGGGCGCCGTCCAGGCGCGGGTCGTCGACGCCGAAGACCTGCCCGAGGTCGCCGGCCCCGGCCGCGGAGAGCAGCGCGTCGCAGAGCGCATGTGCGGCGACGTCACCGTCGGAGTGGCCGGCGAGCCCCCGCTCCCCCGGCCATTCGAGGCCGGCGACCCAGAGCGGCGCGCCGTCCTCCTCGGCGAACGCGTGGACGTCGACGCCCGTGCCGATGCGCGGCAGGAGCAGGTCCGAGGCCGAGGATGCCTCGCGCGGCGCGGCCGCACCGTCGGCGGAGGCGTCAGGGCTCGTCGCCGCGGCGTCGGCCGCGTGCCGCTCGGCCCGGGCGAGGTCGGTGGGCACGGTGATCTTGAACGCCCGGGCGTCGCCCGGCACGGTCTCGACGGCGAGCCCGGCGGCGGCGGCGGTCGCCGCGTCGTCCGTGTGCTCCCGGTCGGCGAGGCGGTACGCGCGCTCGAGGGCGCCGCGGGGGAAGCCCTGCGGGGTCTGCACGGCGCGCAGCTCGCTGCGGTCGACGGTCTCGAGCACCTGCTCCCCCTCGACGCGCTTGATCGTGTCGACGACGGGCACGGCGGGCACGATGCCGACGCCGCGGGTGCGGACGGCCGCGGCGACCTCGTCGAAGAGGGCGGCGGGGGCGAAGGGTCGGGCGGCGTCGTGCACGAGGACGACGTCGACCGAGTCGGGCAGCGCCGCGAGGCCAGCGGCGACCGAGTGCGAGCGCTCCGAGCCGCCGGGCACCACGATGAGCGGCGCTCCCGCGGCTTCGGCGCGCGGGACGAGGAGGCTCGCCGTCCGCTCCTCCCAGTCCGGGGGGACGACGACCGCGACGACCGGCGTCTCGGCCATGCCGAGCACGGGGTCGAGCGCCGTGTCGAGCACGGTGCGATCGCCGAGTGGCACGAACGCCTTGGGCAGCCGATGGCCGAGCCGGCTGCCGCTGCCGGCGGCGACGACGATGACGGCGATGCGCGGGGAGGTCACCCTCCGAGCGTAGTCACCGCCCGCCGCGACGGCGGAGCACCCCCGGGCGCGACGAACGGGCCGATCCCGGTTCTGGGATCGGCCCGTTCGGATCGCTCAGGAAGCGAGGACCTCGTCGAGGACGAGCGACGCCGCCTCTTCGTCGGTCTTCTCCGCGAGCGCCAGCTCGGAGATCAGAATCTGCCGGGCCTTGGCCAGCATCCGCTTCTCCCCGGCCGACAGGCCGCGGTCCTGATCGCGGCGCCAGAGGTCGCGAACGACCTCGGAAACCTTGATGACATCCCCCGAAGCGAGCTTCTCGAGGTTCGCCTTGTAGCGGCGCGACCAGTTGGTCGGTTCCTCGGTGAAGGGAGCGCGCAGTACCTCGAAGACCCGGTCGAGGCCCTCCTTGCCGATGACGTCGCGAACGCCGACCAGGTCGACGTTCTCGGCGGGCACCTCGATGACGAGGTCTCCCTGCGTGACGTTCAGCTTGAGGTAGAGCTTCTCCTCGCCCTTGATGATGCGTTTCTTGACTTCGGTGATCGTCGCTGCACCGTGGTGCGGATAGACGACCGTCTCGCCAACCTCAAAAAGCATGAATAGTAGTCCTTTCGGCGTCTATCAGGATACCACAGCGGTTTCGTGCTAAGGTGCCCGTCCCCGGCATGCGCACCGTCCGAGCGCGCTGCCATGGGATAGACTTCCTGCGGTTTCTCCGTGCCCGGCGACTGGCCGTCGCGCGGAACGCGGCCGCGGTTCGAGCGGTCGACGTCGACCGTGACAACTGCACTTGGAGGTTCAGTGAAGGCCCGTCTCGCGGCATCCGTTCTGCTCGCCGCCGGCATCGCGCTCGGCGCGTCCGGCTGCACCTTCGTGACCTACCAGGCGACGACCGAGAAGTACGAGGCGAGCGACGGCGTCAACCTCTCGGTGGGCGACCTCGAGGTGCGCAACGCGCTCGTCATCACGGACGACGGCGAGGACGCGGTGCTCGCTGTCTCCATCGCCAACGACTCCGACTCCGACGTGACCCTCGGCATCGAGTACGAGGACGAGACCGTCGAGGTCGAGGTGCCGGCCGGCACCATGACCGTCTTCGGCGGCAGCGCCGACGACGCCGAGCCCGCGATCGAACTGCCCGGCCTCGGCGCCGACGCCGGTTCGCTCACCCCGCTCTACTTCCAGTACGGCGGCGAAGAGGGCGTCGAGAAGCTCGTTCCCGTGCTCGACGGCACGCTGCCCGAGTACGAGGACCTGCTCGGCTGAGCCGACCCCCGACGACGTCGAAGGGCGGATGACGCAGCCGCGTCATCCGCCCTTCGCGGTACTCGGGCCCTCAGGCCTCGAAGCGGTAGCCGAGGCCGCGCACGGTCACGAGCTGCTCGGGCTCCGAGGGCGTCTGCTCGATCTTGGCGCGGATGCGCTTGATGTGGACGTCGAGCGTCTTGGTGTCGCCGAAGTAGTCCGAGCCCCAGACCCGGTCGATGAGCTGCCCGCGCGTCATGACGCGGCCGGCGTTGCGCATGAGGAGCTCGAGCAGCTCGAACTCCTTGAGCGGCATCGCGACGGGACCGCCGTCGACCTCGACCGTGTGGCGGTCGACGTCCATGCGCACGCGACCGCCCGCGAGGATCGCGTCGTCGGGTTCGAGCGTGTCGATGCGACGGCGGAGCACGGCCCGGATGCGGGCGAGCAGCTCGCGCGTCGAGTACGGCTTCGTCACATAGTCGTCGGCGCCGAGCTCGAGCCCGACGACGATGTCCACCTCCGAGTCCTTCGCCGTCAGCATGATGATGGGCACGGTCGAGCGGGTGCGGAGCTGGCGGCACACCTCGGTGCCGGGCAGCCCCGGGAGCATGAGGTCGAGCAGCACGAGGTCGGCGCCGCCGCGGTCGAACGCCGCCAGCGCGGCATTGCCGTCGTCGGCCACCTCGACGTCGTAGCCCTCGCGCTCGAGGAGGAACGACAGCGGCTCGGAGAGCGAGATCTCGTCTTCGACGAGCAGGATGCGGGTCACGCGGTTGTCCTTCTGGGTCGGGGTCGTTCGGCGCCGGCGTCCGCCGCGTCGGCGGCGGAGGCGGCTTCGGGGAGGCGGATGGTGAAGGTGGAGCCGCGGCCGAGGGTCGACCACGCGCGCACATCGCCGCCGTGCTCCTCGGCGGTGTGCTTCACGATGGCCAGGCCGAGGCCCGTGCCGCCGGTGTGCCGGGAGCGGGCCTGATCGACGCGGTAGAAGCGCTCGAAGACGCGGTCGAGGTCCTCCTCCGGGATGCCGATGCCCTGATCGGTCACGGAGATCTCGACGATGCCGTCGCGGCGGGCGGTGCCGATGCCGATGCGGCCGCCCTCGGGCGAGTACGCGATCGCGTTGGCGACGAGGTTGTGCACGGCGACGATGAGCAGTTCGCGGTCGCCCCACACCCGGGCCTTGCTGCGGGTGCGCAGCGCGAGCTCGATGCGCTTGCCGGAGGCGAGGACGCGGTTCTGGTCGATCGCGACGGCGACGATCTCGTCGAGGTCGAGCAGTGCTCGCTCGGCGACGGCGTCGTTCGCCTGGAGCCGCGTGAGCTGGATGACCTCGTTCGTGATGCGGGCGAGCCGGCTCGACTCCTCGGAGAGACGGCTCGCGAAGCGGCGAACCCGCTCGGGCTCGTCGGCGGCCTGGTCGACGGCCTCGGCGAGGAGGCCGACGCTCGCGATCGGGGTCTTCAGCTCGTGCGAGATGTTCGCGATGAAGTCGCGGCGCACGGCGTCCAGGCGCTTGGCCTCGGTGCGGTCCTCGGCCAGCAGCAGCACGAAGCGCGTGCCGAGCCGGGCCACCCGCACGAGGAGGGTGACGGAGGCGTCGCCGTAGGGGCCGCGCGGCACCTCGATCTCCTCCTGCACGGTCTCGCCGTCGGCGCGCACCAGCCCGGCCAACCGGAGCAGCTCCGGGTTCGTCACGGCGAGCCCGCGCACGAGGCCGAGGGAGAGCGCGCCCGGCGAGGCCCGGACGACGTTGTTCGACGGGTCGAGCACGATGCCGGCCGAGTCGAGGGCGGCGATCACCTGATCGACGCCCTCCGGTACGACGGGGTTCACGACCCGTTGGGCCTGTTCGCCGCGTTCGCGGGCGATGATGAGGATGACGACGAACCCGGCGCCGAGGAAGGCCCCGATCGCGAGCGCGGCGAGCACCACCCAGGCGTCTTGCATAGTGCGAGCATAACCGCGCGAAATCGGGCTCTCCGGCGGTTTCGCGCTCTCCGGCGCTAGGTTGGAGATTGTTCAGCGGACCGGCACCTGCCGTTCACCTTCGCCGGGAACACTGGACGGGCCCGACGCGCCGCACCCCCGCGCGCGCGGCGAACAGGACGGAATCAAGATGCGTGAAGTGTTCCAGCAGGAGCTGCACGAGGTGCAGACCGGGCTGGTCGAGATCGCCCGGCTCGTCGCCGACGCGATGGAGAAGGCGACGACCGCGTTCAACGAATCGAACGTCGCGCTGGCCGAGGAGGTCATCGCCGACGACCACCTCATCGATGCCCGGGCCGTCGCCCTCGACGAGCTCGCGATCACGATCCTCGCGCGGCAGCAGCCGGTCGCGCGCGACCTCCGCATCGTCGTGAGCGCGCTGCGCATCTCGGCGTCGCTCGAGCGCATGGGCGACATGGCGACGCACATCGCCCAGCTCGCCCGCTACCGCTACCCCGACAAGGTCGTGCCGAAGTCGCTGCGCCCGACGATGGCCGAGATGGGCCGGCTCGACGTCGAGATGGCGCGCAAGCTCGCCGAGCTCCTCGACACGCAGGACGTGGAGCTCGCCGACCAGATCCGCAACGAGGACGACCTCGTCGACGACCTGCACCTCTCGGTCTTCGACAAGGTGCTCGGCCAGAGCTGGAAGGGCGAGGCGTCCGACACCGTCGACGCCACCCTCGCGAGCCGCTACCTCGAGCGCTTCGCCGACCACGCGGTCGCGATCGCCAAGAAGGTGCAGTACCTCGCGACCGGCGACTGGGTGCCCGAGCCCGCGAACTGACGCGCGAGGCATCCGACGCCCGCCGGATGCCCGCAACGCGAAGCGCCCCGCCCGATCGATCGGGCGGGGCGCTTCGACGTGCGAGGACCTACTTCTTGTCGCCCTGCGCGGCCACGGCGGCGGCGCCGGCGGCGGCGGCCTCCGGGTCGAGGTACTCGCCCGGGGCGAGCGGCATGAAGTCGTCGCCGAGACGGTAGACGAGCGGGATGCCCGTCGGGATGTTGAGCTCGGCGATGTCGGCGTCGCCGATGCCCTCGAGGTGCTTGACCAGTGCGCGCAGCGAGTTGCCGTGCGCCGTCACGAGCACGGTCTTGCCGGTCTCGAGGTCGGGGATGATGTCGGACTGCCAGTACGGCAGCATGCGGGCGATGACGTCCTTCAAGCACTCCGTGCGGGGCAGGTCGGAGTCGGCCAGGTCCGCGTAGCGCGGGTCGCCGACCTGCGACCACTCGGAGTCGTCGTCGAGCACGGGCGGGGGGACGTCGAAGGAGCGGCGCCAGAGCATGAACTGCTCGTTGCCGTACTTCTCCTGCGTCTCGGCCTTGTCGAGGCCCTGGAGCGCGCCGTAGTGGCGCTCGTTGAGGCGCCACGAGCGGCGGACCGGGATCCACAGGCGGTCGGCCTCGTCGAGGGCGATGTCGGCGGTCTGGATCGCGCGCGAGAGCACGGAGGTGTGCAGCACGTCGGGCAGCAGGCCCGACTCGGCGAGGAGCTCGCCCGCACGCTTCGCCTCGGCGCGGCCCTGCTCGGACAGCCGCACGTCGACCCAGCCGGTGAAGAGGTTCTTCTGGTTCCATTCGCTGTTGCCGTGACGCAGCAGCACGAGCGTGTAAGCCATACGGCCAGCCTACCGACGGGCGGGCCGGCGCATTCGGCGGATGACGGCGGGACGGTCGGGAAACGTTCGGGGAGCATCCAGGAGAATTGCCGGATGCCCATCGGACAGGTGACGCGCGGCACGACCGGCACCGACCGGTTGCGCCGTGTCGATCGCTGGATCGCGGCGCACCCGGCGCTGCGTCGCGCCGACGACCCGCTCGTCGTCGACCTCGGATACGGCGCGAGCGGCACGACGGCGCTCGAGCTGCACTCCCGGCTCGCGCCGGCGCGGCCGGACGTCGACGTGCTCGGCCTCGAGATCGAGCCCGCCCGAGTCGCGCGCGCGACGGCGCAGCTCGCCGAGATCCGGCTCGGCCTCGGCAGCGGGCGCTTCGCGCCGGACGCGCGGGTGTCGTTCGCGCTCGGCGGCTTCGAGGTGCCGGTGGCGGGCGGGCGCCGGCCGGCGGTCATCCGCGCGTTCAACGTGCTGCGCCAGTACGACGAGGCCGAGGTCGCCGACGCGTGGTCGAGGATGCGCGCGCGCCTCGCGCCGGACGGCCTCCTGGTGGAGGGCACCTGCGACGAGATCGGCCGGGTCGCCGCGTGGGTCGGCCTCTCCCCCGCGGGCCCCGAGACGTTCACGATCTCGCTCCGGTTGCGCGGGCTCGACGTGCCGTCGATCGTCGCCGAGCGGCTGCCGAAGGCGCTCATCCACCGCAACGTGCCCGGCGAGCGCATCCATGCGCTGCTCGGCGACCTCGACCGCGCCTGGCGACTGCACGCCGCCCTCTCGGTCTACAGCCCGACCCAGCGCTGGATCGCCGCGGTCGAGACGCTGCGCTCCGGCGGCTGGCCGGTCCGTGGAGGCGTGCGGCGTCACCGCCTCGGCGAGCTCACCCTCGACTGGGCCGCGGTCGCGCCGCGTCCGTTGGTCGAATAGGCGCGCCGGCGCCGCGTCCGCTGGTCGAGTAGGCGCGCCGGCGCCGTATCGAGACCTCGCAGGGCGCCTCATCAGGTCTCGATACGCTTCGCTACTCGACCAGCGAAGTCTCGATACGCTCGGCTACTCGACCAGCGACGTCGCTCCCGAGCCGCTACAGCTCAGGCAGGAGCCCGCGGGCGTCGTCGAGCGGCATCCCGGTGGCCTGCAGCAGGTCGATCAGGTAGGGCCGCAGCGCGTGCGCGACGTTGAGCTCGTCGACCGTGCCGTGCGGCAGCACCCGGGCGGGGTCGAGGTGGCGCACGAGATCGGCGAGCGTCGCCCGCGCGGCCGCGAGGTTCTCGGGGTCGAGCGATTGGGCGTCGATGAGCTCGAGCGCGCGCACGATGCGCCCGGCGAGATCGGCGAGCGCCGGCACCGGGCGTCCGTCGCGCTCGAGCCAGGCCGTGCGGCGGGCGATGACACGGAGGTTCCGCGTCGCCAGGTCGAACGCCGCCTGCATCTCCCGCTGGCGCGGCAGCTCCGCACGGGCGCGCGGCGTGAACGGCGAGACCCGCGCGATCGCGAGGCCGGAGTCGACGGCCTCCGCCCAGTCGCGCACGTGGTCGTCGCTCGCACGGGCCGCGGCGAGGGCGGCCTCCGCGTCGACCGACGAGCCGGACTCGACCGACTCCGCGAGGCGACGCCAGACCGCGAGGTGGTCGGCGATGACCCGACGGCCCGCGCGCACGGCGGTGCGCCAGGGTGCGCGGGGCAGGAGCGCCGTCGCCACGAGCGCGAAGACGCCGCCGACGACGGCGTCGATCGTGCGGAGGAACGGCCCGCCCGGCACGGCGGGCACAAGCATGATGAGCGTGCACTGCAGGCCCGCCGCCACGGTGAACGAGGGCGCCGACGACACGAACCGGGCGATGGCGAGCGTCAGGGCGAGCGCGAGCGCGTACTGCCACGGACCGGAGCCGGCCACCACGAGCAGCGCCTCCGCGAGGAAGATGCCGAGGGCCATGCCGACGACCGTCTCCGCGACGCGCTTCGGCCGGGCGTCGCCGACGAAACCGAGCGCCGAGATCGCGACGACTCCCGCGAGGAGCGGTTGCTGGTGGCCGAGCACGAAGTGCGCGAACGACCACGACGCGACCGCGGTGACGGTGATCTGCACGATCGCCGGGATCGACGTGACGAGGCGGGTGCCGCCGGCACGCAGGCGCGCACGGGGGTTCAGGGCGGGTCGGAGGTCTCTGACCGCGATCACGGACGGGCGCCGAGGCGCGGCAGGCGGGGCACGTCCACGGCGGGCGCCGCGTCGGCGGGCACGATCTGCTGCTGGGCCGCCGCGACCTCGGTGTCGTGCGCGATGACGACGAACGGCAGGTCGCCGGGCACGGCGCGCTTGACGACCGCGAGCGCCACGGGACCGAGTTCGTGGTGCTGCACGGCGGTCGTGATGCGGCCGACCTCGCGGCGGTCGAGCGAGCCGTCGGCCGCCGTCTTGTCGGCGAACACGGGGTCGCCCGCGACCGGCAGCACGGTGTCGGAGCCGTCGAGGTGCAGCAGCACGAGCCGCCGCGGCGGCCGGCCGAGGTTCAGCACCTTGGCGACGGTCTCCTGCCCCTTGTAGCAGCCCTTGCTCACGTGCACCGCGCTCCGCAGCCAGTCGAGCTCGTGCGGGATCGTCTTCGCGTCGACCTCCGTCGCGAACCGCGGTCGCCACGCGGCGACGCGGATCGCCTCGACCGCGAGCGAGCCCGCGAGCTCGATGCGGCCGGCACGGGCATCCTGCGCCAGCGCGCCGAGCGAGTCGACCGGCACGAGCCGTTCGCGCCAGTGCCAGAACTGCCCCGGATGCCCGTCGGCGCTCGCGTACGGATGCCCCCCGGGCGTCGGCGCGTCCGACCACGGGTCGCGCCACTCGAGCGGCGTGCCGTGCGGGGCGGCCGCCTCCGGTGCGGCGTCCCAGACCGGGCCGTCGGCGCCCGCGAGCACGGCGAACTCCGCCGAGCGGTCGGCGACCTCCACCTGGAGCATGAACCGCATCCGGTCGAGGAACGCCGCCAGCGGCGCCGCTTCGGCCGGCTCGACGACGAGCCAGGCGGTCTCGCCGTCGTCGACGACGCGCACCGCGTGCTCGACGTGCCCGTTGGGGTCGAGGAAGAGGGTCTCGGCCGACTCGGCGGGCGCGAGCCTCGCGAGGGACTGGCTCGTCATCGAGTCGAGCCAGCTGCGCCGATCGGGGCCGGCGACCGCGACGATGCCGCGCGGCACCTCCGCGAGCGCGCGACCGTCTTCGAGACGGCGCTGTTCGACGAACGGGTTGCCGTAGTGGGCCACGACGCCCTCGTCGATGCCGTCCGCGGCGACGGCACCGGGCAGCCCGAGCAGCGGGGAGGCCATCAGTCGGCCTTCGCGAGCCGGGCCGAGGCGTGCGTGGCGAGCGGGCGGCCGAGGGCGGCGATGTCCCACGCCCACAGCAGGTGATTGTCGACGAGCCCGTAGAGGCGGGTGGCGGCGGAGTAGTCCTCGGCGCCGGCCGTGCGCATGACGGCGTCGGTCGCGAGGTCGATGCGCGGGCCCTTGACCTGGCCGAGGTAGAGCTCGTTGACGCCCGTCGGATGGATGAGCTGGACCTGCAGATCGAACCCGCCGTCGGCGTTGCGCAGGGACTCGACGGCCTCGGCGTCGGGATAGGCGGACTCGCCGGTGCCCGGCAGCATCGCCGGACCGGGGTCGCCGGCGCCGAGCGGACGGTCGAGACGCCAGTAGCCCGTCTCGGTCACGAGTGGCTCGGGGTCCGCGTCCTCCTCGCCGATGAGCCAGGCGTAGGAGTGGTAGTTGAGCCACGGCAGTCCGTCGTGGCTGAAGCTCAGGCGCTGCCCGAACTCGCGGGTCACGCGGTCGTCGTCCCCGTCGCCGGTGGCGAAGTCGATGACGCCCGTCCCCTCCCAGACTCCGAGGAGCCACGAGAGCGGGACGAGTTCGGGCGGGAGGTCGACGGGCAGCTCGAGCACGGCCGGACCTCTTAGCGCTGGCCCTTGAAGAGCTTGAAGACGACGACGCCCGCGATGTAGGCGATGGCGAGGCTGGCGAGTCCGAGCAGCCCGATGAACGCGAGCTCGAGCGCGAAGAGTGCGTTGTGGTCCATGCGTGCGAGTCTACGCCGCGCGCGCGGGGCTTCCGGCCGTCGGCTCGGGGCCGATCGGCGCCGAACCGTCAGCCCGCGAGGAACGCGGGCAGGAGCACGATCGCCGCGAGCAGCAGCACTGCGACCACGCCGGCCAACGAGGTCGTGAGGCGGAAGACGAATCCGGCGGGACGCCGGGTGGCCAGTTCGACGATCAGACCGACGAGCACGCAGATCGCGAGAACCGCGACGAGCGCGTCGTAGCCCCCGAGCGAGTGCGTGCCGAATTGCACGTGGGCGCCGCCCAACTCGAACGCCACGACCGAAACGGCCCCGGCGAGCGCGACCGCCCAGACCAGCAGGATGCTGCCCCAGCGACGTCGTCCGTCAACGTGCTCCATCTCGACCTTCCCCGGGCCTGTCCCGTCGCCGATCCCCCATCGGCGAAACGCGTCGTTCACGCCCAGGTAGCATTCTGACACCCGAACCCGGCGAGTTCCCGCCGCCCCGAGTGGCGGAGCCGGTCCCGGCTATCCCGTAGCATGAGTCAACCTGACGAGGAGGGGTCGCGTGGCGCAGCTGCTGATTCTGTCGCCGGCATCCGACGATGAGGTCCTCCCGGCGCTCTCTCTGCTGTCCCATCGGGTGCGGATCATCCCCGCCTCGCCGGAGCAGCTCGTCAGAGCGCCCGACGCCGATCTGGTCCTCCTGGACGCCCGGACGAATCTCGCCGGCATCCGCGCACTCTCGCAGATCCTGCGCACCACGGGGCTCAGCGTCCCGCTGCTGCTCATCGTGACCGAGGGCGGCCTCACGGCGGTCAACGCCGACTGGGGCGTCGACGACGTCGTGCTCGAGACCGCGGGGCCCGCCGAGGTCGACGCGCGCATCCGGCTCGCGCTCGGCCGCGCCCAGGCGGCGCCGCAGTCGGAGCGCATCCAGACGTCGGGCGTCGTCATCGACGAGGCGAGCTATTCGGCCAAGGTGCACGGCAAGCCCCTCGATCTCACCTACAAGGAGTTCGAGCTCCTCCGTTTCCTCGCCGCGCACCCGTCGCGGGTCTTCACCCGCGAGCAGCTGCTCAGCGAGGTGTGGGGCTACGACTACTTCGGCGGCACCCGAACGGTCGACGTGCACGTGCGGCGCCTGCGCGCCAAGCTCGGCGACCTCGAGTCGCTCATCGGCACCGTCCGCAACGTGGGGTACCGCTTCAACGTCCACGAGGAAGACGAACCGGCAAAGCCGGTGTCCGCGGGCTGAGACCCCGCTCCAGGGGTCGAGCCGCGCGACGCTTCCCGTCACCCGGCGTTCACCTGGGCGTCACCCGGCGGCTGTCTCGCGTCGGGGCCGCATGCCAATATGGGCGGATGAGCCCCGACCTCGAGCAGGAAGACCGCACCGCGAGCGACTTCGACGACGACTTCGAGCCGTTCGACTTCGACGGCGCACCCGATCTGCCCGTCGAGCGCTACCTCGACCGGGAGCTGAGCTGGCTCGCGTTCAACCAGCGGGTGCTCGAGCTCGCCGAGGACCCGACGCTGCCGGTCCTCGAGCGCGCGAACTTCCTCGCGATCTTCGCCTCCAACCTCGACGAGTTCTTCATGGTGCGCGTCGCGGGCCTCAAGCGCCGCATCATGACGGGCCTCGCCGTGCCGACCAACGTCGGCCGCGCGCCGCACGACGTGCTCGCGGACATCTCGCGCCGCGCGCACGAACTGCAGGAGCGCCACGCCCTCGCCTATCAGGAGCTCGTCAAGCCGACGCTCGCCGAGGCGGGCGTGCGCGTCGTCGTGTGGGACGAGCTGCAGAAGTCCGAGCAGGCGCACCTCTCCGACTATTTCGCCCGGCAGCTCTTCCCCGTGCTCATGCCGCTCGCCGTCGACCCGGCGCATCCGTTCCCCTACATCTCGGGGCTCTCGCTCAACCTCTCGGTCATCGTGCGCAACTCGCGCACCGGCAAGCAGGAGTTCGCGCGCGTCAAGGTGCCGCAGATGCTCTCGCGCTTCGTGCGGGTCGACCCGGGCGAATCCGTCGAGGACGCCCGCTACATCGCCCTCGAGGACCTCATCGCCAACCACCTCGGCGACCTGTTCCCCGGCATGGAGATCATCGAGCACCACGTCTTCCGCGTCACCCGCAACGAAGACGTCGAGATCGAGGAGGACGAGACCGAGAACCTCATCAAGGCGCTCGAGCAGGAGCTGCTGCGCCGTCGGTTCGGACCGCCCATCCGGCTCGAGGTCTCCGACGACATGGACGGCGCCACGCTCGAGCTCCTCGTCCGCGAGCTCGACATCTCGCAGCAGGAGATCTTCCGCCTGCCGGCGCCGCTCGACCTCGGGGGCCTCTTCGACCTCTCCAAGCTCGACCGCCCCGAGCTGCACTACCCGCCGCAGCCGCCCGTGACCGCCGCGGCCTTCCAGCCGAGCGAACCCAACCGCCCGATCGACGTGTTCTCGGCGGTCAGCCGCAAGGACGTGCTCGTCCACCACCCGTACGAGTCGTTCGCGACGAGCGTGCAGGCCTTCCTCGAGCAGGCCGCCGCCGACCCGCACGTGCTCGCCATCAAGCAGACGCTCTACCGCACCTCGGGCGACAGCCCGATCGTCGAGGCGCTCATCGACGCCGCCGAGGCCGGCAAGCAGGTGCTCGCGCTCGTCGAGATCAAGGCGCGCTTCGACGAGGCCGCGAACATCACGTGGGCTCGCAAGCTCGAGAAGGCCGGCGTGCACGTCGTCTACGGCCTCGTCGGGCTCAAGACCCACTGCAAGCTCGCGCTCGTCATCCGCCAGGAGGGCGGCGTGCTGCGCCACTACAGCCACATCGGCACGGGCAACTACAACCCGAAGACGAGCCGTATCTACGAGGACCTCGGCCTCTTCACGACGGACGACCAGGTCGGCAAAGACCTGACGCGCCTGTTCAACGAGCTCTCCGGCTACGCGATCGAGAAGAAGTTCAAGCGACTGCTCGTCGCCCCGCTGCACCTGCGCAAGGGGCTGTTGAAGCTCATCGCCGCCGAGATCCGCAACGCGGAGGAGGGCAAGCCGTCGGGCATCCGCATCAAGGTCAACTCGATGGTCGACGAGGCCATCATCGACGGGCTGTACCGCGCCTCGAACGCGGGCGTGCCTGTGGAGGTCTGGGTGCGCGGCATCTGCTCGCTCCGACCGGGCATCCCCGGGCTCAGCGAGAACATCCGGGTGCGCAGCATCGTGGGGCGCTACCTCGAGCACTCGCGGGTGTTCTCCTTCGTCGGCGACGGCGATCCCCAGGTCTTCATCGGCTCGGCCGACATGATGCACCGCAACCTCGACCGCCGGGTCGAGGCCCTCGTGCGCCTCACGCAGGCCGACCACATCGAGGAGATCACCGCGCTCTTCGACCTCGCGATGGACCCCAGCACGTCGGCCTGGCAGCTCGACGCCGACGGCACCTGGACCCGCCACCACCTCGACGACGCCGGCCGCCCCCTCGACGACCTCCAACTGCGGGTGATGCAGCAGGTCGCCCACCGCTCGCGGACGGGGGGCCGCCGGTGAGCGAGACCGCGATCTACGCCGCAGGCGCCGTGTGCTGGCGCTTCATCGACGGCAAGCTGCACATCCTCGTCGTGCACCGCACCGCGCAGGGCGACGTCACCATCCCGAAGGGCAAGGTCGATCCCGGCGAGACACTGCCGCAGACGGCCGTGCGGGAGATCGCCGAGGAGACCGGCCTCGCCGTGCACCTCGGCGCCTCGGTCGCCGTCTCGCGCTACCGGATGCCGAACGGGCGCGAGAAGATCGTGCACTACTGGTCGGCGAAGGCGCGGGAGTCCGCGATCCTGCACTCGACGTTCCGGCCGAACTCGGAGATCGCGGCGATCGAGTGGGTCACGCTCAAGCGGGCGCGCACCTATCTCACCTACAAGACCGACGTCGCCGTCCTCGACGCCTTCGAGCAGCTCGTCGCGCAGGACGTGACCGAGACCTTCTCCCTGATCGTCCTGCGGCACGGCAAGGCGCGCTCGCGCGGCACGTGGTCAGGCGCCGACGTGGAGCGACCGCTCGTCGCCCTCGGCGTGCGGGAGGCCGCCGCCCTCGTGCCGACGGTCGCCGCCTGGGGCCCGAAGCGGATCGTCACGTCGGATGCGACGCGCTGCGTCGCGACGGTCATGCCGCTCGCCGCGGCGCTCACCATCGACATCCGCCGTGAGGCCGGACTCGGGCAGGCCGCCCACGAGAACGGGAACGGGACGGTGCGGCGCATCGTCGGCAAGCGGGTGCGCTCGGGCAAGACGGCGGTCCTCTGCACCCACCGGCCCGTCCTGCCCGACGTGCTGCGCGAGATCGCGCTCGCCACGGGCACGCCGCTCGGGTCCTACCTCGACGACGCGGCCGCGCTCGAGCCGGGCGGGTTCTCGGTCGTGCACCTCTCCAAGACCAATCCGGCGTCGGGGATCATCTCGATCGAGACGTACCCGCCCCGCACCTGAATCGAGGAGTCGGAGCACCCTCCCAGCCCGGAGCACCGTCGCGTCGCGTGTCGTTCACCTCCCGTTCACCGAAAGAAGGGACGCTCGACGCATGGCCCCGGCGAGTCGCACGCGCGCGTTCGGGGCCGTTCGTCGCCCGAACCCCCGCGGAGGAACCCCAGTGAACGCCCTGCGCCCGATCCCGGCCGCCGCACTCGCCGTCGCCGTCGCGCTCCTCCTCTCGTCCTGCGCGGCCAACGAGCGGGCCGCCCGCGAGGCGGCGACGGACTCCGATCTCTCCGGGAACCTCGTGGGCACGGGCTCGTCCGCGCAGGATGCCGCCCAGCAGGCGTGGATCGCCGCGTTCCAGACCGCGCACCCCGACGTCACGATCGACTACGACCCGAACGGCTCCGGCGCCGGCCGCGAGACCTTCATCGAGGGCGCGGCCGACTACGGCGCTTCGGACCGCGCCTACACGCTCGACGAGCTCGCCGACGGCGCGTTCGCCGCGTGCGTCCCCGATTCCGACATCGTCGAGCTCCCGCTCTACATCGCCCCCATCGCCGTGATCTTCAACCTCGACGGGATCGATTCGCTCGACCTGTCCCCCGACGTCCTGGCGGAGATCTTCGCCGGCACCATCACCCGTTGGGACGATCCCGCCATCGCCGCGACCAATCCCGACGTCGCACTGCCCGCCATCGCGATCACGCCCGTCCACCGCTCCGACGACTCCGGCACGACCGAGACCTTCACGGAGTACCTCGGCGCCGTCGCTCCGGACGCCTGGACCTGGCAGGCGGACGGCGTCTGGCCGATCAAGGGCGGCGAGGCGGCCCAGGGCAACTCGGGCGTCGTCGACTCCGTGGGCCGCGGCTCCGGCGCGATCGGCTACGCGGACGCCTCGCGGGCGGGGGGCCTCGGCACGGTGCGACTCGGCGTGGGCGACGAGTTCGTCGCCTTCTCGCCGGAGGCGGCCGCGGCCGTCGCCGACCACTCCCCCTTCGAGCCCGGCCGCAGCGACGTCGACCTCGCCATCGCCGTGGACCGCTCGACGACCGAGTCGGGCGTCTACCCGCTCGTGCTCGTCAGCTACCTCATCGCGTGCGCCGACTACCTCGACGCGGAGGACGGCGCGCTCGTGCGCGAGTACCTCGCCTACGTCGCCTCCCCCGAGGGGCAGGAGGCCGGCGCCGCAGCCGCGGGTTCGGCGCCGATCTCCGATTCGCTCCGCGAGCGGGTCGAGGCTGCGATCGCCGTGATCGGCTGATGCACGACGACGCGGCCCGCCTCGCCGAGCCCTGCGCACCCCCGAACGGGGACGGGCAGGACGTTTCCGGCGCCTTCCCAGGCGCGTGCACTCCCCGGTCGACCCTCGTTCACCTGGAGTTCACCGCCGCGGGGGAATCTCGTAAAGCCTGCTGCCTAACGTCGCCTGCGGGTCGGCACCGGCCCGAATCCTGCAGACGAATCCCCGGAAGGGTAATCACGTGAACTTCAAGCGTTTCGGCGCCCCCGTCGCCATCGCCGCCGTCGCGATGCTCGCGCTCAGCTCCTGCGCCGCGAACGAGGGCGGCTCCTCCTCCGACCCGAGCGAGTCCGCCTCGACGCTCTCGGGCAACCTCGTCGGCGCCGGCGCCTCCTCGCAGGACGCCGCCCAGCAGGCGTGGATCGCCGCCTTCCAGACGGCGAACGAAGACGTCACCATCGACTACGACCCCTCGGGTTCGGGCGCCGGTCGTGAGACGTTCCTCGAGGGTGCGAGCGACTTCGCCGGTTCCGACCGCGCGTTCAAGGACGAGGAGCTCGAGGCCGGCGGCTTCGCCAAGTGCGCGCCCGACACCTCGATCGTCGAGCTCCCGCTCTACATCTCCCCGATCGCCGTCATCTTCAACGTCGAGGGCATCGAGTCGCTCGACCTCGACGCGGCGACCGTCGCGGGCATCTTCGCCGGCACGATCACCAACTGGAACGACCCGGCGATCGCCGACCAGAACCCCGACGTCGACCTCCCCGACCTCGCCATCACGCCCGTCCACCGTTCCGACGACTCGGGCACGACGGAGAACTTCACCGAGTACCTCGGTGCGACCGCGGCCGACGTCTGGACGTGGGAGGCCGACGGCGTGTGGCCGATCGAGGGCGGCGAGGCCGCTCAGGGCACCTCGGGCCTCGTCGACACCGTGACCGGCGGCAACGGCACCATCGGCTACGCCGACGCCTCGCGCGCCGGCGACCTCGGCACCGTCTCGATCAAGGTCGGCGACGAGTACGTGGCGTACTCGCCCGAGGCCGCGGCCGCGATCGTCGACCACTCGCCGCTGGCCGAGGGCCGCGCCGAGGGCGACCTCGCGATCGACATCGACCGCACCTCGGAGGAGGCCGGCGTCTACCCGATCGTCCTGGTCTCCTACCTCATCGCTTGCCAGGAGTACGCCGAGGCCGACAACGTCGAGCTCGTGAAGTCCTACCTCTCCTACATCGCCAGCGCCGAGGGCCAGGACGAGGCGGCCTCCGCGGCCGGCTCGGCCCCGATCTCCGACTCGCTCCGCGAGCAGGTCGTCGCCGCGATCGACTCCATCCAGTAAGTCGAATCGGCCCGGCGCCGCACCACGAGTGCGGCGCCGGGCCATCACCCTCCAGAATCCGAGGAATCGAACCCAGATGACCACCGCCCCCGCTCCGATCAAGGCGAAAGCCCGGCTCGGAGATCTCGTGTTCTCGCGCTCCGCGGTCTTCGCGGGCTCGATGATCCTCGTGGCGCTCGCCGCCGTGGCGATCTTCCTCATCGTCCAGGCGATCCCGGCCCTCTTCGCGACGAACGAAGAGGCCAGCATCCTGGAGACGAACTTCTGGTCCTACGTCGGGCCGCTCGTCTTCGGCACCGTCTGGGCCGCCGCGATCGCCCTCGTCTTCGCCGTGCCGATCTCGATCGGCATCGCCCTCTTCATCTCGCACTACGCGCCCCGCAGGCTCGCGGCCGTGCTCGGCTACATCGTCGATCTGCTCGCCGCGGTGCCCTCGGTCGTCTTCGGCCTGTGGGGCATCGGCGTCTTCGCGCCGGCCGTCGTGCCGGTCTACGCCTGGCTCAACGAGTACCTCGGCTGGATCCCGCTCTTCGGCGGCACCGCGTCCGCGACCGGCCGCACCATCCTCACCGCCGCGATGGTGCTCGCCGTCATGATCCTCCCGATCATGACCGCGATCTGCCGCGAGGTCTTCCTGCAGACCCCGGTGCTCCACGAGGAGGCGGCCCTCGCCCTCGGCGCCACGCGCTGGGAGATGGTCCGCATGGCCGTGCTGCCGTTCGGCCGCTCGGGCATCGTGTCGGCCTCGGTCCTCGGCCTCGGCCGGGCCCTCGGCGAGACGATGGCCGTCGCCATGGTGCTCTCGGCCTCCCAGGTCGTCACGTTCGAACTGCTGACCTCGGTCAATCCGACGACGATCGCCGCCAACATAGCCCTGAGCTTCCCCGAGGCGTACGGCCTCAACGTCAACGTGCTCATCGCGACGGGCCTCATCCTCTTCATCGTCACCTTCGCCGTCAACGCGGTGGCCCGCTGGATCGTGGACCGCCGCAAGGAATTCTCGGGAGCCAACTGATGACCGCCACCGAGACCGCACAGACCTCGGCGCCCGGCTCCGGCACGCCCGGCGGCACGCCCAAGGGCGGCATCCCGAGCGCGCTCACCGCGGGCCACCTCAAGCCGAGGACTCCCTGGCTCATCCTCGTCGGTTCGCTCGCCCTGTCCGCGATCGTCTTCGGCGTCCTCGCCACGGGCACCGGCGAGTACAACTGGGCCGGCGCGCTCATCGTCGGCCTCATCGTCTACGCCTTCGCGGTGTGGCTGTTCTCCTACCTCGTCGAAGGCCGCCGTCGCGCGACCGACCGGCTCGTCACCGCGATCGTCACGGGAGCGTTCCTGCTCGCGATGGCCCCGCTCATCTCGGTCGCGTACACGGTCGTCAGCCTCGGCCTCAATCGCTTCGACCTCGAGTTCTTCACGAGCTCCATGCGCAACGTGACCGGCGAGGGCGGCGGCGCGCTCCACGCCATCGTCGGCACCCTCCTCATGACGGGCGCGGCCGCGATCATCTCGATCCCGATCGGCCTGATGACCTCGATCTACCTCGTCGAGTACGGCCGCGGCAAGCTCGCGCGCGGCATCACGTTCCTCGTCGACGTCATGACCGGCATCCCGTCGATCGTCGCTGGCCTGTTCGCCTACGCCCTGTTCGCACTCTTCTTCGGCCCGGGCATCCGGCTCGGCATCGCCGGCGCCGTCGCGCTGTCGATCCTGATGATCCCCGTCGTCGTGCGCTCGAGCGAGGAGATGCTGCGACTCGTGCCGAACGAGCTCCGCGAAGCCTCCTACGCGCTCGGCGTGCCGAAGTGGCTGACGATCGTCAAGGTCGTGCTGCCGACCTCGATCGCGGGCATCGTGACGGGCATCATGCTCTCGATCGCCCGCGTCATCGGCGAGACGGCACCGCTCCTCATCGCCGCGGGCTTCACCCAGTCGATGAACTACAACCTCTTCGAGGGCCGCATGCAGTCGCTGCCGGTGTACGTCTACACGCAGTACGCGAACCAGGGCAACCCGGCCTCCGCGTACCTCGACCGCGCGTGGGCCGCCGCCCTCACCCTCATCCTCATCGTCATGCTGCTCAACCTCGCGGGCCGCCTGATCGCCAAGTTCTTCGCGCCGAAGTTCGGCCGCTGACCCCCTCACGAAGGAAATCCACGTGTCCAAGCGAATCGAAGTCAAGGACCTCAACGTCTACTACTCGAAGTTCCTCGCCGTCGAAGGCGTGAACATCGAGATCGAGCCCCGGTCGGTGACCGCGTTCATCGGCCCGTCCGGCTGCGGCAAGTCGACGTTCCTGCGCACCCTCAACCGCATGCACGAGGTCATCCCCGGCGCGCGCGTCGAGGGCGAGGTGCTCATCGACGGCGACGACCTCTACGGCCCCGGCGTCGACCCGGTGCTCGTGCGCCGTCAGGTCGGCATGGTCTTCCAGCGGCCGAACCCGTTCCCCACGATGTCGATCCGCGACAACGTGCTCGCGGGCGTGAAGCTCAACAACCGACGCATGTCGAAGTCCGAGGCCGACACGCTCGTCGAGCAGTCGCTGCAGGGCGCGAACCTCTGGAACGAGGTCAAGGACCGCCTCGACCGCCCGGGCTCGGGTCTCTCGGGCGGCCAGCAGCAGCGACTCTGCATCGCCCGCGCGATCGCGGTCTCGCCCGACGTGCTCCTCATGGACGAGCCCTGCTCGGCGCTCGACCCGATCTCGACCCTCGCGATCGAGGACCTCATCGAGGAGCTCAAGCAGGACTACACGATCGTCATCGTGACCCACAACATGCAGCAGGCCTCGCGCGTGAGCGACAAGACGGCGTTCTTCAACATCGCCGGCACCGGCAAGCCCGGCAAGCTCATCGAGTACTCCGACACCACGACGATCTTCTCGAACCCGACCGTGCAGGCCACCGAGGACTACGTCTCCGGCCGCTTCGGTTGATCGAACCGTCGGTCGAATAGCGGAGCGTATCGAGACCCGGCGAGGCGCGTTGCGGGGTCTCGATTCGCTCCGTCGTCGCGACTCGACCAGCGGGATGCCCGTGCACGCTGGATGCCCCGGAGGGAACGTTCTCTCCGGGGCATCCGTCGTCTCAGCGCCGGGTCAGCAGGCGCCCTGGAGCGCCCAGGGGCCCCACTGCTCGGCACCGGGGACGTTGTTCTGCGTCCACCACTTGGCCGAGTAGGTCGAGCCGTTGTAGCTCACGACCGCGCCGCCGCTGTACGCCGTCGCCGCGTTCCAGGCCGCGGCCGAGCACTCGCCCGGGTCGGTCGGGTCCGTGGGGTCGGTCGGGTCGGTCGGGTCGGTGGGATCGGTCGGGTCGGTCGGGTCGCACGCCGCGACGAGCGCCCAGACCGCGGCGGTGCCGGGCGTCTCGCCCTGCGTCCACCACTTCGCCGAGTACTCGCTGCCCTGGTAGGACACGGTCGCCCCGCCCGTGTAGACCGCGCTCGACGACCAGGCGGTCGAGGCGCACTCGCCCGGGTCGGTCGGATCGGTCGGATCGGTGGGGTCGGTCGGATCCGTCGGGTCGGTGGGATCCGTCGGGCCGGTCGGGTCGCTGCCGGGACCGGTCGGGGCGGCGCGCAGCGCGTCGGCGAGCGTGCCGACGAGCTCGCCCTCGCGGTCGCCGTCGAGCTCCCAGAACATGCCGCCGCCCAGGCCCGTGTCGACGATGTACTGCGCCTTGCGGGCGATCGAGCGGGGGCTGTCGTACGACCACCACTGGTTGCCGTCGTAGCGCCAGGCGGCGCCGAGCGCGGCGTCGTAGTAGTCGGTGCCGAGGGTCTTCAGCTTCGAGTAGTCCTCGTTGCCCTTCTCCCAGGTGCCGGGACCGGCGGCGGTCGCCGGGCCCCACGCGTTCGCCGAGGTCGCGCCCTGCCAGCCGCGGCCGTAGGCGGCCAGGCCGAGGCCGAGCTGCGCCGGGTCGATGCCGGTCTTCAGGTACTCCTGCACGGCCTTGTCGACGCTGAAGCGCTGCGCCGCCGGGCGCGTGTCGGCCGGGTCGTCGAAGAGGTTGGCCTGGTGACCGGTCAGCGTCGGGTTCCACGCGCCGTGCAGGTCGTAGCCCTGGATGTTGCCGTAGTCGAGGTACTCGAAGTTCTCGGGGTCGTTCCAACCGCCCGAGGCGATGTCGGCGGGGTTCGCCGGGAGGAACGCGGAGAGCTGGTACGGGTGGCCGTTCTCGGCGGTCAGGGCGTCGAGCTGCGTGCGGAACTCCTTGAGCAGCAGTCGGAAGTTCGCCTTGTCGTTGACCGCGTCGACGACGTTGCCCACCTCGCCGTTCGGCGAGCCGGGCCACTCCCAGTCGATGTCGATGCCGTCGAACACGCCGGCCGCAGCGCCCGTGCCCCCTCGGCCGTCGATGACCGGCAGGTTGCCGCGCAGGTAGAGATCGACGCAGCTCGAGACGAACTTCTTGCGGGAGGCATCCGTCTTGGCGACCGTCGAGAAGTTCTTCGACCAGGTCCATCCGCCGAGGGAGATCATCGCCTTCAGACCAGGATGCTTCGCCTTGAGCTGCTTGAGCTGGTTGAAGTTGCCGGCGAGCGGCTGGTCCCAGGCGTCGGCGGTGCCGGCGACGGAGTTCGCGCTCGTGTAGCCCATCCCGAAGTCGGCCCAGGCGTCGCCGGCGCCGTCGGAACCGGTCGGCCCGGTCCCCTGCGCCTTGTTCGCGATGAAGCACGTGCCGTTCTGATAGTGGATGTTGCCGAACGCGTAGTTGATGTGGGTGAGGTCGGCGGCGGCGCCCGAGTCATCCAGCTGGTTGAGCTTGAAGTCGCGGCCGTAGACGCCCCACTGGGCGAAGTACCCGACGTTGCGGTAGCCGTTCAGGGCGCTCGGCGCGCTCTCGGGCTCGGCGGCGCTCGAGGGCAGCGCGATGCCGCCGACGGCCGCGAGGCCGGCGACGAGCGCGCCGGTCGCGACGGCGGCGAGGGCGCCGAGGCCCCGCCGTCCGGTTCTCTGAGTGTGCATGTCCATCCTTCGTCCGGTGGATGCGGGTGCATCGCGGGGCGCTGCCCACGCTAGGAACGCCTCGGGGGCGGCGTCGTCCGCGGGATCCACATATCGGGGCGGCGGGCGACTACGTGGAAACGCGTACGGGCGGGTTCCGGACACCGGAACCCGCCCCCACACGTCAGGTGGAACGTCGCTCAGCAGGCCGCGGCACTGCCCCAGACCGCGGCGGCGCCGGGCGTCTCGCCCTGCGTCCACCACTTCGCGGTGTACTCGGCCCCGCCGTAGGACACCACGGCCCCGCCGACGTAGACGGCCGAGACGCTCCACGCGGCCGCGTCGCACGTGCCCGTGCCCCCGCCGGTGCCCGGCGTGCCGCCGCCCGAGCCGGCGGGCTCGACGAGGGAGACTCCCCGGACGCCGTCCTGCAGGATCGCGTAGGTCTCCCCGCCGATCGCCACCCGGAAGTTCGACGGCGACGACATCGGCAGACGCCAGGAGAACTTCGTCCACACGGAGGCGCCGGCCAGGATGCCGCCCGCGGGTACGGTGATCCGGTAGGTGTGGAAGTCGCCGTCGAGGCCGCCGACGTTGTCGCCCGTGTGGTCGCTCGAGACCTTCACGATGCCCCACCCGTTCTGCTCCCCCATCGCGCCGGTGTCGCTCGTGGCCGTGTCGAACGTGATCGTCGAGCCCGCGGGGATCGCGGTCGCCGACCGGTTCGTGAACGTGACCTTGGGGTTGATCGGGTAGTTGTTGTCGCCGAGCGCGAACTCGCCGAAGTCGACGCTCAGGTCGATCGCCTTCGTCGGCGCAGCCGTGTTCGACTTCGCCCCGTCAGCAGGGCCGGCGGCCGAGAGCGTCGTGTGCAGTCGGCTGACGAGCGTGTCCCCCATCTCGTACTGCCCGGCCGCCTGGTCGTAGCCGTAGTCGCCGGCGAGCTCCCAGATCATGACGCCGCCGATGCCCGTGTCGGCGACGTAGTCGGCCTTGGCCTGGATGGCCTGGTCGTCGTCGCCCGTCAGGAACGTGCGGGTCGACGGGTTCCACCACCACTCGATCTTCGTGACCGGGTCGAAGTGGCGCGTGTAGTCGCCGACGATGCTCGTCGGCACGCCGTAACTCGCCGCGTAGTCGCCGACCACGCCGTCCTCGAGGTTCTTGGCGTGCCAGATCGGGTTGACGCCCGAGGGCACCTCGAGCCCCTGCGGGTCGGAGTCGTGCCAGAGGTTGTCGATGCCGACCGCGCCGGCGCCGCACTTCGTGGTCGAGCCGATCGAGTTGCCGGTGCCGTTCGGGCACTGCGACTGGTCCGGCAGCGGCGCCTTGCCGTGCAGGCCGTTCGTGCCGCCCGTCACCCCGGTCCAGCCGCGCGTGTAGAACGGCACGCCGATGTTGATGCGGCTCGACGGCATCGACCCGCGGAAGTAGTGGTACGCCCAGTCGGTGTTGAGATACCCGATGCCGTTGTAGGCGCCGTACACGCCGCCGGCCGTGAGCTCCGCGTCCTTGCCGTCGTCGAAGAGCGCCGCGTTGCCGCCGACGTACTCGTTCCACGCGCCGTGCAGGTCGTAGCTCATGAGGTTCGCGTAGTCGAGGTACTGCCCGACCTGGTGCACCTCCATGCCGCGCAGCAGCCAGCCGCTCGCGGGCGCCGCGATGGTGAGCAGGTAGTGCTGCCCGTCGGCCGCGCTCGCGGCGTCGAGCTTCTCGCGCAGCGTCTTCAGCAGCGACTCGTAGCCGGCGAAGAGGGTGGCGCGACGGGCATCCGAGATGGCGAAGTCGTCGGGGTTGCCCGCCTTGGCGTTGCTCGTCGGGTACTCGTAGTCGATGTCGACGCCGTCGAAGCCGTATTCGCGGATGAACGCGACCGCCGAGTCCGCGAAGCGGTCGATCTTCGACTGCGACTCCGTCATCGTGTAGAAGCCGCCGCTCGCGACGCGGTCGCCGTCCGCGTCGAAGTAGCCGCCGGTCTCGGCCCAGCCGCCAACGGAGACGAGGCTCTTCACGCCGGGGTGCTCGGCCTTGTAGCGGTTGAGCAGGTTGAAGTGACCGTCGTAGGGCAGGGTCGAGTCGAGTTCGGCGCCCGCGACCCCGGGCCAGGAGACGTCGGTCGCGGCGTTGCCCGGCGCATCCTCGTTCACCGAGACGTCGCCGTCGGCGTCGATGTGCGCGAAGGCGTAGTTGATGTGGCTGAGCTTGTCCCAGGGGATGTCGCTCGCGAGATACGCGGGGGCGCCGTTCGCGCCGGTGCGCCAGCTCGTGAAGTAGCCGATGACGCGGCGGTCGAGGCCGTTCGGGAGCTGCTCGAGGCCGTCCTCGTCGTACACCGTGCAGTACGGGACGTCGATGCCGGGCGTCTGGTAGAGCCCGTCGGGGCGGCAGCCCTCGTCGGGGTTGTCGGTCCAGACGGCGCCGGGGTCGGTCGGGTCGGTCGGGTCCGTCGGATCAGTCGGGTCGGTCGGGTCGGTCGGGTCGGTCGGGTCGGTCGGGTCGGTCGGATCGGTCGGATCGGTCGGATCGGTCGCGCCGCACGCGCCCTGGTCCGCCCACGGGCCCCACTGCTCGGCACCCGGCTCGTTGTGCTGCGTCCACCACTTCGCCGAGTACGCGTGCCCCTCGTGGGAGACCTCGGCGCCGCCTGTGTAGACCGCCGTGCTCTGCCAGGCAGGCGGGCAGTCGGCGGCCGTCGCGGCGGGCGCCACCGGCGAGAGCACCGCCCCCAGGACGGCCGCGAGCCCTGCCGCGGCCAGGATCGAGCGCAGCCTGCTGCGCCGACCGGTTCGTGTCGAAGACATGTCGTTCCCCTCGTCGGAGTGCCGGCGCGGACGCGCGGGCGGCTCGACGGTATCGACGCGGATGCCGCAGGCGCGTCCGCGGAATCCGCATACGCAGGACTACGTAGAGGCCGACCGACGGGCATCCGCGGGGCGAGCCGAGCGCCCGCCCGACGGCGTTCAGCTCGCCGCGCTGAGCGCCGACCCGCCGCGGTGGGCGAGCACCGCGAGTTCGACGCGCGAGCGCACGCCGAGCTTGGTGAACACCCGGCCGACGTGCACCTCGATCGTGCGCACCGAGACGAAGAGGCGCTCGGCGACCTGGCGATTGGATGCCCCGCGCGCGACGAGCATCGCCACCTCGAGCTCCCGCTCCGTGAGCGGGCCGGCCCAACCGGGACGGTCGACCGGGGCCGGCGGCTCGGCCGACTCGCCGAGCGCGACGGCGCCCGCGGCCGACCCGGCAGGGGCCCCGGCGGCCGGGACGG
>NZ_WSTA01000109.1 GCF_009789225.1 Agromyces seonyuensis | reverse complement strand
CCCGAGCGTGCCGGCCGCACCGGCCGCGGCGGCCGCGCCGGCGGTGCCGATGACGGCGAGGCCGAGGGCGACGGGCGGGGTCAGCGCGTCGAGGCGCAGGACGGCCGCCCGGGCCTCCACGACGGCGAGGGCGCACATGCGGCAGCCGTCGACGTGGCGCTCGACCTTCGTGCGGTCGCGCACGCCGAGCTTCTCGCGCAGCCACGCGCCGAGGCGCTCCCGCGTCCAGCGGCAGTCGGGGTCGTCGGCGGGTTGGATGTGAGCGCCGATCCACGCCTGCCGCAGCGCCTCGCGAGCGCGGTAGGCGAGGGCCGCCGTGGTGTTCGCCGAGCGGCCGATGCGGGGTGCGATCTGCTGCGGCGTCATCCCCTCGACCTCGGTGTACCAGATGATCTCCTGCCAACGCGGCGCGAGGGCGTGGAACGCCGCCTGGGCCGTGCGGAGGTCGTGGCCGAGTTCGACGGCCGCCTCCTCGGAGTCGGGGTGCGCCCGCTCGTCGAGCTGATCGTCGGGCGACTCGCGGTCGGCCCGTCCTGCGGCCGCGGCCAGGTTGCGGATCGTCGTGAACAGATAGGCGCGGAACGACTCCCGCGGGCCCTTGCCGTCGAGCACGAGCCGGTAGATGTTCGCGAACGCTTCGGCGACGAGGTCGTCGGGGTCGGCGGCACCGAGCCCGCGCGCGACCGTCAGGCCGGAGGTCGCGTGCCGACGCCAGAGCTCCGCGTACGCGTCCCGATCCCCGCGTCGGCTCCGGTGGAGCAGATCGCGGTCGGTGCGCTCGTGGGCGGCTCTGGGCGCCATGCGGCGTCCTCCTGGGTCGGGTTCCGGATGGACCGGTGGGCAGTGCTCGGGTGAAACCGGTTCGCCGGGTTCGGGTACCTCGAGAATCCCACACTTCGGACGGGCGGGTCGGCCGTTCTCCACCGATGCGAGGGCGTGCACGATGCGGACGGAGGATCTCTTCGAGGAATTTCTCCGGAACCGCGTCATGATCCGGGGCGGATCGACTCTCTTCAGATGCGAGGCAGCGGGGGACGCCGCCTCGTGCACCGGGCGAGGGGGTCGCCCGGACGGGCCGGGCCCGGAGTCGTCGGGGGAACACGACTCCGGGTCCCGCCCCCTCCGCGGGCGGCTCGCGATGGAGCCCCGCGGACAGGGTCAGATCAGCCGGCGGCCGGCGGCCCAGACGCCGCGCACCTCGAGCCCGTCGTCGAGCAGCACGGCGTCGGCCGCGCACCCAGCCTCGAGACGGCCCAGGTCGGGCCGACCGATCGCGTCGGCCGGGGTGCCGGTCGCCGCGAGCACGGCCTGCTCGAGGGCGACGCCCGAAGCGACCGCGACTCGGATGGCGAGGTCGAGCGTGAGCGTGGAGCCGGCGATCGTGCCGTCGGCGAGCCGTGCCACACCGTCGTCGACCGACACCGCGAGCCCGCCGAGGAGGTAGTCCCCGTCGGCGGCGCCTGCGGCGGCCATGGCATCCGTCACGAGCGCCGCCCGGCCCGCGGCCCCGTCGAACGCGAGCCGCACGACGCCGGGGTGCAGGTGCACGCCGTCGGCGATGACCTCGAGCGTGACGTGCCCGGCCTGCATCGCCGCGACGACGGGACCCGGCGCGCGGTGGTGGATCGGGTGCATGGCGTTGAAGGCGTGGGTGAGGATGCTCGCGCCCGCGTCGAAGGCGCGCGCGGCACCGTCGAAGTCCGTGGCCGTGTGGCCGACGGCGACGCGGACGCCCGCATCAACGAAGCGGCCGACGGCCACGTCGGCGCCGGGCAGCTCCGGAGCGATCGTGATCTGGCGGAGCGCGCCGCCGCCGGCGAGCAGGAGTCGCTCGACCGAGCCGGCATCCGGGGCGCGCAGCAGCGAGGGCGTGTGCGCGCCCTTGAACTCGGGCGCGAGGAAGGGGCCTTCCAGGTGCGCGCCGAGGACGAGCGGGTCGTCCGCGGCGCGGTCGGCGATCTCGGCGAGCCGAGCCTCGAGGGCCTCGACGGGCGCGGTGACGAGCGAGAGCACCGAGCGGGTCGTGCCGTGGGCGCGGTGCGTCGCGAGGGCGAGGTCGATCGCCGCGCCGCCGTCGTCGAACGACGCGCCGCCGCCGCCGTGCCCGTGCAGGTCGACGAATCCGGGGGTGAGGAACGCGCCGCCCGCATCGACGATCGCCGAGGCCGGTGCGGCCTCGCCGCGCCAGCCGTCGCCCGTGCCGCGCGCGAGGACGCCCTCGCCCGCGAAGGCGACCCACGCATCCCGTTCGAGGCGCCCGCCGCTCACCAGGCGGGCGGAGTGCACGATCGTGTCGGCGCTCATTCGGCGAGCCCCGTCCATTCGACGCCGCCGACCGGGCGGAAGGCGATGCCCATCGCGCGCCAGTGGGCGCCGAGCGGCGCGAGCCGCGCGTGGAAGCCGGCCTCGTCGCGCGCGCCCTCGACGGCCGGCGACCAGGCGAGCTCGGCGATCGCGGCGATGCGCGGGAAGGCGAGGTACTCGACCTCGGAGAAGCCGCGGGCCGTCTCGGTCCAGATCGGGGCTTCGAGGCCGAGGATGTCCGACTCGGCGAGTCCCGGCACGACCTCGGTCGGCTCCCACGCGTACGCCTCTTCGAGCGTCGTCGGCCCGTCGGCCCAGAGCAGTCCGAGCTTGCCGCCGAGCGGCCCGTCGGGATCGTCGGGGTATTTCATGTCGAGGTAGGCGACGTCGGCGGGGGAGAGGATGACCGACCCGCCCTGCTCGACGAACGAGAGCGTCTCCTCGGTCGCACCCTCCTGCGGGGTCGTGAACGACCAGTACTGGCCGACCGTGCCCGCGGGCAGCTCCGTCGAGGCGCCGAGTTCGTGCCAGCCGACGAGGGTCTTGCCGGTCGCGGCGCCGATGGCGGTGATGCGCCCGACGAGGTCGAGGTAGTCGGCCTTCGGCGTCGAGAGCGACTCGTCGCCGCCGACGTGCAGCAAGGGCCCGGGCGTGAGGTCGGCGGTCTGGCCGAGCACCGCCGTGAGGAACGCGTCGGTCGCCGCGGCTTCGTCGGGCGCGGCGCTGAGCGAGGAGAAGCCGACCTCGATGCCGGTGTAGGGCTCGGGGGCGACGCCGCCCGGGTTGAGCTCCGGCACCGCGTTGAGCGCCGCGTTCGTGTGGCCGGGCAGGTCGATCTCGGGCACGACGGTGATGAAGCGCGCCGCGGCGGCCTCGACGATGCGGCGGTAGTCCCCCTGCGTGTAGAAGCCGCCCGGGTCGCCGCCGACGGCGCTCGCACCGCCCTGCTCGGTGAGGGCCGGGTAGCCCTCGATGGCGAGACGCCAGCCCTGGTCGTCGGTGAGGTGCAGATGCAGCACGTTGAGCTTCAGCATCGCGATGGCGTCGAGGTAGCCGATGACCTGCTCGACGGTGAAGAAGTGGCGGGCGACGTCGAGCATCGCCCCGCGGTAGGCGAACCGCGGGGCGTCCTCGAGGTGGAACGCGGGCAGGTCGACCGCGCCGTCCGCCGGCGGGCGGGCCGGCAGCAGTTGGCGCAGGCTCTGCGTCGCGCGGAAGAGGCCGGCCGCGCTCGCCGCGGCGAGTTCGACCCGCCCGTCGGCGCTGTCGATCGTGTGGGACTCGTCGACCGCGAACGCCGTCGCCGCGTCGGGCGCGGGGCCCTCGCCGGTGACGAGGAGGAGGACGTCGCCGTCCCGGGCGTCCGCCGTCCCGCCGGGCTCGATCCCGAGGGGCAGGCCGGTCGCGTCGCGCAGGTCGGGTGCGATCGTCGCGGCGACGGCGTCGGCGCCGGGCCCGTCGACGAGGATGCGGGTGCCGGCGTCGAGGCGGACCGTGCCGGTCGCGGACTCGAGGCGGGCCGGGGCGGGGACGATGGCGATCACAGGATCATCCTTCCGGTCGGGGGAGGCGGCGCAACCGGCGAGGAGCACGGCGGCGGCGGCGAGGAGCGCGATGCGGCGGATCGCCGTCGGGGCCGTCATCCCGCGAGTTTGGCAGGACTCCGAACAAACTACAAGGCGCGCCCCGGCGCCGCCGCCGCCCCGAGGACGCGAGGCGCTCGGCCGCCGTCGCGATCGGGGCGCGCCGCGTCCTCGGAACCAGTCCGCCACCCGAGGGGATTCCGCCCGGGAGGCATCCGGATGGCATGGGTAAGATGGCCGACGTCGCGACTGGCGTTCAGATGGCCACCATCGGGGAGCGACTGCCACGGACCGACCGCTCGCCTGGGCCGGGACGGATGCTTCGGCGGCGCGCCCGCCAGGCAGCACCCATGGTCCGCAACATCCCCGAATGAAGGAGCCAGCCTTGGCCGAGTCCGTCTTCAACCAGCCGCTGTCCGTCGTCGACCCGGAGATCGCCGAGGTCCTCGACCTCGAACTGGGTCGCCAGCGCGACTACCTCGAGATGATCGCGAGCGAGAACTTCGTGCCCGTCTCCGTCCTGCAGTCGCAGGGCTCCGTGCTCACGAACAAGTACGCCGAGGGCTACCCCGGCCGCCGCTACTACGGCGGCTGCGAGTTCGTCGACGTCGCCGAGAACCTCGCCATCGAGCGCGCCAAGTCGCTCTTCGGCGCCGCCTACGCGAACGTCCAGCCCCACTCCGGCGCCTCCGCCAACGCGGCCGTGCTCTCCGCCATCGCGACCCCCGGCGACACCATCCTCGGCCTCGAGCTCGCCCACGGCGGCCACCTCACACACGGCATGAAGCTCAACTTCTCGGGCAAGCTCTACAACGCCGTCTCATACGGGGTGAACCCCGAGACGTTCCAGGTCGACATGGACGTCGTGCGCGACAAGGCCCTCGAGCACAAGCCGCAGGTCATCATCGCCGGCTGGTCGGCCTACCCCCGCCACCTCGACTTCGCCGCGTTCCGCGCGATCGCCGACGAGGTCGGCGCCAAGCTCTGGGTCGACATGGCGCACTTCGCCGGCCTCGTCGCCGCGGGCCTGCACCCGAGCCCCGTGCCCTTCGCCGACGTCGTCTCGTCGACCGTGCACAAGACCATCGGCGGCCCCCGCTCGGGCTTCATCGTCTCGCGCGACACGGAGCTCGCGAAGGCCCTGAACTCCAACGTGTTCCCGGGCCAGCAGGGCGGCCCGCTCATGCACGTCATCGCCGCCAAGGCGACCGCGTTCAAGATCGCGGCCACCGAGGAGTTCCGCGACCGTCAGGCGCGCACCCTCCGCGGCGCCGCGCTCCTCGCCGAGCGCCTCACGGCCGCCGACACCCGCGAGGCGGGCATCGACGTGCTGACCGGCGGCACCGACGTGCACCTCGTGCTCGCCGACCTCCGCAACTCGAAGATCGACGGCAAGCAGGCCGAGGACGTCCTCCACGAGGCGCTCATCACGGTCAACCGCAACTCGGTGCCGTTCGACCCGCGCCCGCCGATGGTCACCTCGGGCCTGCGCATCGGCACCCCGGCCCTCGCGACCCGCGGCTTCGGCGACGTCGAGTTCACCGAGGTGTCCGACATCATCGCCCAGGCGCTGCTCGGCGCCGACGTCGCGCCGCTCCGCGAGCGCGTGCAGGCGTTGACCTCGCGCTTCCCGCTCTACCCGGAGCTGCAGCAGTGACGGCTCGCATCCTCGACGGGCTCGCCGCCGCCGCCGCGGTGAAGGCCGACGTCGCCTCGCGCGTCGCGGCACTCGCCGCGGGCGGCGTCGTGCCCGGGCTCGGCACGCTGCTCGTCGGCGACAACCCGGCGTCGCGCTCCTACGTCACGGGCAAGCACCGCGACACGGCCGAGGTCGGCATGGCCTCGATCCGCGAGGAGCTGCCGGCGGACGCGACGCAGGAGGAGATCCTCGCCGCGGTCGCCCGCCTCAACGCGAACCCCGAGGTCACCGCGTTCATCGTGCAGCTCCCGCTGCCCGCGGGCATCGACGAGAACGCCGTGCTCGAGGCGATCGATCCCGCCAAGGATGCCGACGGCCTCCACCCGACCAACCTCGGGCGGCTCGTGCTCGGCGTCGACCCGGCCACGGCAGTGCCGGCCCCGCTGCCGTGCACGCCCGCGGGCATCCTCGAACTGCTCGCGCAGAACGGGGTGGCGGTCGCCGGCAAGCACGTCGTCGTCATCGGCCGCGGCATCACCGTCGGCCGGCCGCTCGGCCTGCTGCTCACCCGCAAGGGCGTGGACGCCACGGTGACCCTCGCGCACTCGCGCACGGTCGACCTCGCCGCCGAAGTGGCGCGCGCGGACGTCGTGGTGGCCGCGGTCGGCGTGCCCCACCTCGTGAAGGCGGAGTGGATCAAGCCCGGCGCCGCAGTGCTCGACGTTGGCGTCACCCGCGTCGGCACGACCGAGTCGGGCAAGGCGAAGCTCGCGGGCGACGTCGATCCCGGCGTCGCGGAGGTCGCCCGCTGGCTCTCGCCGAACCCCGGCGGCGTCGGCCCGATGACCCGTGCGCTCCTGCTGCGCAACGTCGTCGAGACGGCCGAGCGCGCCGCCGCGTAGCATCCGGAATGCCGAACGCCCCGGCGCCGCTCTCGCGGCACCGGGGCGTTCGTCGTTCTCTGGGGTCAGAGCGGGCGGACGTTCTCCGCCTGCGGGCCCTTGGGGCCCTGACCGGTCTCGAATTCGACCTTCTGGTTCTCTTCGAGCGTGCGGAAGCCCGACGAGGTGATCGCGCTGAAGTGCACGAACACGTCGGCGGAGCCGTCGTCCGGGGCGATGAAGCCGAAGCCCTTTTCGGAGTTGAACCATTTGACGGTGCCAGTGGCCATGTCGTCGTACCTTGTTCTCTGTATTCATCCGATACGGGTGCCGTACCGGTTCGACCATGCCAGTGGCGTGGACGCTTTCGTCGCACGAGGTTTCGTGCGGCGGTTCTTGCTGCTCGTCAGCTCCGCCGGTAGCGGTTGACGAGCGGGCAGTCGAAGGGGTCGCGGGCTGCGAGCCCGACCCGATTCAAGTATTCGATCACAATTCCGTACGAACGGACGATATTCGTCTCCGTGTACGGGACGCCCAGCGTGCGGCAGTGCTCGCGGACGATGTCCCGGGCGCGGGCCAGATGCGGCCTGGGCATGCTCGGGAAGAGGTGGTGCTCGACCTGGTAGTTGAGCCCGCCCATGAGCGCGCTGGCCCAGACGCCGCCCGAGATGTTGCGGGACGTGCGCACCTGCTTGCTGAAGAAATCGAGCTTCACGTGGGCCGGGATGATCTCCATGCCCTTGTGGTTCGGCGCGAACGAAGCGCCCATGTAGACGCCGAAGACGCCGAGCTGCACGCCGAGGAACGCGAAGGCCATGCCGAGCGGGAGGAACGTGAAGAGCACGCCGAGGTAGAGCGCGAAGCGCGTCACGATGAAGCCGAGCTCGATCCAGCGGCCCTTGACCGGCTCGCGGGCGGTCAGCGTCTGGAGCGAGCGCCAGTGGAGGTTCAGGCCTTCGAGCAGCAGGAGCGGGAAGAACGCGTAGCCCTGCTTGCGGGTGAGCAGCGCCATGAGCCCGCGCTGGCGGGCCGCGTCCGACTCCTGGAAGGAGATCGTGTCGAACTCGATGTCGGGGTCGTGCCCGACGCGGTTCGGGTTCGCGTGGTGACGGGTGTGCTTCGTCATCCACCACGCGTAGCTCATGCCGACGACGAAGGAAGCGAGGAAGCGGCCGAGCCGGTCGTTGGCCGGGCCCGACTCGAGCACCTGGCGGTGGGATGCCTCGTGCGCGACGAAGGCGAACTGGGTGAGGATGACGCCGAGCGCGCCGGCCATCAGCAGCTGCAGCCAGCTGTCGCCGAGCAGGATGAAGCCCGTGACGACGCCGCCGAGGGCGAGCGTCAGGCCGCCGAGCAGCAGGCCGTAGAACGTGTGGGTGCGGCGCAGCAGGCCGGACTCCTTCACGACCTTCGACACCGCGGAGTAGGAGTGGACGAGTCCGGGTGCGTCGGCGTCGCGACGTGCGGTGGTGCGGATCGGCCCGAGGCCGGTCGCACGGGTGTGCGAGGAGGAGATGGTGGCGCTCCGATCGGCGGTGCTCGTGGCAGCGGCCCTGAGGGCCGGCCCGTTTCGCAAGAGGCGGTCGCCGATCGCTTGGTCCACCGTATCGGGAAAGTGCTGAGGATGGGCTGATGATCCGGGAATCACTCCTTCCGCCCCCATTTCCCGCGAGTGGGTAGGTCTCGCGGGTGCGGCACCGCCGCGATCCGCGAGACCTACCCACTCGCGTTCAGGGGGCGACCGGGTTGCTCGCCGGGATGCACGTCGCGAAGCGCAGCATCCGGTCGATCGTGTCGACGGCGCCGCCCCCGTCCGGGAGCTGCACGCCGTCGGCCGGCGTCCATCCGACATTGAGGAAGGAGGCCGGATCGGCGCGGAGCTGGCCGATGAGCGTCTCCGCGACGATGCGCCCGCCGACCGGGCCGAAGCGGTTGCCGCCGCCGACGACCTCCGCCTCGCGCAGGATGTAGAACCACAGCGGCGTCCGCTCCACGAACCCGCCGTCGACGAGCGCGTTGTGCACGGCGTCCGGTGCCGCCCCGGCGGGGGTGCTGCCCTGCAGCAGCTCCTGCTTCGTCAGCGGGGTCGCGCCGATCGCCGCGGCGACCGCCTGCCCGGTCGGCAGGCCCAGCCGATAGCCGCGTAGGAGGTTGCGCACCGCGAGGCGCTTCATGATGGCCTTGATCCGGTCCGGCGTCGCGATGCCGTTCTCGACGTTGCGGAGGTTGCCGAGCGGCGGTGTGAGCCTCGTGTCGATCTTCCGCGCGAAGCGGGCCGGGCTGTCCTCGGTCGCCGGCCCGGTCCGCGTGAGCCGTTCGTAGCGCGCCGGCCAGTTGTCCGGGAGCTTGCCGCCCGACAGGCGGCCGCCGCCGCCGGTGAAGCCGAAGAGCGCGTCGAGCGTGCCCTCGTCGACGGGCCCCGACGCGCCGTCCTCCGGCGACCCGAAGTTCTCGTTCCAGTCGTAGGAGAAGCGCACGAGGCTGTGGCCGTAGCGGAATGCGGCGATCGAGAACTCGAGCGGCATGAAGGTGTTGAACGGGTCTGAGCCGGTGAAGAACGGCTGGGACGGGTCCGCGGGATCGGGCGGCGTCGGCGGGGCGAGCAGGGTGCTGACCAGTCCGCCCTGGATCGTCGCGCCGTTCTCGTCGACGCCGTCGACGACCGGGCGGAGGAAGTCCTCGACGGTGATCCACTGGTAGTGCCACTGCACGAAGCGTCGCGCCATCCAGAACTCCGGCGCCAGGACGGCGGCCGGGGGCGTGAAGGCGTCGTCCCATCCCCGCTCGGCGATCGTCGCGTCCGGGACCGGGTGGTCGGCGAGCCACCGCACGACCTCGTTGTGGAAGCGGATGAACCCGACGTGGAGCTGGGCGATCGCGAGGTTCTCGTCGTTGCGGGCGTCGCCGATCTCGGCCTTGCCGGACGGGGTCCGAGGCAGATCGGCACCCGCGACCCGTTGGAACGGGCCCGGGTTCAGCGGACTGAGGGCGCCGACCGCCAGCCGGATCCCGTCCGCCTCGTAGCGCACCTGATCCGGCTGCCCGCTCGCCGCCGGCCCGTTGCCGTAGAGCGAATCGAGGTTGAGCTGCGGCTCCCGGAGATTGCGGAGATCCGCCAGCACGGCCTGGGGCGCCAGCGGCTCGAGGACGCCGTCGGTGATGCCGATCTCGTCGTTCCGGTCGGTGTTCGCGGTGATGTCGTGATCCACGAACTGCCCCCAATAGGTGTGGATCGGCGGCAGCGTCGAGTCATCCGGATCGGGGTTCGCCGGCGCGGCGTCCTCGGCCGCCGCAGCCTCGATCATCGCGGAGCCGAGCGCCTTCAATCCGACGACGACGGCCTCCGGGTTGCGGTGGTCGAGGTGCGAGAGCGGGTAGTTGGCCTGGAGGCCCGAGAAGAGGTAGCCGAACGGCGAGCTCACCGACGGGAGTTTCTCGGGCGGCACGGGCGGGCTCAGCAGGAAGGCGCCCGGCGCGTGCGGGTTCTCGCGGGGGAGCGCGACCTCGGACACCGGTTCGACGCCCGGTTCCGAGACCGGGGCGGCGCTGTCGGCGATGGCATGCGTCCCGTGGCCGAGGTTGGTGATGACGCGTCGGAACTCGGGCAGCGCCGTCCGAGGGTCCTCGTCGTCGTCGGTGATCGGCCTGGTCGTGATGGTCATGGTGCTCGTCCCCTCGATCTCGTCGGGAGCGCGGCGCCCGCGCCCACAGCCGGAGTACGCCGCTTCCTCCGGGGCGACCGACGGGCGCGGACGTGCGGCACGGAAACCCGGGCGGGCACTGAGGTCGTGCGGCCGGTCGTCCCGCGGCGTCGTCAGGAGCCCCGGCGGACGCATCGCGCATGCGCATCCGGTGACTTGGGTGCTCGGATGCGCACCCTGCGCAGATGAGCGTTCGGCGGCGCAGAACGTCGGGGGTACCCCGGTCCGGGGTTCGGGGGAGTCCCGGTGTCCGACGCCTCCCGACCGGAGGAACGTGACCGCTTGTGTTGAGCGATCCTCGGGAATGGCGAGGAGCTCCCGGATACCGAAAGCGAACCGATACCCCATGACCAGCTACACCCCGGCCGCCGGCCGCATCGTCCGACCGGCTCCCACCCGTCCCCGTCCCGAGCGGCTCGTCGCCGCCCCGATGCTCCCCGGCGCGCAGGCGGTGCTCGTCCGGACGGCCGCGCCGATCGCGACGGCCGCGGCCGCCGCCGGCATCACGGCGATCGGCGCCCGCGCCGCCCTCGAGGCCGACGGCCTCGTCG
>NZ_WSTA01000108.1 GCF_009789225.1 Agromyces seonyuensis | reverse complement strand
CGCCGTGCTGCCCGAGCCCGCGGCGGCGCGAACGCGCGCACGCGGCCGGCGAGAGGCGCCCCGCACGGGCGCCGTGCCGAAGCTCGGCCCGGGCGGCGAACCCGTCGTCCCGGTCACGAGCGCCGGGCTCGCCGGGAAGCCGGTGCGGCGATGAGGGTCGAACTGCGCGGCGTCTCCAAGGGGCGTCGCGGCCACGCCCTGCCGAGCACCACGATCTCGTTCGAGTCGGGCCGCGCGAGCCTCGCGCGCGCCGAGACCGAGCTGCGCCCGAGCATCCTCGGCCTCATCGCGAGCGGGCGGATGACGCCCGATTCCGGCGAGGTGCTCCTCGACGGCCGCGCCGACCGGAAGGGGCTGCGCCGTCGCGTCGCACTCGTCGACGCCCCCTCGGTCAACGACCCGGCCCACGGCGTGACCGTCGCCGGCGTCGCCGCCGAGGAGCTCATGTTCGCCGGCATCCCCTCGAACCCGATCTCGGTGTCGCGCTGGCTCGACCAGCTCGGCTTCGCGCACCTCGCGCGCCGCGCGATCGACACCGTCGCCCCGCGCGAACGCATCCGGCTGCTCACCGAGCTCGCCATCCTCCGCGACGACGTCGAAGCCCTCGTCGTCGTCGCCCCCGACCGCCACGGCGGCGACCCGCTCGAGTGGTGGGCGCTGGCGCAGGACCTCGCCGCGCGCGGCTTCGCCGTGCTCGTCGTCGCGGGCGACGCCTCGTCCGCCGCGCTCGGCGCCGCCGACCTCATCGCCCGCCTGCACGGCACCGACGTCGACCCCGACTCGGCCGCCGCCGAACTCCTCGAAGGAGGCCTCGCGTGAAGATCCCGCAGATGATCGCCGCCGAGCTCCGACGCCTCACCGCCTCGCGCATGGCGAGGATCGCGCTGCTCGCCCTCATGATCGTGCCGCTGCTCTACGGCGGCCTCTACCTCTGGGCCAACCAGGACCCGTACGCCCGGCTCGACCAGGTGCCCGTCGCGCTCGTCGTCGCCGATGCAGGCGCGACCGAGGCCGACGGCTCGACCCGCAACATCGGCCAGGAGGTCGCCGACGAGCTCCTCGACGACGGCACGTTCGACTGGCACGTGGTGTCGGCCTCGGGCGCGGCCGACGGCGTCGACGACCAGGCCTTCGACTTCTCGATCACCATCCCGGCCGACTTCACTGCCGCGCTCGAGTCCGCCGCGACCGACGAACCGCGGCAGGCACAGCTCGTGCTCTCGACGAACGACGCGAACTCGTACCTGGCCTCGACGATCGGCAAGCAGGCGATCGAGCAGGTGCGCGCGAAGGTCGCCGCGCAGGTCGGCGAAGAGGCGGCTCGCACGCTCCTGACCTCGGTGCAGACGATCCGCTCGGGCCTCGTGGATGCCACCGACGGCGCGACGCAGCTCGCCGACGGCCTCGGCGAGGCCGTCTCGGGCCAGTCGGAGCTCGCCGGCGGGTCCGCGCAGGTCGCCGACGGCGCGACGCAGCTCGCGAACGGCACGGCGACCCTCGCCGACGGCACCTCCCAGCTCGCGACCGGAGCGCACACCCTCGCCGACGGCGCCGCGCAGGTCGCCGACGGCAACGCCCAGCTCGCGGCCGTCGCCGACCAGGCCGGCGCCGTCGTCGACGACGCGGCCGCGCTGCTCCCCCAGGCGCGCACGGACCTGTCGGCGCGGCTCGCGCAGGAAGGCGTGGACCAGGCGACGATCGACGAGGTCCTCGCCGCGCTCGACCCCGTCGCCGACCGCCTCGCCGAGGGCAACGCCCAGGTGCAGGACGCGGTCGCCCAGGTCGACGCACTCTCGGCCGGGGCCACCCAGGTCGCCGACGGCGCGAGCACCCTCGCCGCGAACCTCGACACGGCCGCCGCCGGCGCGCGGACCGCGGCGGACGGCGCGAGCGCCCTGCAGGACGGGACCGCGCAGCTCCACTCCGGCGTCGTCGCGCTCGGCGACGGCCTCGTGCAGCTCGACGACGGCGGGAACGAGCTCGCGAGCGGTCTCGGCGACGCCGTCGAGGAGATCCCCGAGTCGAGCGCGGAGACGATCGACGCCCAGGCGGGCGTCATCTCCGACCCCGTCGACCTCGAGACGAGCGCCGTCACCGAGGCCGATTCCTACGGCGCCGGCCTCGCCCCGTTCTTCGCGAGCCTCGCGGCCTGGATCGGCATCTACGCGCTCTTCCTCATCGTCAAGCCGGTCTCCAAGCGCGCGGTCACGGCCCTGCGCTCCCCGGTGAAGATCACCCTCGCCGGCTGGCTGACCCCGGGCATCCTGGGCGGCATCCAGATGGCCGCGCTCTTCGGCATCCTCGCCGTCGCCCTCGGATTCAGCGTCGCGCACCCGCTCGGCACCTTCGGCATCATGGTGCTCGCCTCGATGACGTTCGCGGCGATCATCCTCGCGCTCAACGTCTGGCTCGGCAGCGTCGGGCAGTTCCTCGGGCTCGTGCTCATGGTGCTGCAGCTCGTCACCGCGGGCGGCACGTTCCCCTGGCAGACCCTGCCCGCCCCGCTCGCGGCGCTGCACCACGTCATGCCGATGAGCTTCGTCGTCGACGCGATGCGGCAGTTCATGTACGGCGGCGACCTCGCCCGCGCCGGTCACGACGCGATCGTGCTCGCGGGCTTCCTCATCGGCGCCCTGGCGATCGCGGCGATCGGCGTGACGCGGATGACGCACACCCGCACCCTCCGCGACCTCCAGCCGAGCCTCATCGGCTGACGGGCGCGATCGGATGCCCCGTGCCGCGACCGCGGCGCGGGGCATCCGTCGTCAGATCCACTTCTTGCGCTTGAAGATCAGATAGAGCACGAGCCCGCTGAGGAACATCGCCACGAGCGCGCCGGGATAGCCGAGGTGCCAGTCGAGCTCCGGCATGTACCGGAAGTTCATGCCGTAGATCGTGCCGACGAGCGAGGGCGCGAAGAACACCGCGGCCCAGCCGGAGATCTTCTTGGTCTGCTCGGTCTGGGCGAGCGCGACGTCGTTCTGGCGCTGCGCGACGAGCGTGCCGTGCACGTCGAGCGCGTTGCCGAGCAGTTCGCGGAACCCGTCGGCCTTCTCGACGACGTGCAGGATGTGGTCCTTGACGTCGCGGAAGGAGCGGCGCAGTTCGAGGTCGACGTCGAACTCGTCGGCGAGCTTGGTCAGCCCGTCGAAGACGGCGAGCAGCGGCTTCGTCGCCCGCTGGAATCCCATGACCTCCACCGCGAGGTCGTAGATGCGCTTCGTGACGGCCGGGTCGCCCGAGAAGAGCTGGTCCTCGATCTCGTCGATGTCGTTCTCGAGGCCGGCGATGACCGGCTCGTACCCGTCGACGACGACGTCGAGCGCGCCGTAGACGATGGCTGCCGCCCCGCGCGAGAGCAGCGTCGCGTCGGCCTCGAGCCGGTGCCGCACCGCGAGCGGGTCCGCCGTGTAGCCGCGGCGGATCGAGACGGCGAACATCGTGCCGACGAAGAAGTGCAACTCGCCGAACTCGACCTTCTCCGTCGCGTCGATGTAGAAGGCCGGCCGCAGCACGAGGAAGAGCTGGTCGCCGTAGCGGTCGAGCTTCGGACGCTGATGGCCGATCCGCGCGTCCTCGACGGCGAGCGGATGCAGTCCGAACTCGGCCGCGACCTCGTCGAGTTCGGTGTCCGTCGGGTCGGCGAGGCCGATCCAGGCGAACCCGGACTCCCGTTGGCAGAGCTCGAACGTCTCGTCGAGGCTCGTCGGTTCGATCAGCCGTTTGCCGTCGCGGTAGATCGCGTTGTCGATGACGCTCACCCGCCGCAGTCTGCACCGCCGGACATCCTGGCCGAGGTCGGCTCGCGGGGTTCACGTCGCCCGGGCCTCAACCTAGTCTCGAACGGGGCGGCGCACCGCCGCCGCACGAAGGAGTGGGATTCCAATGAGCGGCTTCGACGACCTCGCCAAGAAGGCGGGCGACCTCATCAACGACAACAAGGACAAGATCCAGGATGCGCTGAAGAGCGAGCAGGCCGAGGGCATCTCGGACCAGGTGCTGGGCGCGGTCGGGGACGCGGTCAAGAAGATCACGCCCGATGAGCACGACGGCAAGATCGACGACGTGCGAGCGAACATCGACAAGTCCGTCGGCAACGAGTAGTCCGTGCCGATCGGACGGTCGCCCGCTCAGCACAGCGGGCGACCGTCCGCATCCGGCGGCCCGAGCGCTCGGGCCGCACATCGCGGAGCCGGCGGGTCGGTGCGCACCCGACGGAGCGCACCGACCCGCCGGGCCTCAGTCGACGCGCACGGTCACCGCACGCGAGGACGTCTCGCCGGCCGCGTTCACGAACACCGCGACGAGGGTGTGCGAGCCGACCGGCACGCCCGTCATCCGGAGCGTGGCGGCCTGGGCGGCGGGGGACGCCGCGACGAGCGGGCCGGAACCGACGACCTCGCCGTCGAACTCGAACCGGTACGACGTCGCGTTCGTGCCCCACCAGAGGTTCGCCGTCGCGGTGAACGAGCCGTCGCGATCCCAGTTGTCATGGGAGACGACGGGCGTCCCGGGTGCCGCGTCCGAGACCGTGACGGTCGTCGTCGTGGTGGACGTCGCACCGCGCGAGTTCACGAGCTCGGCCCTGTACACGTACGTGCCGTTCGGCTTGCCGCTGAAGCGCACCGAGGCCTGCTGCGACGTGCCGCTCGGGACGAGCGCCTTCGTCGTGACGAGGACGCCGTTCTCGTAGAGCCGGAGTTCCCGCCCCGGGGTGCCCCACCACAGGTCGGCGACCACGTCGTACGTGCCGTCGTGCAGGCCGTGGGCGCGCCCGCTCGTGTTGGAGAGCGTCGCCTTGCCCGGTGCCGCGGAGTCGGCCGGGACCCACTTCGCGTACGCCGTGGCGTCCGCCGCGAGCGGCGCGGCGAAGTCGAACGGCGTCGAACGGTCCGCGTCGGCGTACCAGCCGCCGAAGACCTCCCAGCCGGTCGCATCGACGGGCGTCGCGGGCGCGACGGGCGCCGAACCGTAGGCCACCGCCTGCGGCTCGATCGCCGAGCCGCGGCCGCCGAGATCGAACGCGAGCGAGACGGGGGCCGGGGCGCCGAGGCCCCCCGAGGCGAATGCGGCGGGGAGTCCGCCGACGACGGGCAGCACGATGCGGCTCGTCGCGGCATCCACCGTCACCGTCGCCGGAGCCCCCGCGACGAACCCGCTGAGGTTCGTCGAGACGACCACCCCGATGCGGTGGCCGGCCTCGAAGACCTCGTCGTAGGGCTCGAGGGCCCAGTCGAAGCCGTACTGCTGACCCGCGACCACGGGGCTCGCCGCCTCCGCGAGGACCGACTCGCGGTTCGAGGAGTCGAGCACGCCGCGGCTGACGCGCCAGAGGTCGGCCGTCGTCGTGCGCCGCTCGACCTCGAGGTAGCAGGCGTCGTCGGCGGCGCTCTGCCCGCCCCAGCAGGTGCGCTCCGCGGTGTTCACGACGCCGTCGCCGGGCGAGCGCGGGGTGCGCGTCGTCGGACCGTAGTCGACGAGGATCGCCGAGAGGTTGGACTGGGTGCCGGAGATCGAGGCATCCAGCTCGATGCGGGGCGTGCCCGAGATGCGGAGGTCGGCCGTCAGCGGCTCCGAGAGGAACACGGTGCGCTGGGCCCGGATGCCCGTCGGGTCGGCGATCAGGTTCGTCTCGGAGTGCGCGCTCGACGCACCGGTCGTGACGGTACGGGCGGCCGCACCCTCCACCGGCTCGAACCGGAGCTGCCCGGCCGTCGCCGCGTCGGCGCCGGTGAGGGCGAGCGAGACGTCCTCGGAGCCCGGGACGGGCCAGGACTCGACGTCCTCGTAGACGCCCGGCTCGGTCTCGATCGTCGCCTGCGGCTCGGACATGATGCCGTTGTCGATGCCGTAGAGCCACTGATCGAACCAGCGGTGCAGGGTGTCGACCCAGACCTCGCGGCGGAAGTCGAAGGGATCGATGTGGCCGACCTTCGCGAGCCAGATCTTGCGCGGCACGTCGCGGGCGACGAGGTCGTCCCAGTAGGAGCCGACCTGGCTCATGCGGACGTTGTCGTCGTTGAAGCCGTGCACGAGGAACACCGAGGCCGTGATCTGCGACTGCGGGCCGGTGTAGTCGCGCTCGGCCCAGAACGCGTTGACGTCGCCGTGCTCGTCGCCGTCCATCGCGTTCATGTCGGTGCGCGTCGGCGCGCAGATCGCCCGCCGATCGGGGTTCGTGACGTTGTTCGAGAGCCCCGACGCGTAGTCGGTGTTGTGGCGGATGCCGCCGGTGCGCGAGTACCGGTACCACTCGGAGATCGCCGAGATCGGCACGATCGTCTCGAGCCCCTCGACGCCCGTCGCCGCCACGCCGTTCGCGAGGGTGCCGTCGTAGGACTTGCCGATCATCGCCGACTTGCCGTTGTGCCAGTCGGCGAGCGCGGGCGCGCCGTCGGCCGTGCGGCCCGCCGCACGTCCGTTCAGCCAGTCGACGACGACCTTCATGCTCGCGATGTCGCCCGCGCCGCCGTGCAGCGGGCAGCCGGTCGAGTTCCCGGTGCCGTCCATCTCGGCCAGGATCACGGCGTAGCCGCGCTCGACGAAGTAGTTGTCGTAGAACAGCGGCCACTCGTCGTTGATGCCGTCGCCGTCGACGTCGACGATGAGCTGCGACTCGTTGCCCCGGCCGACCGTCGTGTAGTACGGGCTCGGGTCGATGATCGCGGGGACCGTCCGGGACGGGTCCTCGACGCGGGGCCGGATGATCTCCACGGCCGTGACGTCGTCGACGCCGTCGCGGTCCTGATCGACGCCGGGGACGGGGATGTAGACCCGCTCGCGGATCGCGTCGGCGTACTCGAAGGCGGGCGCGGTGACACCGCCCTCGAGTTCGATCTCCGGGGCGGCCTGGGCTGGAGCCGCCCCGAAGCCGAGGAGGCCCGCGGCGAGCGCGACGGCGAGGCCGGATGCTGCGAGGCGACGGACGGCGGGTCGTTGCCGGCTTCGTGGGCCGGCGATGCTGGGTTGTGTCATGCACTGATTCAGTCAGCGCGCTCACAGCATTGTGAAGGGGCGCACATTGCTTGTTTACCGAGATGTAACAGCCGTCGCAGTGCCGCCCGGCCGGTCGGCGGGGCGCCTCAGCGGGGCAGGTCGGCGTTGGCGAGCACCCAGGAATGCATCGCGACGGCCGCGGCGGCGCTCGCGTTGATCGATCGCGTCGAGCCGAACTGGGTGATCTCCACGACGGCGTCGGCCGCGCCGACCGCCTCGCCGCTGAGCCCCGGACCCTCCTGCCCGAAGAGCAGCACGCACCGCGCCGGCCACTCGAACGCCTCGATCGGCACCGAGCCGTCGATGTTGTCGACGGCGATGATCGGCAGCGACTCGGCTGCGGCCCACTCGGCGAACGCGGCGACGTCCTCGTGGTGGAGCACGTGCTGGTAGCGGTCGGTGACCATTGCGCCGCGCTTGTTCCAGCGCCGCCGGCCGATGATGTGCACGGTGTCGGCGGCGAACGCGTTCGCGCTGCGCACGATCGAACCGATGTTCATGTCGTGCTGCCAGTTCTCGATGGCGACGTGGAACGGGTGCCGCCGCTCGTCGAGATCGGCGACGATCGCCTCCATGCGCCAGTACCGGTAGCGGTCGATCACGTTGCGGCGGTCGCCGTGCTCGAGCAGTTCCGGGTCGTAGCGGGGGTCGTCGGGCCAGGCGTCGGCGCCCTCCGGCCACGGGCCGACTCCGCCGACGAGGGCGGCCGGTTCCTCGGGCTCGGTGTGCTGCGCGTCATCCACCCGGTCAACGCTAGCCGCGCCGGCAGGCGGCGGACGCCGCGCGTGCCGCGCCTCAGTCGGCCTCGGCGAGGGTCGCCCAGCGCATCGCCGCCTCGGTGCGGGTCGCCACGCCGAGCTTGCGGAGGATCGCCGAGACGTGGACGCTCGCCGTCTTGCCGCTGATGAAGAGCCGTTCGCCGATCTGCCGGTTGCTGAGCCCTTCGGCGACGAGGCCGAGCACCTGGCGTTCACGGGTCGTCAGCTCGAGCGAGTCGGACGCGCCCGCCCGCGGGGCCGGCGCTCCGTCGAGCGGCAGTCCCGCCGACTCGGCGAACTCCGCGATGCGCCGCAGTTGCAGGCCGGCACCCACGTGCACGGCCGACCCATGGGCATCCTGGAGCGCGAGCCGGGCGGCCGCCCGATCGCCGGACGCGAGCAGCGCCCCGGCGAGCCGCAGCCGCGCGTACGGCCGCACGACGACCGGTGCGCGCTCGTCGTCGGCGCCCGCGACCGCCGCACGCCAGCGCTCGACGTCCTCGCCGCCGAGTTCGGCCTCGGCGAGCGGCCCCCACACGACGAACGTCGGCCAGCCGGCGGAGCCCGCGAGGAGGTCCCGCAGGGTGCGCTCGACCTGTTCGAGCTCGTCGGCCGAGACGCCGATGGCTCCCGGATCCCGGTGGGCGGCGACGACCGCGCGCGTCGCGACGTGCACGTACGGCAGCGCGTGCCCGGGCACCGGCCGGGTCGGCGAGTCGAGCAGGCCCGCCAGCTCCCGCCAGGCCCGGGGCAGATCGCCCGACTCGAGCGCGAGTTCGGTCATGAGCCGGCCGATGCCGAGCCGGGACTGCTCCTCGAACGCCATGATCGCGCGCATCGCCGAGCGCGACTCGCGGAGCGCCTCGCGCGCCTCGTCGAGCTCGCCCTGCCAGACCATCGTCTGGATGCGGGCGCGCTGGAGGTAGATGCGGTGGGTCGGCGCCGCACCGGATCGCATGGTGCGGTGCCAGAGCCGATCGGCACGCTCCCACTCGCCCAGGGCGAAGAGCGGGTCGATCGCGTTCGAGGCGAGGATGGCGCCGGAACTGCGCTCGACGCCGCGTTCGCGGGCGCGGGCGAGTCCCTCCTCCGCGAGGCGCACCGCCTCCCGGTAGTCGCCGGAGAGGTAGTGCAGGTCGCTGACGTTCACCCAGTAGCGCAGCATCGCGGAGCCGTCGCCGTCGGCGAGGCGGCGCACCCGCTCGAACCCGTCGACCCCGCCGGGCAGCCCCGAGTGGCCGCGCACGACCGCGGCGATGTTCGCCGCGACCGAGGCGTTGCGGGCCGAGCCGATGCGCATCGCGGCCTCCTCGGCCTCGTCGGCGACCCGCATCGCCTCCTCGCGTTCGATGCCGCCGAGCATGAGCCGACCGGCGAGGCTGATCGCCACCTTGACCCGCAGGTCGGAGTCGGGGTCCGGCAGGAGCTCGAGCGCGCTGCGGAGGAGCTCGACGGCGCCGGGACGCCCGAGTGCGGAGAGCAGATCGGCCTCGTCGCGCAGCAGCCGCGGCCGTTGCGGATCGTCGGGCAGGCACTCGGCGAGCGCGGCCCGAACGAGCGCGAGCGCCCGTTCGTCCTGCACCGACTCGCGCAGGTAGTTCGCGGTGCGTCCCATGAGCTCGAGCTTGCCCATGCCGGCCGTCGCAGCCGGGTCGGGCACGGCGTCCCAGAGGTCGAGGGCGCGCTCGCCGAGCTGGGCCGCGCTCGGGTAGGCGAAGGACGCGCGCGCTTCGCGCATCGCCTGCACGGTGGCGGGGAACGCCCGGGCCGCGTCGTGGGCGCCGAGCCAGTGATGCGAGATCTCGGCCGCGACGCGGCGGTCGTCGGGGAAGCGCTCGTAGGCCTCGGCGTAACGGGTGTGGAAGCGGGCGCGCTCCCCCGGCAGGAGGTCCGCGGCGATGGCCTCGCGCACGAGGGCGTGCCGGAAGGCGTAGTCCTCGCCGTCGACGACGAGGACGCCGGCGCGCACGGCCTCGCGCGCCTCGACGTCGAGCGCGTCCGGCGAGCCCGCGTGCACATCGGCGAGCAGGCCGTGCGAGATGCGCACCCCGCCGACCGCGACGAGGCGCAGCAGCTCCTGAGCCGACTCCGACAGCCGTTCGTAGCGGGCGAGCAGCAGGTCGCGGAGGGTCTCGGGCAGCTCCTCGTCGTCGACGCAGCCGTCGACGAGCTCCTCGATGAAGAACGGCACGCCCTCGCTGCGCTCGTACACGCGGTCGAACTGCGCGCCGCCCGTGGGACGGTCGAGGAGGCGCTCGGCGAGCTCGTGCACCTCGTCGCGGTCGAGTCTCGCGAGCTCGCGCCGGCCGACATCGCGGTCGCGCTCGACCTCGCCGAGGAAGGAGCGGACGGGGTGGCCGCGCCCGACGTCCTCGGTGCGGTAGCTGAGCACGAGCAGCACGCGGCCGTCGACGAGGACGCGCATGAGGAAGCGCAGCAGCGCGAGGCTCGCGACGTCGATCCAGTGCAGGTCCTCGACCACGACGACGGTGGTGCGCCGGCGGGCGGATGCCTCGAGCAGCACGGCGACCGCCTCGTGCAGCTGGGCCGCGACGGCGGGGCTCGCGCCGCCCCCACCCGGGCCGGCGTCCGGTCGCAGTTCCGGCAGCAGGGCGATCAGGGCGTCGCGCCCGGGGCCGACGGCGTCGAGCGCGACGTCCGGGCCGAGGTCGGCGACGAGCGTGCGCAGCACGGCCTTGATCGGCGCGTACGGCGAGGCCACCGACCCGAGGTCGACGCACTGGCCGGCGAGGAATCGCACGTCCCGGCCGAGGCGGTCGCGGAACTCGCGCAGCAGCCGGGTCTTGCCGATGCCCGCCTCGCCGCCGAGCACGGCGGTGCGCGGCGTTCCCGCACGCGCCGCCTCGAGCAGCCCCTCGAGCCACTCCAGGTCGGCGCCCCGCCCCACCATCGCCGAGCCGGTCGTGAACGTTCGCACGGATTCATCGTGCCACCGAGCCACGACATCCCGGCCCAGCCCCGACGCGACGGCCTCGACCCGCTCGGCCCGCCCGTCCGGGCCCGTTGCCGACGGCGCCGCCGACCGGCCCGCGGGCTCCGCCGGGGAGGTCGGAAGAGCGTGCGCCTGAACTCCAGTCGCTTAGGCAT
>NZ_WSTA01000107.1 GCF_009789225.1 Agromyces seonyuensis | reverse complement strand
CGGCATCCGCGTTGCCTACGTGACTGGGGCTCAGCCGCGTGCTCTCCCGATCCGCCGCGGCCGTTCCGGGGCTCGTCGAGGGCGTGGACGCCGCCGATGCCGGGGCGGGCGAGGTCGCCGCCGGCGCCGACGACGCCGCGTCGGGCGGGGCATCGCTGCGCGACGGCACGGCGAGCCTCGTCGACGGCGCCGACCAGGTGGATGCCGGCGCGCAGCAGCTCGCCTCGGGCCTCGCCGAGGCGACGGCGCAGATCCCGGCCTACTCGGACGATGACATCGACGCGCTCACCGGCGTCGTCTCCGAGCCCGTCGTCGCGACGCGCACCGAGATCCCGCCCGGGCAGGCGTCGGTGCCGTTCTTCGGAGTGCTCGCCCTCTGGATCGGCGGGCTCGTCATCGCGCTCGCCCGCAAGGCGGCGCCCACGGCCGAGCTGCTCGGCCCGCGCCGCTCGCTCGCGATCGCGCGCGACGCCGTGTGGCCGGCAGCGGCCGTCGGAGCCGGTCAAGGGTTGCTCATCGGGGTCGCGCTCACCACGGCCGTCGCCGTCGACCCGCCGTCGTGGCTCGGCTTCACCGCCGCGGCGATCGGCATCGGCGCCGTGTTCGCCGTGCTCCAGCAGGGCATCGCAGCAGCGTTCGGCGGCCCGGGACGGTTCGCGGCGGTGCTCGTCGCCGCGATCGCACTCGCGGCAGGGCTCTCCTCGACGGTCCCCGGCATCCTCGCCACGACGGCCGCCGCGCTGCCGACGACCCCGGCCGCCGATCTGCTCCTCGGCGCGCTCAGCCCCGCGGGCGGCCCCGCGATGCCGGCGATCCTGACCCTCCTGCTGTGGGCGGCCGTCGGCTTCCTCGGCACCCTCGCCGGCGTCGCGCGGCGACGCACGGTCGTCCCGCGCACCCTCGCGATCCGCTGAACCCTGGAGTTCTCCAGCCTCCGCTGCTACCGTGTGCGAACCATGGGTGGCTGGTACTACTTCTACATCTGATCGGAACGCCGTGTCCGAGCTTCGGCTCCGCGGCCCCGTCTCCTCGCGCAACGCCTGCGCGCCTTCTCGAGTACGCACCGATCCGATCCGCGCCGTCCAGCCCGCGCCTCCGACCGTCGACCGCGACCGTTCCGTCGAGTCCCGCCCCGAGCCGCACCGGATCCCGACCGCCGGATCGAGGAAGGCAATCCCCGCATGTTCCGATCCTCATCCCTCCCTGCCGACACCCCCGCGAGCCGGGCGCACGCGACCGATCCCGCGGATGCGACGGCGCTCGCCGGTCCCGCCCGCGTGCAGCTGCGCGGCGCCGCCGTGCGCTTCGCCGAGCGCGTCGTGCTCGACGGCCTCGACCTCGACCTCGCCGCGGGCGACCGCGTCGGGCTCATCGGCGACAACGGCGCCGGCAAGTCGACGCTGCTGCGCCTGCTCGCCGGTCGGCTCGAGCCGACGGCGGGTTCGGCGCTCGTCGCCGCGCCCGGCGGCATCGGCCTCCTCGACCAGGAGCTCGAACTGCCGCCGTCGGCGTCGATCGCCGACGCGATCGACGTCGCGCAGGCCGATCTCCGGGCGGCCGAGCGGGCGCTCGCCGACGCCGCCGACGCGCTCGGCGGCCTCGACGGCGCCGACCTCGACGCCGCGCTCGAACGCTACGCGACGCTCGCCGACCGGTTCGAGTCGCGCGACGGCTACGGCGCCCCGGCACGGCTCGCCCTCGCCCGCGCGGCCCTCGGCGTCGACGATCTCGACGACGGCCGCGCCTGGTCGACCCTCTCGGGCGGGCAGCGGCGCCGGCTCGCCCTCGCGGCGACGGTCGCCGGCGCCCCCGAGGTGCTGCTGCTCGACGAACCGACGAACGACCTCGACGACGACGCCTGGGACTGGCTCCTCGGCGCGCTCCGCGCCCACCGCGGCATCGTCGTCGTCGTCACGCACGACCGCGCCTTCCTCGATGCGCTGACCGGCGTCATCCTCGAGGTCGACGGCGGCCGGCTGCGGCGGTTCGGCGACGGGTACGCGGGCTACACGCGCACGCGCGCGGCCGAACGGGAGCGGCAGCGCCGCGACCACGAGGCCTGGGTCGCGGAGCGCGAGCGGCAGTCGACGCTGCTCGGCCGGAACGCCGCACGGCTCGAGGCGATCCCGCGCAAGTCCGCGTTCAACGGGTCGGGCGGAACCCCGGCGAAGTCGCACCAGCGCTCGACCGAGCACGGCACGATGAGCCGCGTCCGCAACGCGAAGGAGCGCCTCGCCCGCCTCGATGCGACCCCGGTCGCTCCGCCGCCCGAGCCGCTCGTGTTCGCGCCGTCGCTGCACGGCAGCGACTCGGATACCCGGGACGAGCCGATCCTCGCCCTCGACGGCGTGCGCGCTGCGGGGTTCGAAGCGGGGTCGCTCGCGCTCGGCCCCGGCGATCGCCTGCTCGTCACCGGACCGAACGGCATCGGCAAGTCGAGCCTGCTGCGCGCCATCGCGGGCGAGCGGGCCGCCGAGTCCGGCGAGATCCGGGTCGCGGGCCGGGTCGGGATGCTGCGCCAGCAGGTCGCACCGGCACCGGGCGGCCGGAGCGTCGTCGCCGCGTTCGCGACTGCCATCGGCCTCGACCGGGACGACGCCGCCGAGCGGCTCCTGCCCCTGGGGCTCTTCCGCCCCGAGGAGCTGGAACGCCCGGTCGCGGCGCTCTCGTTCGGGCAGCGCCGCCGACTCGAGCTCGCGACGCTCGTCGCCCGCCCGGTCGACCTGCTCCTGCTCGACGAGCCGACGAACCACCTGGCGCCCGCGCTCGTCGACGAGCTCGAGGCGGCGCTCCTCGCCTTCGCGGGCGCGGTCGTGCTCGTGACGCACGACCGTCGGCTGCGGGAGCGCTTCGCGGGGCGGCGGCTCGTCGCGGGCGCCGTGTCGTGACCGGGCGGATGCCTCGGGCGTGACGCGCGCTGCCGGCGGTCGACTCCCCGACCGCCGGCGGCGCTGCCTCACTGCGCGGCGAGCCACTCCGCGAAGGTCGGGCCGCGGAGCTCCGTCCCGGCGTCGGGCAGCACGGCGCCGTTGCGCAGGGCCTTCAGCATCGGCATCGGCAAGGCGACCGGGATGACCGGGCCGCGCTTCCCGCCGGCGCGGACGACGGCGCGAACGGCGTCGGACACGGACTCGGGCTGCGGTCCGGCGATCTCGACGGTGCCGCCCACCGGCTCGCCCTCGGCGACGTCGACGAGCTTCTCGGCGACGCTCCGCGCCGCGATCGGCTGGAAGGTGCCGGTCGGTGCGAGCACCACGCCCGCGAAGGAGGTCTGCGACGCCATCTGACCGGCGAACTCGTGGAACTGCGTCGCGCGGACGATCGTGTAGGGCACTCCGCCGGCCGCGACCTCGCGCTCCTGGGCGAGCTTGCCGGCGTAGTAGCTCTCGGGTGCGCGGTCGATGCCGACGATCGAGACGACCACGTGACGGCCGACCCCGGCCTCGCGTTCGGCCGCCAGCAGGTTGCGGGTGACCGCGGTGAAGAACTCCGTCGACGCCGTCGCCGAGAGCGTCGTGATGTTCGCGGCGTCGATGACCGCGTCGACGCCGGCGAGGCGCGCGGCGAGGCCGTGCCCCGCGATGAGGTCGACCCCGGACGACCGGGTGAGCGAGACGATCTCGTGCCCGCGTTCGCGGGCGACTTCGACGATGTGGTGGCCGAGCGTGCCGGTTCCTCCGGCGACGGCGATGCGCATGGTGCGGTTCCTCTCACGGCGATGGCGGCCGGCGTGCACCGGCGCGGCATCCATCGCCTTCATCCTGTTCGACGACGCGCCGGGCCGGAACACCGGACAGCGCCCGACAGCTCCGACCGGCGAACCCGGTCAGTTGTGACAGGAGCGAACGTTCGAGGAGGAACCGGGTCAGCGCGCCTTCCAGTACCCGCAGAAGTCGATGTCGGTCTTCGGGACGCCGCGCTCGTTGACGAAGAGTCGGCGGGCGCCGGTGGCGAGCTTCGACTCGCCCGCCGCGAACCCGTCGGTCGAGGCGCCGAACTCGAGAGAGGCGAGGCGCTCCAGGGCGAGGGAACCGGCGGCGTCGGCGTGGCTGCGCACGATCCAGTGCACCTCGACGCCGTCGGGACCGGCGAGCGGACGCTGGTCGGCGACGTCGGGCACTTCGATGACGGCGTGGCCGCGGATGCCGCGGGGCAGGTCGCGGAGGATGCCCGCGATGGCCGGCAGTGCGGTCTCGTCGCCGACGAGCACCGTCTGCTCGGCGCCGTCGACGTGCCGGTAGCCGCAGCCCTGGTCGATGAGGGCGACGTGCTGGCCGACGGGGAGGCTCGCGGCCCACGGGGCGGCGACGCCGTCGGTGCCGTGCACGACGAAGTCGATGTCGAGCTCGCCGGCGTCGGCGCGGAACTCGGCGACGGTGTAGTTGCGGAAGACCGGCTTGGTCGCCTTGGGCAGCAGCAGCAGGTACTTCAGGTACGAGGGCGTGTCGAACTTGCCGGGCAGGTTGTCGAAGCGCGTGTGGTCGTTCGTGGGGACCGCGAGGCGGAACCACTGGTCGAAGCCGAGGTCGCGCCAGCCCGACACCTCGTCGCCGCCGATGGTGACGCGCACGAAGTGCGGCGAGACCTGTTCGGCGCGCACGACCTCGGCGGTGACGAGGCCGGTGTCGGCGTGGGTGATGGCGATGTTGCTGCTGGCGGCCACAGCGGTCCTCCGGAACGAACGAGGGGATCAGGTGAGGCTCACCTTACCTGAGCTCCGCGCCGCTCGCGATCGTCGTGCCGCGCGCTACCGCACGTCGATGCCGAGCTGTGCCGCGAAGTCGGCGGCGAGGCTCACGATCTGCTCCTCGCCGAGCGTCGCGCCGCGCAACCCGGGCAGTCCCGTGATGCGGTGCAGTTCCGCATCCCGCAGATCGACGTGGGCGAGCCTCGCGTCGGTGACGTCGAGCGTCGCGATCTCCGTCTCGACGAACTGCACCCGCTGGGCGGCGGCGCCCCCGAGATCGAGCTCGTCGACGGTGCATCGCTCGAAGCGCACGTCGAGGAGCCGCGCCCCGCGCAGGTTCAGGTAACCGAGCTTGCAGTCGGCGAAGACCACCGAGGTCAGCGAGGCGTCGTACCACTCGGCCGAGCCGATGCGCGAGGACTCGATGGCGACGTCGCGCAGCCGCGCCCGCCTCGCCTGGAGGACCGGGGCGTTGATCCCCGAGAACTGCGACTCCAGTACGGTCGCGGCCGTGAGCACCGTGCCGTGCGCGCTGACGTTCTCGAAGCGGCATTCGGAGAGCTCGATGCCCGTCAGGTCGATGCCGTCGAGGTCGATGCCGTCGAACCGCCGCCCCTCGACGAGTCCGCCGTCGGCGAGATCGGCGAGCGTTCCCGGCTCGAGGTCGTCGAGACGGATGACGTCGATGGACGGGTGCTGGAGCGCTGGGCGTCGGGCCACGGTGGTTCCTCACTGTTCTCGGCCCGCGGTCGGCGGGGCGCCATGCAGTCAATCAGCCACCGCCGACGCTCGGCCGTCCGAGCGTCGGTCGCGGCACGGCGACCGGCCCGGCGCGTCACCGCCCGATGAGCCGATTCGCCCAGTCCGGGCCGACGACGCGGATGCCCGTGGGCAGCCGCTCCCGGAGCCCGCGGTCGGCCGTGGCGACGAGCATCCGCTCCCCCGCGGCGAGGCCGGCGGTCGCGACCTCGACGATCGCCGTGTCGCCGTCGTGCGGCGCGAGCACGACCCGGATGTCGGCGGGCACGTCGGCGGTCTTCGCCCGGCCCTCGAGCACGGCGGTGATCGCCGCGAGCCGCACGGTCGCGCCGTCGGGGCCGTCGGTGTCCGTGCCGGTGAACGGCGCGAAGCGCGCCAGCAGGGCGCCCGCGGCTCCCGCGCGATCGCGCCACCAGCCGTCGGGGCGGGAACCGAGCACGTTCGCGACGTCGAGCACGAGGTGGATCGGCGGCGGCTCGGAGGGCATGCCCCGAGGCTACCGGCGGCGGGAACGCCGCGGCCGGGCATCCTGCGAGAGGATGCCCGGCCGGATGCAGACGGTCGTGCTCGGCGGGACGCGCTCAGTCGGGTGCGCCCCGGGTTCGCTCAGGCGCCGTTGCGGCGACGGCGCGCGATGAGGGTGCCGCCGGCGACCGCGCCGGCGCCCAGGAGGCCCGCGCCGATCGCGACGGCGGCCACCTCGATGCCGACGCCGAAGGCGTCGCCCTGGTCCGTGCCGGCCTCGACGCGCTCGGCGTCCTCGGAGACGACGGCCTCGACGGTGCCGGACTCGGTCCCGTCGGCGACGGCGGCGTCGACGGTCCCGTCGGCGACGACCTCGTCCGCGAGGAGCTGCGCGGTGACGTCCTCGGACACGGCGGAGCCGTTGCGAGCGGCGCCGCCGGTCGCGGTGCCGGCGGCGGCGGTGCCGGTCTCGGCGGTCGCGGAGCCGGTTCCGGTCGCAGTGCCGGTTCCGGTCGCAGTGCCGGTTCCGGTCTCAGCACCGGTTCCGGTCTCGACGCCGGGCGTCGTCGGGTCTTCGACGTCGGGCTCGACGACCGGCGCGGCGACGAGCTCGACAGCGGCTTCGGCCGTCTGGCCGCTCGTGGCGCCGGCCAGCTGCACGCGCACCGTGCCGGCGGGGGTGGTCTCGGGGATCTCGACCTCGGTCGCGACGGTGCCGTCGCCGGCGGCCTGCATCCAGCGCCCGACCTGCTTGAGGCCCTCGGCGTTGTAGACGGTGGCCGAGACGGGCTCGTAGGGCAGGAAGCCCTCGGCGGCCAAGGCCACGGCGCCGCTGCCGGTCAGGGCGGCGGGCTCGGCCGGGACGGTGACGCTCGGCACCTCGACGGCGGTCTCGGGGACCTCGGGGAGGACGTTCGGCATCGGCGGTGCCGAGTCGGTCGTCTCGGTGGAGATGTCGGTGAAGAGGATGCCCTGGTCGGCGGCGGCGGGGACGGCCGTCACGTCGGAGTCGAAGCCCGCGCCGGTCTCGGACGGGGTCGACTTGGTCAGGCGGAAGCCGATGTCGTCGATCGCCTGCGGCGCGGCGAAGTAGTCCTCCCACGAGGTCAGGCCGGCCTCGGAGACGAGCTGGCCGTCGACGCGAACCTCCATGACGTCCTCCTGGCCGTCGAGGAACCAGTTGGTGACCTGCACGGTGTGCGGCACGCTCGGGTCGACCGACGCGAAGACGTCGGACTTCCAGGCGCCGTCCTCGTACCAGTAGCTGCCGATCTCGAGTGCGGAGTCGGTGTAGTGGAGGTTGACGACGCCGCCGTAGCGCGAGCTCGGGCCGATGGCGACGTCGGCGGCGACGCCCTCCTGGGCCGCGCCGGTGGCCGAGGCGACGGTGAACTCGGTCGTGAGGGTGTTGCCGGCGACGCCGGCGACGCTCGACTCGCCCGCGGGCTCGAACGTCGGGCTGCGCAGCGGCTGCACCTTCGAGGGGATGCTCGCGTTCGAGACGCGGAGCGACCGCTCGCCGGCATCCAGGCCGGATGCGGGGAAGTCGGCGTTCTCGACGAGCGCGAAGTCCCACGAGGTGTCGCTCGTGTTCCAGCCGTTCTGCTGGTTCGGGCTGCCCTGGCCCACGGTGTAGCCGGGCGCCGTGAAGTCGATGGTGTTCGCGGCCGCGGAGGCGGGCAGCACGCCGGCGATGGCGAGTGCGCCGCCGGCGAGGACGGTGACGACTGCGGCTGCGCCGAGGCGGCGGCCGCGCTTGCGGTTCGGACGGGAGGTTTCGGGGCCAGGTGTCTGCATGCGTTCCACATTGGCGACCAGCCCTTGAGCATTCCTCCAATTTTGTTGGACAAAAAAGGTACATAGCCTGGCTATACCATGGGAGGCGTTCAGGTTGCTCACAGGTTCGCCGAGGCCCGGCACGCGCCGGGACGCCGGGAGCGCGTGTCAGTCGCCTGCGTCTGCCGCCGCGGCGTCGGCGGCCGCGAGCCGCGCAATCCGGGCTCGGGCGACCCGCTCGCTCGGGCCCTGACGGCCGAGCACCAGCAGCCCGAGCAGGAGGATGCGCGTCAGCGCGACCGCGGGCCACCACGGCCGCTTGAGCCCCAGCAGTCGCCGATGCTCGGGCGCGAGGGAGGCGACCGCGCCGCCGAAGAGGATCGGGTACACCCGGCCCGAGAGCCCGGGCAGCCCCGGCCGCCGGATGAAGCGCACCGCCTCGCGCACCCGCTCGTCGACCTTCGCCTCGACGAGGAAGCCGGCCAGTTCGGCGCGCAGGTCGGCGAGCGTCTCGGGCGGGTCCTCGACGCCCATGAGCCGCCCGGCCCGCGCCCATTCGCGCACGTACGCGTCGGCGCCGCCGGGGATGCGGCCGCCCCACACCTCGTGGGCACCGATGAAGGCCTCGGCGAAGGCGTCGTGCACCCAGCGCAGCAGGTGCGGGTCGTTCGCCGAGTAGGGCTGCTCGACCCCTGCCGCGTCCTCGTACGTGCCGCGCACGCGCACGTGCAGGCGCGTCACCATCGCGCACGACGCCTCGGCGGCGCGCCGGTCGCCGAAGGTCGTCGTCGCGATCCAGCGCACCGTGCCGTCGAGCCGGCCGATCGGGTCGTGGTGGTAGCGGGAGTGGTCGTGGACACCGGCCATGGCCCCCGGATGCAGCGTCTGCAGCAGGAGCGCCCGGATGCCGGCGATGAGGGTCGGCGGTGCGCCGTTGACCGCCCAGACCGCGCTGCCGGGACCGAAGTACCCGGCGTCCTCGCCCTGCGCGAGGGCGATCGTCCACTCCGGCAGGGCGCCGCGCACGCGCGCCCCGGGATGCCAACGGGCCGAAGCCTCGCGTCGTCGCTCTGCCGTGCCCCCGCCCATAGTCGAAGATACCGCCGGGCGGGGACGATGTCAGCCGAGCGCCGAGATCACGTCGGCGATCATGCCGATCGTGGCGGGGGTCTCGTCGGCTGCCGGGGTGAAGCCGAGACGCGCGACGACGAGCCCCTCGCTCGGGATCACGATGAGCTTCTGGCCGTCGTGGCCGTTCGCGGAGAACGTGTCGGCGGGCAGTTCGGGCCAGCGGAGTTCACCGTCGAGCATCTCGTTCGTCCGCCAGCCGAGGCCGTAGCCGGGGTCGTCGGTCGCGGTGTAGTCGTCGACCTCGAGCGTCTCGTCCATCCAGCCAGCGGGCAGCAGGCGCTGTCCGTTCCAGACGCCGTCCTGCAGCGCGAACTGCCCGATCGCGGCCCAGTCGCGCGGGCTCGCCCAGAGGTAGGAGGAGCAGACGGGGGTGCCCACGGCATCCGCCTCGAAGACCGCCGTCGAGAGGCCGAGGGCGCCGAGCACGCTCTGCCGCGGCAGGTCGGCGCCGAGGCCGGTGCGCTCGGCGAGCACCGAGCACAGCAGCGTCGTCGAGCCCGACGAGTACTCCTGCACGGTGCCCGGCTCCGACTCGAGCGGCAGGCTCGCGACGTAGGCGCCCATGTCGGGCTCGCCGTAGAGCATCTGCGTGATGGGCGTGCCGAGGTCGTAGGTCTCGTCCCACTCGAGGCCGCTCTGCATGCGCAGCAGGTCCTCGACCGTGATGGATGCACGCTCGTCGGTCCACTCGGGCCGCAGGTGGTCGTCGTCCAGGCTCACGACGCCCTGCTCGACGAGCATACCGGTCAAGAGCGAGGTGACGCTCTTCGACATCGACCAGCCGAGCTGCGGCGTCGTCGCGTCGAAACCGTCGGCATAGCGCTCGCCGATCAACTCCCCGTCTTTGACGATGACGACGCCGCGCGTGCCGAGCGCCGTGCGCTCCACGTCGGGGAGGTCGACGCCGAACGCCTCGTCGAGGGCGGTCTCGATCGCCGCATCGGCGGCGGGCGTCGGCGCGTCGGCGAAGGGGTTGCCCGCCCCGTCGATCGCGGTGGCCGTGCCGAGGTCGGGCCGCTCGGCCGCGAGCGTGCAGCCGAAGCCCTCCGTGTACCAGGCGCGCTGGGCGGCGAGGACGCCGAGGATGCTCGCGCTCGTCGGGTCCCCGGCGCCGTCGGTGCGCAGGTAGGGCACGAGCGGGTTGTCGGGCAGGTCCGATGCGGGATCGCCGTCGCGGCCGGCGACCTCGGCGACGGCGCACGCGTTGTGGGCGGCGTAGCCGGTCCCGGTGCGGAGCATGGGCCGCTGCCACCAGTAGACGGCGGTGATCGCGGCGAGCAGGACGGCGATGACGGTGACGGCGACGATGCCGATCACCCTGCGGCGGGTTGACACCCGAGGATGCTATGTCGAGCCGGTCTCCGCCGACGAATCGGGCCATGGCCCCAGTCCGGGTCCAATCCGATCCCGCACACGCTCCGAACCCCCGGCAGCACGGCGGACGCCGTGCCCGAACCCAGGAGGCTCATCATGCGCAACTCTCCCAACCGCATCCTCGGCACCGTCTTCGGCGCCGTCTACCTGCTCGTCGGCCTGCTCGGCTTCGCCGTGACGGCGGGCGTCGGGTTCGTCGCCACCGAGGGCGGGCTGCTGCTCGGGATCTTCGCGGTGAACCCGCTGCACAACGTCGCCCACCTCCTCATCGGCGGGGCGTTGCTCGTCGCCGGCCTCGTCGGCGTGCCCGCGGCGAAGACGACGAACACGGTCGTCGGCGCGGCCTATCTGCTGCTCGGCATCGTCGGGTTCTTCCTCGTCGGCACCGCCGCCAACGTGCTCGCGCTCAACACCGCCGACCACTTCCTGCACCTCGCGAGCGCGATCGTGCTGCTCGGCGTCGGCCTCGCCGCGGACCGCGCGACGCACCCGCGCCGCTCGACTCACACGACGGCGACGGTCTGAGGCCATGATGTCGGCGCTGCTCCGGTACTGGCCGGCCCTGGCCGCCCTCGGCGGGGGCCTCGTGCTGATCGCGGTCGGCGCTGGGCTGCCGGGTGCCGGGGCGGCGTTCGTGGCCGTCGGGCTGGCGGGCCTCGGCTGGGCGGTCGCCGCCCTCCGGCTGGGCCGCCTGCCCGCGCC
>NZ_WSTA01000106.1 GCF_009789225.1 Agromyces seonyuensis | reverse complement strand
CACGATTAAGCATCACGGACCATAACCATCCCGCTACATCCGCGCGATCACGGGCCGAGAGCGGGACCCCATCCACTCTTTCTGGCCGATAGGCCCCACCGGCAGCCAGAGCTCCGTGGTCGCCGTGCTGAAGTCGTCCGCGCGCTCGAGCACTGCGACGATCGACGGGCCGGGGCGCAGGCGCCAGGGGTTCGAGGGGAACCAGTCGGTCGCCGTCGCCGCCCACGTCTCCTGGAGCGCCGCCGGGTAGGCGCCCGCGGTGCGGAACACCGCCCAGGAACCGGCGGGCACCTCGATCGCGTCGAGGTCGTCGGGCACCCGCGTGCCTGCGTCGAGCGCGACGCCGTGGAGGTAGGTGAGCTCGCTGCCCTCCGTGGCATCCGGATCGACATCGTCGCTCACCTGGAGGATGCCGGCCGGTTCGGCGTCGCCGAGTTCCTTCAACCGGACGTGCTCGCTCAGCGGGAGGGACGCGATGTGCGCCTGGATGTGCGGGTTGGGGCCGCGGTGGATGAGCGGCACGCGCGCGGCGTGGCCGACGAGCCGGAACGCCGGCCGATCTGCGATTCGGGTGTCCATGGGGGTGCTTCCTTCGACGGTCAGGCGGAACCTGAGTTGCGGTTGGGTGCGAAGGGGGCCGCCGTCGCGCCGCGCATCGGCCGGGCCGATGCCGTGGACGGACCGGAACGCCCGGCCGAACGCCTCCGTGGAGCCGTAGCCGGCGCGCACGGCGATGTCGAGCAGGTCGTCGTCGCCGAGCAGGTCGGCCGCGGCGAGCGTCATCCGCCGACGTCGGACGTACTCCGACAGCGGCATCCCGGCGAGCGACGAGAACATGCGGCGCACGTGGTACTCGGTCGTGCCGGCTGCGGTCGCGAGCCGAGCGACGTCGGGGTCGCTGCCGAGGTCGTCCTCGACGAGTTCGACGAGCGCGTTCAGGGTCTCGATCACGGCGTCCTCCTTCGCATTCGAGCTTCCCCGTCCCGCGGGGCCCGCACCCGATCATCGCGGACCGATCCGATCGGCCGCTGCGCGCCTTACTCCCCAGCACCCGCGGCAGTGGCCGCGGCGTCGCGCGGCAACCAGGCCAACCACTTGCGCCCGATTTCCGCCGGGAGATCCACGGCGAAGCGCTCGGCGAGCAGCAGCACGTGCGCCAGGACGTCGGCGAGCTCGGCGCCGAAATCCTCCTCGACCTCGGTCGGCGTGCGCCCCTTGTCGCGCGCCTGCCCGGACCGGGCGAGATACGCCTGCGTGAGCTCGCCGACCTCCTCGCCGAGCTTCAGAACCAACCAGTCGTCGGTGCGCGCGATGTCGTTCCGCTCGGCGTAGACGACCGACACCGATTCGACGTCCCGCTGCAGGGTTTCGATCTCCATGTCCCGCATCCTGGCAGCGACGACAGACGTCGCGACCCTCGGCACGAAGGCGCGGATGCCGGCCGTGGTCGGGCGATGCTCCGGGCGGTGGTAGAGTCTTCTCTTGTGCCGCGGGGTGGAGCAGTTCGGTAGCTCGCTGGGCTCATAACCCAGAGGTCGTAGGTTCAAATCCTGCCCCCGCAACTGAAGAAACACAGGTCAGAGGCCGCTTCCGGTGAATCCGGAAGCGGCCTTCGTCATGTTGCGGGAGCCGTTCCAGGGGAGCGATCGCGGTGGTCGTGCGCCGCCGGTCGGCGATCTGTCACGCATCTGCGACGCCACCGCCGTGATCGCCCGGATCGCGGCCTTTGTTCGCAGTGCGGACCTGCTCCGCGCCCCAACGCCCGAGTGCGACGATCGCCGCACGGAGGGCGAGGCCGCGATCGGTGAGCGCGTAGGCGCGCGTGTTGTGCTTGAGCGGCAGGCGCGAGAGCACGCCCGCGGCTTCGAGCTCGCGCAGACGGATGGCGAGCATGTTCGTCGGCACGCCGAGTTCGCGCTGCAGATCGCCGTAGCGCTGCGGCCCGTCGAGCAGCCGTTCCACGATGAGCAGCGCCCAACGTGCTCCGACGACCTCGAGTGCGGCGGCGAGGTCGCTCACGCGGTCGGATCGGTCTCGGGCTTCATCCAGAACGGCGAGTAGTGGTAGCCGTCGGGGTCGTCGAACTGGCGCTGGTACATGAAGGGGTAGTCGTCGGTCTCGCCGATGCGCCCGCCGGCGGCACCGGCGCGCTCGACGAGTTCGTCGACCGCCTCGCGGCTGCCGAGGTCGAACGAGACCGTGACCTTCGAGGGGGTGTCGGGGCCGCCGATGAGATCGTCGGTGCCGCCGACGCTCGCGTACATCGCCCGGGTGCCGAGCATGACGTACTGCTCGGGCGCGATCGCGAAGCACGACACGTTGTGGTCGGACATGTCGGGGTTGAGGGTCCAGCCCAGGGCCGTGTAGAACGCCGTCGCGCGTTCCACGTTCTCGACGGGGCAGGTGATGAAGAGGCTCATGCGGCTCACACTTGCAAAATACAAGTTCTCCGTCAAGGGGTCGCGGGGCGATCGGTCGTCGACTCGGCAGCCGGCACTTGCTGCTCGGCGGGAAAGCGATTACCGTACCAATCGACGTGAGTCAGAAAGCGCTTTCCCGTGCCGTTCGGCGTTGAGCGGCACGCATCTCGACGAGGAGATCCATGTCCCAGCTCAGACCACCCGTCCGAACCTCGCTGGCCGTCGTGCTGGCCGCGGCGCTCGCGCTCACCGGCGCCGTCTCGGCCACCGCGCTCGGCCCCTCGACCGCCCTGAACGCCGCCGATCTCGCCGTGGGGGAGTACGTCGCCCTCACCGACACCGGCACCGATTTCTCGATCGCCGCCGCGGCGGGCAAGAACGTCACCGTGGATGCCCACGCGCGCATCTCCGACCGCGGCGATGAGTTCACCCAGCGCATCAAGCTCAACGGCACGGGCGCGCAGGCGAACCGGTCGCTGCACTTCACCGTCGCCGCCGACGAGGTGCCGACGACGCTGTTCGTGAACGCGCGCAGCGGCAGCGCGACGGCCGACCGGGTGCTCGCGGTCTCGAGCGCCGCGGGCGAGGTCGGGCGACTGGCGGCGCTCGCCGACGACGGCACGACCGCCGTCGTGACCGCGAGCGTCCCGATCACGGCGCCGGGCGACTACTGGATCGCCTCGCCGAGCTCGGGCGTCAACGTCTACGCCGCGCAGCTCGGGGCGTTCGACGCCCCGACGCGCGCGCCGTGGAGCGAGGTGGCCGCACCGGGCATCGACTCGGTCTCGGTCGACCCCGCGGACCCCTCGCAGGTGCTCGTCGACTACACGGGCCTCCTCGGCGCAGACGGTGGCGACGTCGCGTACGCGACCCTCTTCGACGCCGCCGGCGCGAAGGTCGACCAGACCCTCGCAGCAGGCGACGGCGCGGGCGGCACGCTCGCGCTCACACCGCCGGGCTCCGGCGACTACACGGCCGAGGTGCGCCTCACGCGCGCCAGCGAGGCATCCCCGCTGACCTCGGCGCGCGCCGCGCTCGACGGTTTCGCACTGCCGCTCGTCGGCCCCGAGATCACCGGCGCCCTCACGACGGCCGTCGCGGCCGGGTCGGCGACCGTCGCCCTGACGTGGACGGAATCCGCCGAGGCGGACTCCTACTCGGTCGAGGCGCGGCAGGGCGCGGCATCCTTCGCGCCCCTGCGCGCGGGCGTCGTCGGCGGCACCGCTGAGGTGACCGGCCTGACGCCCGGCGCCGCCTACGACGTGCGCGTCGTCGCCCACCGCGGCGACGAGGCGGTCGCGGGCGCGCCGTTCCTCGTCGAGGTCGCGGGAGCCGCAGAGCGCTGGCAGATCGCCGACATCGGCTCGAACGCGGGCTCGGGCGGCCAGGTCACCGAGCATGCCGACGGCACGATCACGTTCGACGCCAAGGCGAGCACGACGAAGATCGCGACCTCCGAAGACGGGTTCCAGTACTACTACACGCAGATCGACCCGGCGAGCGAGAACTTCACGCTCACGGCATCCTTCCGCGTCGACGACTCGTCGCTGAAGGACGCCCAGTCGGGCTTCGGCGTCATCGCCGTCGACGACCTCGTGCCGGGCGTCTCCGCGGCGCGCTACTTCAACTCCGCGGGCGCGATGGTCACGCGTTACGCCTACGGCACCGAGGCAGGTGCCTGGCAGGACGGCACCCCGGGCGCCCGCTTCGTGCAGGGCTACACGGGCGCGACGACCGACGCGACCGCCGGCGTGCGCGACTCGAGCGACTCCGTCGCCTTCGACCGCGACTGGCGACCCGAGATCGCGAGCGCTCCGAAGTTCGGCGACGGCGACGTCTACGAGCTCACCCTCCGCAAGTCGAACACGGGCTTCCACGCCATCTGGCACCGCGGCGACGAGGTGCTCGAGGTCATCCAGTACGACCCCGAGCTGCTGCTGCAGCAGAACCCCGACTCATTCTTCGTCGGCATGGCGGTCGCCCGCAAGATCCAGGTGACGGTCACCGACTGGGAGTTCACGACGATCCGCCCCGAGGACGACGAGCCGGCCCAGGAGCCGCCGACCGAGTACGTCGCGGCGACCCTCGACGTGGACGTCACGACGACGACGCCGCACGACACCCTCGACGTGCCGCTCGTCGCGAACGTCTACGGCACCGGGCAGATCCTGGATGCCTCGGGCGCCGTGCTCGTCGACGGCATCGCCCTCGCCCCCGGCGAGCGCGTGCTCGCCCCGGTCGCCCTCCAGCCCGGTGCCAACGAGCTCACCGTGCGGCTGCTGCCGTCGGCCGAGCAGCCGCAGCTCGGCGAGCGCGAGGAGCTGGAGTCCACCGATCCCGTCGATGTGCCGCTCACGGTGACCGTGCGCTCCTACGGCGAGCCGGGGCAGTCGATCCGCGTCGCCCCCGACGGCTCGCCCGACGGCGCCGGCACGTCCGCGTCGCCGCTCGACCTGCGCACCGCGGTCGGCTTCGCCCAGCCGGGCCAGCAGATCGTGCTCGAGGGCGGGGTCTACGCGCTGGAGCGCAAGGTCGTCGCCGAGCGCGGCAACGACGGCACCCCCGAGGCGCCGATCACGCTCCTGAGCGAGCCGGGCTCGCGCGCGGTGCTCGACCTCACGGGCTCGCCCGACGGCGGCCTCGTGCTCCGCGGCGATTGGTGGCACGTGTACGACCTGGAGATCACCGGCTCGGCGAACAAGCAGAAGCCGATGCTCGTCCAGGGCAACCACAACGTCGTCGAGCGCGTCGAGTCGCACCACAACCAGGACACGGGCATCCAGATCTCGGGTTCCGAGAGCGAGCCGCCCGCGCTGTGGCCGACGCACAACCTCGTCGTCTCGTCGGTGTCCCACGACAACGCCGACGTCGGCGGCAACGACGCCGACGGGTTCGCGGCGAAGCTCACCGTCGGCGAGGGCAACGTGTTCCGCTCGAACATCGCGTACAACAACATCGACGACGGCTGGGACCTCTACGCGAAGTCCACCACCGGACCGATCGGCACCGTCGTGATCGAGGACTCGGTCGCCTACGACAACGGCCGGCTCGGCGACGCCAGCGCGCTGCGGGGCGAAGGCAACGGGTTCAAGCTCGGCGGCGAGTCGATGCCGGGCGACCATCTGCTCCGCAACTCGGTCAGTTACGGCAACCTCGCCACGGGCGTGACGTCGAATTCCGGGCCGAACGTGCGGCTCGAGTCGGTGACCTCGGTCGACAACGACCGGGGCGTGCGCCTCGAGACGAACGCGGCGACGACCGACTACCGGGCGAGCGGGGTGCTCTCGTGGCGCGGCCCGCAGGCCGACGTGCTCGGCCTGAAGCAGGCGGATGCCTCGCTCCTGACCGACCCGTCGAACCGGTGGAACCCGGGCGGCTCGTCGGCGATCGACGCGGGCTGGTTCGTCTCCCTCGACCGGAGCGTCGCCCCGGAGATCGCGGCGGACGGCTCGGTCGACCTGCACGGGCTCTACGAGCTGACGGATGCCGCCCCGGCCGGCACCGGCGCGCGGCTCGTCGGTATCGCCGAGCCGACCGTCATCGAGGTGCTGCCGGAGGTCACGGTGCCGCTGGCCGTCCTCGAGGCGCCGGTCGTCGTCGGCGACGCGGTCAAGGGCAAGACCGTGACGGCCTTCCCGGGCACGTGGTCGCACGCGGACGCGACGTTCTCGTACCGCTGGCTCCTCGACGGGGAGCCGATCCCGGGGCGGAAGGGCACTGAGGCGACCTACACGGTGCGCGGCGGCGACGTCGGGCACGCGCTCTCGGTCGAGGTCACGGCGAGCGTCGACGGCCAGCCGCCGGTGAGCGTCGTGTCGGCGGCGGTCGAGGTGACGAAGCAGCGGCCGATCGACCGACTGAGCGAGGTCGTCCAGGCCGTCGTCGACTGGCTGAAGCGCCTCTTCGGCATCGGCTGATCGCGTCGCCTCGCGGGGCCCGTCGCACGTGCGCGGCGGGCCCCGCGTTCGCCGTGGAACGAACGGCATTCGGGGCCGCTCCGGCGCGATCCGGGGGTCTAGCGTCAGCGATATGGCGGTCCTGCTGCGCGAACACGCGCAGTATCCGCTCGTGCAAGGGGGAAGCACGATGACAGCAGCAGCTCCGCGTCCGTCGGTGTCGGGATGGGTCGGATGGGTCGGCTTCGCCGGCGTCATCCTGATCCTGAACGGCGCGTTCAGCCTCGTCCAGGGGATCGCGGCCCTGGTCGGCTCGAACACCTACTACGTTCTCACCGAGGGCGGCCTGCTCCTCTTCGACGTGACCGGGTGGGGGTGGTGGAACCTCCTCATCGGCGCGGCCCTCGTGCTGACCGGCATCGCACTGTTCATGGGTGCGAGCTGGGCGAGGATCGTCGCCATCGTGCTCGCCGGGCTGAGCGCGATCGGGCAGCTCATGCTGCTGCCGGCGCAGCCCTGGTGGGCGGTCATCGTCATCGCGGTGGACGTGCTCGTCATCTACGCGATCACCGCGCACGGCAAGGAGATGACGAAGAACTGAGGATGCCGTCCCGCGGCGGCCTCACCAGCCGCCGCGGCCCGGCGTGCGCGGCTCGCGCGCGTCCTCCGGCATCTTGAGGTCGGCGCGGAGCCCGAGCAGCCGGACGGCGCGGTCGGGGTCGAGGCGGTCGGCGGCGAGGCCGAGCACGGCGGCGAGGACCTCGTCCGGGTCAGCCGTCTCGGCGATCTTGCGCGCGTGCGTCTTCGTGTCGAACGGCGCATAGCGCACCTTGAGCGTGAGCCCGATGACGGGACGGCCCTCCTCGGCGACGTCGCCGAGCACGGCCGCGGTCAGGTCGCGCAGGGCGGCCTCGACCGCGGCGGGCTCGTCGAGGTCCTCCTGGAACGTGGTCTCGCGGCTGCGCGCCCGCGCCACCCACGGGGTGTCGTCGACGTCGCGGTCGCCCTCGCCGCGGCCGAGGGTGCCGTACCAGGGGCCGAGCTTCGGGCCGAACTCCGCGACGAGCACGTCCTCGGGCGCCGCGGCGAGTTCGGCGACGGTGTGCACCCCGAGCGTCTCGAGCCGCGCGGCGATGCGGCTGCCGACGCCCCAGAGCTCCTTGGTCGGGCGCTCGCCCATGACGCTCATCCAGTTCGCCTCGGTGAGCCGGAACACGCCGCGCGGCTTCGCGAAGCCGGTCGCGACCTTCGCCCGGATGAGCGTGTCGCCGATGCCGACGCTGCAGTGCAGCCGGGTGGTCTCGAGCACGGCGGCCTGGATGCCCCGTGCCGCGGCCTCGGGGTCGTCGGCGTCGAGCCCGACGAACGCCTCGTCCCAGCCGAGCACCTGCACCACGCCGCCGGGCCACGTCTGCAGCACGGCGAGCACGTCGGCCGAGGCGGCTTCGTAGGCGGGCTTGTCGACGGGCAGGAAGACGGCATCCGGTGCCTTGCGGGCGGCGATGCGCAGCGGCATCCCCGAGCCGACGCCGAGTTCGCGCGCCTCGTAGGACGCGGTCGAGACGACCCCGCGCTCGGTCGGGTCGCCATGCCCGCCGACGACGACCGGGAGCCCGGCGAGTTCCGGGCGCCGCAGCACCTCGACCGCCGCGACGAACTGGTCGAGGTCCACGTGCAGCACCCACGCCCCCACGGGCCGCAGTCTGCCCGGAGACGGCCGCGGCCGCCAGCCGCCGCGCGTGCGGACGACCGGCGGCCGAGGTCGTGAGGGAGCCGGAGTCGGCGCCTCAGGCGGTGGGCGCCTTCGGCCGCACGCGGCCCTTGAGGAAGATGATCGCGACGAGGGCGAGCACGAAGTACAGCCAGTTGAAGACGCCTGCGAGGTTGACGAGCCCGCTGTCGCCGGCGGTCGCGCCGTGGGCGTCGACGCCGCCGACCGCGAGGATCGTGGTCGGGTCGGTGCAGGCGTGCAGCAGCATCGCCGGCACGATGCTGCCGGTCGCCCGCATCGAGAGGAACATCGTCGCGCCGAAGCCGAAGGTGTAGAGCACGGTGACCCCGACGACGAGGGGCTCAGCGCCCGAGACGATGTTGCCGGAGTGGAGCAGGGCGAACAGCAGCGAGGAGAGCACGAATACGACGCGCTCGCCGTACCCGTGGCGGCGCAGCAGGTTCACGTCCACGCCGCGCGTGACGAGCTCCTCCGTGAAGCCGATCGCGAGGCCGAGCACGAGGAACGCGACGACGACACCGGGCGTGTACTCGGCCCAGTCGGTCGCGGCCAAGCGCAGCAGGATGGGGACGACCGCGAGCACGACGGCGATCCACATCCACCACCGGCCGGGCAGCGGCTGGCGGCCGAAGATCTCGCGGCCCCAGCCGAGCGTGAGCACGAAGACGAGCACGAGGAGTCCCGCGAGCGCGATCGGCAGGGCCATGCCGAGGAGGATCGAAGCGGCATCGCCGGTGAGGTTCGACTCGTCGATGACGTCGCCGAACACGGCGCCGACGCCGAGGCCGATGAGCTGGTAGACGCCCCAGTAGACGGCCGAGAAGGCGAGCGCCTTCCACCAGCCGCCGCGGTTCCAGAAGCCGCGCCAACCGCGAGTCGGCTCCTCGACCGGAGCCGCTCGGGGCGTCGTGGCGGCTTCGGCGTCGGCGGGGGTCTCGGGTGCGCTCATCGGTGCCGGCCTTTCGGTGGCGTCGGTGCATCGGGTCGGTGCCGCGCGTCGAAGGCGGCGACGAGAGCGAGCGTACCCGGGCGTCCGCCCCGGGATCCGTCGGCTCGCGGGCTCGCTAGGGTGAACGGATGACCGCCTCCGACGCCACCGGCGAACTGCTCGTCGCCGTCGCCCAGTTCGCGCCCGGCCCGGATCGAGCGGCCAACCTCGCCGCGATCGGCGATCTCGTGCGCACGGCGGTGCTGCGCGGCGCGCGGCTCGTCGTGCTGCCGGAGTACTCGGCCGCGTTCACGCCGACGCCGGGTCCTGAGTGGGTCGCGAACGCCGAGCCCCTCGACGGGCCGTTCGTGGCGGGCCTCGGCAACCTCGCCGACGAGCTCGGGGTCGTCCTCGTCGCCGGCCTCCTCGAGCCCGCGCCCGGCGCCGCCGTCGACGGGCACGATCGGGTGCACAACACCCTCGTCGCGGTCGCCCCGCGCGCGGGCGTCGTCGCGACCTACCGCAAGCAGCACCTCTACGACGCGTTCGGCTCGCGAGAGAGCGAGTGGGTCGCCCCGGGCGCGCTCGGCGAACCGGAGCTGTTCGAGATCGAGGGCGTGCGCTTCGGCCTGCAGACCTGCTACGACGTGCGCTTCCCCGAGGTGAGCCGCATGCTGGTGGATGCCGGCGCCGACGCGATCTGCATGCCCGCGGAGTGGGTGCCCGGGCCGCTCAAGGCGTTCCACTGGCGCTCGCTCGTCACGGCTCGGGCGATCGAGAACACCGTCTACGTGCTCGCGGCCGACCACACGGCGCCCGGCGGCGTGGGGGAGTCGCTCGTCGTCGACCCGATGGGCGTCGCGCTCGCCTCGCTCGGCGAACGGGCGGATGCCGCCGTCGCCGCACTCTCGCTCGACCGCATCGCGGCGGTGCGCCGCACCAACCCGGCGCTCGAGCTGCGGCGCTACCGCGTCGAGCCGGCCGAGTAGCGCAGCCCCGGGGCTGATCTCGCTGCGCCGGTCGAGTCGGCACGCAGGGAACCCCGTCGGTCGAGTCGGCGCGCAGCGCCGAATCGAGACCCGGTGCACGGCCTCGATACGCGACTGCGTCGCTACTCGACCGGCGATCCCGCGAGGGAGGCGAGCCGCTCGGCGGCGTCGTCGAGCACGGGCATCCGCTTGCAGTAGGCGAAGCGCACGAGGCTCGCGACGTCGGCGCGGCGCTCGGGGTGCACGAACGCCGACACCGGGATGCCCACGACGCCGGCCCGCTCGGGGAGCGCCCGGCAGAACTCGACGGCGTCGACGGCGCCGAGCGGAGCCGCGTCCGCGACGACGAAGTAGCCGGCCTGCGGCACGGAGACGGCGAACCCGGCCGTCTCGAGCCCGGCGACGAGCCGGTCGCGCTTGGACTGCAGGACCTCGCCGAAGCGGGCGAGCCGCTCGTCCGGCAGGTCGAGCCCGACGGCGATCGCCGGCTGGAAGGGGGCGGCGTTCACGAAGGTGAGGTACTGCTTCACCGCGAGCGCCGCGGTCACGAGGTGCGCCGGGCCGGTGATCCAGCCGACCTTCCAGCCGGTCGTCGAGAACGTCTTGCCCGCGGAGGAGATGGAGAGGGTGCGCTCGAAGCCGCCCGGCAGGCTCGCGATCGGGGTATGCGTGCGGCCGTCGAAGACGAGGTGCTCGTAGACCTCGTCGGTGACGATGAGGGCGTCGTGCCGCTCGGCGAGTTCGACGATGCGCTGCAGGATCGGGGTCGGCAGCACTGTGCCCGTCGGGTTGTGCGGGCTGTTGACGATGATGAGGCGCGTACGATCCGTGATCGCGGCCTCGAGGTCGCCCAGGTCGGGCGTCCAGTCGGGGAAGCGCAGCGGCACGGTGACGTGCCGGCCGCCGGCTCGGGCGACGAGCGCCGCATAGGCGTCGTACCAGGGCTCGAAGGTGACGACCTCGTCGCCGGCGTCGACGAACGCGAGGATGCTCGCCGCGAGCGCCTCGGTCGCGCCGGCGGTCACGAGGACCTCCCGGTCGGGATCGAGGCGGATGCCGTAGCGCCGCTCCTGGTGGCGGGCGATCGCGTGACGCAGCAGCGGGTCGCCGATGCCCGGCGGATACTGGTTCACGCCGGACTCGATCGCGTGGCGTGCCGCCTCGAGCACTTCGCCGGGGCCGTCCTCGTCGGGGAATCCCTGTCCGAGGTTGATCGCGCCGGTCGACGCGGCGAGCGCGCTCATCTCTGCGAAGATGGTCGCGGCGATGCGGCCGTCCGAACCGAGCAGTCCGGCACCGGCAGCGGTGCGCTGCCAGGGGGCGAGGGGGAGTCCGGGGGCGGGGTCGTGCATCCTGCAACGCTACCCGCAGGGCCACCAGGGCCCATCGGGCACTTGCATATGTTCGTCATAGGGTTCGCCCGAGTCGGACACAGCATCGCCAGTCATCCTGAGGGGGCTTGGAAGGAGCAACCATGACCGAGAACGAATCCGGCGCCGACCGGACCGAGCCGACCTCCGCCGTGCCGACGAGCGAGACGGCTCCCGCTGCTGCGGTTTCCCCCGAGCCCACGGCCGAGACGGCCCCGACCCCCGCCGAGGCGACGCAGCCGACGGCCCCGGTTCCGGCGCCGGCCGAGAGCGCGGCCCCGGCCGCCCCCGCTGCAGCCCCGGCCGCGCCCG